>NZ_JAAKVR010000020.1:0-102540 GCF_049175755.1 Aeromonas sp. 600282 | reverse complement strand
CCCCGATGCGGTACATAGGGGGTTCTGAGTAGAGAAATGCTAGTTGAAAATGTGTAAACCTATTTCAGGACTAGATAAAGATGGCCTGAGGATCAGAGCCGGAAGCGGCCGATCTCCTGCTCCAGCCGCTCGGTCAGCGACTTGAGTTCGGCCGCCTGAGCCGCCTCGTTGCCCGCCTGCTCGGCCAGCTCTTGCGAGACGTGGCGGATATTCTCGGTATTGCGGCTGATCTCGCCGGTCACCGAGGTCTGCTCCTCGGCCGCTGCGGCGATCTGGGTCGCCATGTCGCTGATGGAGCCGATCGCCTCGTTGATCCGGGCAAGGCTCTGGTTGGCCGCTTCCGCATCCTCGACGCTGGTACCCGCCAGCTGACGGCTGGTCTCCATACCACCCACGGCGCGACGGGTGGTCTGCTGCAGGGTCTCGATCATCTGCTGGATCTCGTCGGTGGAGTCGTGGGTGCGGCGTGACAGCACCCGTACCTCGTCCGCGACTACCGCAAAACCGCGGCCCTGCTCACCGGCCCGGGCAGCCTCGATGGCGGCGTTGAGCGCCAGCAGATTGGTCTGCTCGGCGATGCCGCTGATGGTTGCCAGAATGCCGCTGATCTTCTGGGCATGGTTGTCGAGCTCATTGATGATCTGGCTGGCATCGGCCACTTCGTCCGCCAGACCGGTAATGCTGCGCTGACTCTGGCCAACCTGGGATTGACCGGCGACCGCCAGTGCAACCGCATCGGTGGCGGTAGTGGCGGCAAACTCGGCGTTACCGGCGATCTCCTGGGTAGCGGAAGCCATCTCGGTCACCGCGGTCGCCACCATCACGATCTCGTCCTGCTGCTGGCGTACCCGCTGACTGCGGGCCTGCGCCCCGGCCGCCTGGGCACGGGACTGTGCCGCCAGCTCGATGGTCACATCCCGCAACCGACTGACGATGCCATGCAGCCGCGCCACGAACTGGTTGAAGTTCTGGGCCAGCTGGCCCACCTCATCCTTGCTGTGGGTGTTGATGTGAACGGTGAGATCCCCCTCGCCGTGGGCAATGTCGTGCAGGGCGTGCGCGACCCGACCGAGATCGGCGAACAGGTATTTGAAGGTGGCGGTGAGCAGAGCGCTGAATACCAGCATCAGCACCAGGGTCAGCCCCACCAGCTCCCACAGCAGGCTGCTGAGCGGCGCCTCCAGCACATCGCGATACATCACCATGGCCAGCAGCCAGTCGGTGCCCGGCACCGGTTGTACCGCCAGCAGCACATCCCGCCCGTCGAGGGTGGCGGCGTGCAGCTCGCTGTTTTCGCGGCCCCACTGCTGGAAGGTGGCGGCAGAGAGTCCCGGCGCCAGCTCGGCGATGGGCTTGAGTGCCAGATCCTTCTGCGGATGGCCGACGATGAGGCCGCTGCTGTCGAGCAGCATGGCGTAGCCCTCACCCTGCACCTTCATCGCCAGTACTTCATCGATCAGCTTGTCGAGCGCCAGGTTGGCCCCCACGGCGCCGACCAGCTCGCCCTGATGGCGCACCGGCTCGGAGAGAGTAACCACCAGCTTCTGCATGGTGACGCTGACATAGGGGGCAGTGACGATCAGCTGCCCCGCCTTCACCGCATCCTGATACCAGGGGCGCTCGCGCGGGTCATAGTTGCCGGTGTTGAGGGAGGGATCCTGCCGGGTCATCACCCCCTGCGCGGAGCCAAAATAGGTGAGGCCGAAGCCGCCGGAGGTGTAGGCCTGCTTCAGGTGCGGCACCAGCTCGGCTTGGGGGTTATCGCTGATCAGGTTGACCAGCGCATGGACGGTGTTCTTGCGATCCGTCATCCATTCGCCGATGGCGACCGAGTAGGCGTGGCCATAGTTGACCGCCTCGCTCTGGATGGCGCTCATGGTGCGGGATTTTAGGGTGTGAAAGGCAACGATGCCGAGCAGTGATGCCATCAGCAGCACTACGCCAAGACTGGTGGCCAGCAGCTTGCCGCGCAGAGAGAGGGTCATTACGACGAATCCTTGTTGTTGTGTCAGGCAGGGAAAACCCTGATGTATCAAAGGCTATCGGCCGCAATATGAACAGACTTTAGTGAATCTGTATATTTTCCCATCTATCAACAACAGAACGCGCTATTCGTGTGAACCAGATCGCTATTCCATGCTACTGACTCTTGTAACAACAAAGCAGCAGGCCGCCCTAAGGCGGCCTGTTACTTACCCCTGATATGCACCGGCGGAGTAGGTCAGCTCATAGCTGTGGCTGTAGATCTCGACGATATTGCCGAAGGGATCTTCCATGTAGACCATGCGGTAGGGCTTCTCGCCCGGGTAGTACTCGCGCACCGGCATCCGCTGCTTGCCGCCCGCCGCGACGATGCGCGCCGCCAGCCCCTCGACATCCGGATCCTGCACGCTGAAGTGGAACACTCCGGTCTTCCAGAATTCGAAGTTGTTCTCACGGCGCTCGCTGTTGGGAAACTCGAACAGCTCGATGCCGATCTTGTCGCCGGTGGAGAGGTGGGCGATGCGGAAGGAGCCCCAACCCGGGCCAAACACGTCGTTGCACATCACGCCGATGGCGGAGTCATCCTCGGTGATGGTGGTCGCCGGCATGATGAGATACCAGCCCATCACCTTGGTATAGAACTCGACCGCTTTGTCGAGGTCAGTCACCGTGATGCCGATGTGGGAGAAGTTGCGTGGGTAAGTCATAAGTCACCTTGAAATTGTGTGTGGGAAACAGGTGACATGATAGGAAGGAGAGCCATAATGAAAAATAAGGTCAAACTAATGGAAGGCATAAATTAAATTTATGGTTAATCCACTCTGGCTCCACACCCTGGTGGTGGTGCATGAAACCGGCAGTTTTACCCGTGCCGCCGATCGGCTGGATCTCACTCAGGCCGCCGTCAGTCAGCATATCTCGCGCCTCGAGGCCGAATTTGGCCCCCTGCTGCTGCGCAAGCCTCGTCTGCTGGAGCTCACCCCGCGCGGGCTGGTGCTGCTCGACTTCGCCCGCCAGCAGGAGCAGGCCGCCGAACAGCTGCGGGCACGCCTCTCGGACGACGACCCTCACCACGGCGCCATCACCCTGTCCACCCCGGGTAGCATTGGTCTGCTGCTCTATCCCCTGCTGCTCGACCAGCAACAAGAGCACCCCGGACTCACCATCCAGCACCGCTTTGCCCCCACCCCCGACATAGTGCAGGCGGTACTGGCGGGGCGCAGCGATCTGGGACTGGTGGATCAGCCGCCTGAACACCTCAGCATCGCCGCCGAGCCCTTCGCCCGCGAACCCCTCTGTCTGGTGGTGCCCAACGATGGCAAGGAGCCGAGCTGGCAGTACCTCTGTCAGCTCGGCTTTATCGACCACCCGGATGGCCGCAGCATGGCACAACGCCTGTTGGGACGACGCTACCCCGGCCAGCGCGTTGACGAGATCCCGCAGCGCGGCTTTACCAACCAGATCGGCCTGATCCTGGAGCCGGTCGCCCGCGGCCTCGGCTTTACCGTGCTGCCCCGCTTCGCCGTCACCGCCTTTGCCCAACCGGAGAAAATCCGGGTGATCCAGAGCAGTATTGAGGTGATCGACACCCTCTGGCTGATCTACCGCGCCGAGTGGCCGCTCCCCGCCCGCCACCAGCGGCTGGTCACCGTCCTGAAACAGCGGGTTGCTGCACATTGAACGCTCTTGCGGCAGACATAGAGATCAATGTGGCCACAGTCACCGAGAGCTAGCGGCAAGAAGGAGAAGAGAAAGGAGAGAGGGATAAATTGGCGAACGCCGGAAATGCGAAAGGCCAGCTCAATGAGCTGGCCTTTCTGAAAATGGCAGGGGCGGCAGGACTCGAACCCGCAACCATCGGTTTTGGAGACCGCTGTTCTACCAATTGGAACTACGCCCCTGCAACAAACGAGGCGTAGTATACAAAGCGGGTTTCAAAGGTAAAGGCTTTTTTCACACTTTTAATGCGATTGCACAAATCCCGAACAAGTCGCGCCGATTTGTGCAGCAACGAGGGGTAACTTGCTGTATTTCCAGACTCAGCGGGGTAGGAATGGGGCATAAATGGGGGTAGGGTGAAATCAGGTACCGGGAGGCCACTTATGCTCAATTACCGACTGCTCCAACAACTTGCGCCCCTCAACTTCAGGGACGAACGCAAAACAGAGTCCCTGCCCGACTACCTGGCCCGGGTCGCCCCGCTGGTGCCCTTCATCCCCGAAAATGTGCTTTCCCAGTGGATTTACCGTCATTGGCGCGGTTTTGAGTCCAACTGGAGCTTTATCGATCTCGCCAGCCACCAGTTCGCATGCGAAAGCTGGCCCACCGCGCAGATTATCGAGCAGATAGACTCCCGCCATATGGAGGTGATCGAGCGCTGGGGCGAGATGCTGCGCAGCAACCGCTATGTCCGCCGCTCCTGGCTCGGCGAGAAGATGCTAAACGACGGCACCTGGCCCGAACCTGTCATCGTGCTGGTGCCGGAAGAGGGAGCCAGCTACCCGAACGGTCATCCCCTACCCCGCCCCTACTGCCTGCTGGAAGGACACCACAGACTCGGTTATTTGCGCGCCATGGCCCGCGATGGGGAATCGCTGCAAGAGACGCACAAGGTGTGGATTTGTCGTCATGTTTCCGTCACTTAAACGTTTTTCATGCTGAAATTGGCATCGTAAATAAAATTTTGACAATTAAAAAAGCGGCCCTATAATCTGTCCGGTTTTGAAAAAGGTCGGGACGAAACGATGCAGTTTTTGATTCAGAAAACAGCCTTGCAGACGGGTGGTGCGCACCAGAGCGGCCCCGTTGTTTCCGGTTCCCACCCCAAAGATCCCCAGTTATTTTTAAAAAAAGCCCCTGTTTCAGGGGCTTTTTTTTGTGCCCGAAAAACCTCCAATGATGTCAAAGGGAATGCAGACGATGACCAATCCACTCTATAAGAAACATGTCATCTCCATTTCGGACCTGACCCGGTCAGAAATGGAACTGGTAGTCTCAACCGCACAACGGTTGAAGGCTGAACCTGACACCAGCCTGTTGAAAGACAAGCTGGTTGCCAGCTGCTTCTTCGAAGCCTCCACCCGCACCCGCCTCTCCTTCGAGACCGCGGTACAGCGCCTTGGCGGCAACATCATCGGCTTCGCCGACGGTGGCAACACCAGCGCCAAGAAGGGCGAGACGCTGGCTGACTCCATCAAGATCATCGGCTCCTACTCGGATGCGGTGGTGATGCGCCACCCGAAAGAGGGTGCGGCCCGTCTAGCCTCCGAATTCTCCCGCGTGCCGGTCATCAACGGCGGCGACGGCTCCAACCAGCATCCGAGCCAGACCCTGCTCGACCTGTTCACCATCCATGAGACCCAGGGTCGTCTGGACAACCTCAACGTCGCCTTCGTCGGTGACCTGAAATATGGCCGCACCGTGCACTCGCTGGCCCAGGCCCTCAGCCTGTTCAACTGCCGCTTCTTCTTCATCTCCCCGGAAGCGCTGGCGATGCCGGACTACATCTGCGAAGAGCTGGAAGAGAAGGGTATCCAGTTCAGCGTCCACCAGACCATGGAAGAGGTGATGCCGGAGCTGGACATCCTCTACATGACCCGCGTCCAGAAAGAGCGCTTCGACGAGACCGAATACAAGCACATGGCCGCCAAGTTCATTCTGGAGCTGGCAACCCTGGAAGGGGCCAAGCCCACCATGAAGATCCTGCATCCCCTGCCCCGCGTCGACGAGATCGATGTGGCGGTCGACAAGACTCCCCACGCTTGCTACTTCCAGCAGGCGGAGAACGGGGTCTATGCACGCCAGGCGCTGCTGGCACTGGTACTGAACGAAACTGTCTGAGCTTAGGGGAATATCATGTCTGACAAGAACCAACTGCAAGTCGAAGCCATCCGTCACGGCTCCGTCATCGATCACATCCCCGCTGGCCAGGGCATCAAGATCCTCAAGCTGTTCCAGCTGGTCGAAACCCAGGAGCGGATCACCGTCGGCTTCAACCTGAAATCCGGCGCACTGGGCAAGAAGGATCTCATCAAGATTGAGAACACCCGCCTGACCGAGCAACAAGCCAACCAGCTTGCGCTGTTCGCCCCTAAAGCGACCGTCAACATCATCGAAGACTTCAATGTGGTGAAGAAGCACCAGCTGGAGCTGCCGGAGTTCATCGCCGGGGTGTTCCACTGCCCCAACTCCAACTGCATCTCCCACAACGAGCCGGTGGACAGCTACTTCCGGGTGCGCGAAGTGAAAGGCGTGGTGCGGATGAAGTGCAAATATTGCGAGAAGTCCTTCACTCAGGACATCGTCAGCGAGCGTTACTGATATCTGATTGGGCCCCGCGGGGCCCATTTTTGAACCCTGTCACATCACCGAATTTCCAGTCAGCTATAATTTGCCATCGCAAGATGGTAATGCCCGCTCATTCCCTGCATATAGATGGATTATCAGTGTTTTTACCTGATAACTGACTGCTATGGCAGATATCGCGCGTTTACCTCCGGTCATCATCAAAGGAATTCGCCGTGGTCAAAACCCTCAGTCGTCCCGTTGCCCAAGAGCCCGATCTGGCCCAGCTGGATGCCTGTCGCCAGATCATCGGTCAGCACTGCTACAGCACCCAGGAAGAGATCCGTCGCGAGCTGTCGGAGCGCGGCTTTGCCGACATCAGCCAGTCCACCATCTCCCGTCTGTTGCGCCGCCTCGGCGTCGCCAAGGCGCAGAATGCCAACGGCAAGAAGGTCTACACCCTGGTCGATGAGCAGCTGGAACCCGCCGGCAGTACCCGCTCGATCCACGACATGGTGCGCGAAGTGGTACACAACCAGCAGATGGTGCTGATCCACACCACTCCGGGGGCCGCCACCGTGGTGGCTCGCCTGCTGGATCGCAACGCCAATCCCGAGATCATGGGCGCCGTCGCGGGCAATGATGTAGTGCTGGTCGCGCCGCGCCATATCAGCCGCACCCGTCAGGCCCATGCCGCCGTGGTGCGCACGCTGGCGCAGGCCCGCTAACCCCTTCCATCGAATGCATCGAGGCGACCTGCGGGTCGCCTTTTTGTTGCCAGTTATGTTGTACCCATCACTTCTTGCGCCCATAAAAAAACGGGAGCCATCAGGCTCCCGTTTCATCTTGCTTGTTATCCCTCAGGAGAGCACGGCGCCCAGGCTCAGGCAGATCACGATCAGCACAGTCAGGATACCGAGCAGCGGAGCCACCCACTTCAGCCAGCGCACATAAGGCACTTTGGCGATGGCCAGGCCGCCCATGACCACGGCGGAAGTCGGGGTCACCAGGTTCACCAGACCGGAGGCAGACTGGTAAGCCGTCACCACCAGATCGCGGCCCACGTTGGCGAAGTCGGCCAGCGGCGCCATGATCGGCATGGTCAGTACGGCCAGACCGGAGGAGGACGGCACCAGGAAGGAGAGCACCACTTCCAGCACGAACATCACGTTGATAAAGACGATGGTGGAGAGGCCGGTCACGATCCCTTCTGCACTGTGCAAAATGGTGTGAGTGATCATGCCGTTATCCATCACTACCACGATACCGCGGGCGATACCGATAATCAGCGCCACCCCCAGCAGGTCGCGAGCACCATCGATAAAGTTGGAGGTCAGCTCCTCCTCGCTCATGCGGGAGATGAGACCAACGATGATGGCGGCTGCCAGGAACACACCGGAGATCTGCGCCATCCACCAGCCCAGCACGGCCACACCGTAGATCATCACGGCAAAGGCGGCGACGAAGATACCCAGTACGATTTTACGGGTCAGGGTGAACTCCAGCATCTGGTCGCTCTTGTTGCCCAGGAAGTGGGCACGGTTCTCTTCCCACTTGTCAGCCACCAGCGATTTGCTCGGATCGCTGCGCACCATCTTGGCGTAACGCATGACGTAGGCGACGCAGAGCAGCCAACCAGCCACCAGCATGGCGACGCGCAGCCAGATACCGTCGGTGAAGGAGATACCCGCGGCGTTGGCCGCAATAACGGTCGCAAACGGGTTGATGGTGGAGCCGAGAGTACCGATACCGGCACCCAGCAATACGGTTGCAGCAGCCACCACGGGGTCGAAGCGGGCGGCCATCATCACCGGCACTAGCAGGGTGTAGAACGGCAGCGACTCTTCGGCCATCCCGTAGATGGTGCCCCCTGCGGCGAACAGCGCCATCAGGATCGGGATCATCCACTCTTCCCGGCCGCGCAGGCGGTCGGTCACACGCTCAATACCGGCATCGATGGCACCGGTCTTGGTCACAATGCCAAGAAAACCACCGATGATCAGGATAAAGAGGGAGACGTCGATGGCGCCTGCCTCATAGGTGTCGTGGTTGTAGAGGCCATCGATAGGTGCCAGCAGCACGTCGACGATCCCCTGGGGATTCCCCTCCACCAGTTTGTAGGTACCCGCCACCGGCACTTCTTTGCCGAGGGCTTCGTTCATGGTCATCTCATATTTGCCGGCCGGCACTATCCAGCTCAGGGCGGCCACCAGGGCGATCAGCACAAACAGTATCGTGTAGGCTGACGGGAACTTGAATTTGGTCATGGTCCAGCTTCCTTTTGTGGGTGTGGTATCCATGCAGGCTGCGGGTTGTAGGGTTAGAGGTATTATGCCGCTGTCACATGGTCGAAAAGCCGGGGGTCGCCCCCCGGCACCACTACTGCGACCTTAGTCGCCCAGCGTAGCAACCATCACTGCCTTGATGGTGTGCATCCGGTTTTCGGCCTCGTCGAACACGATGCTGTGCTCGGATTCGAACACGTCCTCGGTCACTTCCAGGCCTTTCATGCCATATTTGTCAGCTACTTCCTTGCCCATGGTGGTCTCGTCGTTGTGGAACGCCGGCAGGCAGTGCATGAACTTCACATCAGGATTCTTGGTGGCGTTGATGACATCCATGTTGACCTGATACGGGGTCATCAGTTTGACGCGCTGATCCCAGGCTTCTTTCGCTTCACCCATGGATACCCAGACGTCGGTGTAGAGGAAGTCCGCACCCAGCACACCCTCTTTCACATCTTCGGTCAGGGTGATGCGTGCGCCGGTCTCTTCGGCGATCAGGCGGCACTTGGCAACCAACTCCTCTTCCGGCCAGAAGGCTTTCGGCGCGACCAGACGGATGTCCATGCCCATTTTGGCGGCGCCGACCATCAGGGAGTTACCCATGTTGTTGCGGGCATCACCCAAGTAGGCGAACTTGATTTGATCCAGACGCTTGCCCTTGCCGTGCTCCAGCATGGTCATGAAATCGGCCAGGATCTGGGTCGGGTGGAATTCGTTGGTCAGGCCGTTCCAGACCGGAACACCGGCGTAGGCGCCCAGCTCTTCCACGATCTCCTGACCGTAGCCGCGGTATTCGATACCGTCATACATGCGGCCCAGTACACGGGCGGTGTCCTTCATGGACTCCTTGTGACCGATTTGGGAACCGCTTGGGCCAAGGTAGGAGACTTGCGCGCCCTGGTCGAAGGCCGCTACTTCAAACGCACAGCGGGTACGGGTGGAGGTCTTCTCGAAAATCAGGGCAATGTTTTTGCCGGTCAGGTGTTTGCGCTCGTAGCCACCGTATTTGGCTTTCTTCAGGTCGATGGCCAGGTCGATCATGTATTGGATTTCGCGCGGGGTGAAGTCCAGCAGTTTCAGGAAGTTACGGTTACGCAGATTAAAAGCCATGATGAGTTCTCTCTATATATGTTTCAGACCAGTTCGGGCAGTAGTGTTGACTACGCATTCTCAGTACAGATATCGGTAATTACGCATGTACGGTGCGGGTGGCGACGATATTGGTGCCGGCTTCCCCCTTGAGGATGGCGAGGCCATCTTCCAGAGAGCCGATGCCGACCATGCCGCCGGTCGCTTTGACAAATTCACAAGAGGCTTCGACTTTCGGTCCCATGGAACCTGCGTCGAACTTGACTCCGGCCAGCTCGTCCGGGCTGGTGACTCGCAGCGGACGCTGGGTCGGTTTACCCCAATCCAGATAGACGGCATCGGCATCAGTCAGGATCAGCAGGGCGTCGGCCTTGATCTGCTTGGCCAGGTAGGCGGCAGACATGTCCTTGTCGATGACGGCTTCGATACCGGTCAGGCTCTGGCCATCCCAGGTCACAGGGATGCCACCACCACCGGTACAGATGATGAGGTGGCCCTGGGCAATCAGAGTTTCGATGGCGTCGCCTTCAACGATGCGCTGGGGCAGCGGGGAGGGCACTACGCGGCGGAAGAACTTGCCGTCAGCCTTGACCACCCAGTGCTTCTCTTCTGCCAGGGTGCGGGCTTCAGCCTCTTCGTAGACGGGGCCGATAAATTTGGTCGGATTGGCAAACGCCGGATCCTTGGGATCAACCTGCACCTGAGTCAGCAGCGCGGTGACATTGCGGCTCGGCATCAGGTTTTTCAGCTCCTGGATCAGCATGTAGCCGATCATGCCCTGGGACTCGGCACCCAGCACATCCAGCGGATAAGGGGATACCTTGGTGTAGGCGCTGTTTTGCAGAGCCAGCAGGCCGACTTGCGGGCCGTTGCCATGCACCAGCACCACGTTGTACTCCTGAGCGATCAGGGCGATGGTCTTGGCGGCAGTTGCGATGTTCTTGCGCTGGATATCCGCTTCCAGTGGCTCACCACGACGGAGCAGTGCATTGCCACCCAGAGCGACGACGACAGTTGGTTTTTTCATAGTGGTTAATCTCGAGTTTGGTTCTGTGTGGCGCCAGCTTCTGCCGGCGCCACGCCGTCTCATCAGATGCTGTCGCGTTCCATCGGGCAGCTCATGCAGCGGGCGCCGCCGCGGCCACGGCCCAGTTCATCACCCGGGATGGAGAGAACTGTGATACCGGCTTTGTCATATTTCTCGTTGGTGTAGGTATTGCGCTCGTAACCCACCACCACGCCGGGACGTACGGTTAGCACGTTGTTGGCGTCGTTCCACTGCTCGCGTTCTGCTTCGAAGCTGTCACCGCCAGTGGTGATGATCTTCAGCTGATCCACGCCCAGTGCTTTCTCGATAGCGGTGACGAAGTAACCCTCTTCCTTGATGTTCATGCCGGTGGCGCCGCCCGGAGTCAGGCTCCAGCACTGCACGTCCTTGCGGATGACTTCCGGATAGACGGAGAAAGTATCGACATCCATATGGGTCATGACGGTATCGAGATGCATGCAACTGCGGTGCTTCGGCAGCTCCATGGCGATGACCTGTTTAGCCTGACCGTGTTTGAACAGGCTGCGAGCCAGATGCTCGACACCTTGCGGGGTGGTGCGCTCGGACATACCGATCAGCACGGCACCGCGGCCGATCACCAGTACGTCGCCACCCTCGATAGTGGAGTTGTCGTAGTCACGCTCCTCGTCACCGAAGTACTTGATGAAGTCCTGACCGGCAAACATCGGGTGCCAGCGGTAGATGGCCTTCACATGGTTGGTTTCGCGGCGACGAGCCGGCTTGGCCATCGGGTTGATGGAGACGCCGCCATAAACCCAGCAGGAGGTGTCACGGGTAAAGAGGTGGTTGGGCAGCGGCTCGATGATGAAATCGGTCGGAGCGTGCATGCCCACTACCATGTTGACACCGCTGTAGGGCATCTCGGAGTAAGTCAGGCCGCCGGAGAGAATGCGGGCCAATTCGCGATGCGGCATGTCAGCCAGGAAGCAGCGCACGTCGTTGGCAAAAGAAGAGCCGAGGCGATAGTCGGAGACCTGATGTTGCAGCAGCCAGGTTTTGGCTTCCGGCACATCCAGGGTTTCCGCCAGCAGATTGGTCAGCAGGAAAACTTCGACATTCTGATCGCGCAGTACCTGAGCGAATTTGTCGTGCTCCTGACCGGCACGTTCAACAGACAGGACGTCATCGAACAGCAGATCCTGGCAGTTGGAAGGAGTCAGACGCTTCAGACTGAGGTTGGGGCGGTGCAACATGACACGGCGCAATTGGCCAACTTCAGAACCTACATAAAATTTGCTCATGATTATATTCCGTCTAGCAGTGGTCCCTGCGAGTGATTGAATAGATTCCTTCTATTCATGCTCGTGGCTAAGGCGGGATATTCTTTATGTAGGGTAATCGGCTTATGTTCTATCCTGCCCTTGCCTTTCGAGACCGAGGTTAGCCCTGCGAATCACGACAAACTTAGACATTGATCACATTCGCTTTGAACTGAATATATTCACCTTTCAATCTATGACTCCAGTAGCAATTTACGCATTTTCCTCCCAGCAAACCCTGAATCTTCATGCAAAATCACCCCGATATATTTCAGGTTGATTCAACTTTTATTCATGCCAACTCACTGGAAAGATTAAAAAAAAAAACAAAAAAACATTAAAAAACAATGAAATGGGCGACAACTAAAATAATATCTGAATATTACTACCTGTGTATTGAATACATCGCCGTAACGAGAGGAACGCGGGAGAAATAAATACTCACATCGACCACATTCACTGCATAAATCTTTTCTTGTTCCAGATCATGGCATTGATGCCAACCCCATCAGGCCCAGCCTCATAAGTCACCACCTCTTTTTGCGGTTCAACTTAATATGCACAAAGTCCGCATCAAGGTGGGCAGCCATCCTCGTCGGTCACCACAACGCCTTTTGATACTTTTTTCATTAATTGAATTTATTCACCTCACCTTGCGCTGGCGCCAACCTCGACTTAACTCAGAAAGTGATCCGGATCACACAGGAATGGCACTACCAAGGAGTTGTTATGAAGATGAAACCCATGCTGTTGCTCGCGACTTTGCTGCTCTCTGCGCTCCCCACCCTCAGTCAGGCTGAAGGAGCCCCTGCCATACCCATGGTGGTATGCCATGTCGACAAGACCCCCCAGATGCTGGTGCCCGACTATGTCTGCCGCTGGCATGGCGGCAGTGTTCACTATTAACCTGCAGAACGAGAGGAGCATCACTCCTCTCGCCTTGTGATGAGCCAACCCCCTCCTATACTGAAATCAACGGTTTTCTCATGGATAGGGGAACGTCATGATCTTGTTGGTCGGTGGGGAGAAGGGTGGCAGTGGCAAGAGCTGCCTGGCGCAAAATCTGGCGGTCTACCTCAGATCCCAATTTCAGGGAGAGGTGTTACTGGTCGACTGCGACCCGCAACGCACTACCTCGGACTGGATTCAGGAACGCAATGACAACCCGGATCTGCCACAAATCAACTGCGTTCAGCTCTATGGCAATATTCGCAACGATCTGCTTAGCCTGAAAAATCGCTATGACTACGTCATCGTCGATTGCGGCGGGCAAGACAACCGGGCACTGCGCTCCACCATGGCTGTCGCCACCCACGCCCTGATCCCCTTGCGCCCGAAACGCCGCGACCTCAAGACCCTACCCCACATGGAAGATCTGATCACCACCTGCAAGATGGTCAATCCGACCCTCAATGCAGCCGTTGTATTGACCCAATGTCCATCTTTGCCCAATCAGGTAAAGCGGATTCTCGAGGCCAAAGAGGTATGTGCCTCGTTCGGAGTCGACGTACTGAATTCCATCACCTATGGCCGCAACGTCTACGACGATAGTGAGGAAAAGGGATTATCGGTGATGGAGATAGAACCGGATGGCAAATCTGCCGAAGAGATCCGGGCCATCGCCAAAGAGTTCCTGAAAGTGGGGGTATGAGATGGGCTTGGCGGACCTGAAGAAAAAGCATCAGCTGCATCACCAGAAGAAGTTCACTGTCGATGAATTTATCGAAGATGCTGAGTTCTACGCCAAGGGTAAACCCAAGGTGGTCAGCCTTGAGTTGACTCTGCATAGGGATGAAGCCTTGTCGGCACTGGCCTTTATCGAGAGTGGTGAGCATCTGAAGCCCAGCTACAAAAAAGCCACCTTCTCCATGAGTACAGTGGCCATCGATGAGCTGGGTAATCTGACCCAACAAGACGGCATGAACAAGTCCCTGCTACTGCGTCTCTTTACCCACTACTTCTCTTCGCTCACCCCTGAAGAGCGCCAGACCATCTATGAGCGCCTCAACCAGCACCTATAAATACCCCATTAACTGCTCTTTTCCTGCCATCACACCCACATTGGGTGATCACCATCAGAGCACAGAATCTGTTTCCAAAGTAACCAAAATTCCGTGTAAGAGATCCGCCATTCCACATGTAAGCCAAAAGCCGAAAAGATCCTCGAGATAATCGGAAGATAGGATCTTAAAACATGAAGGCGACTAACTTAACTCCATGTTTATAAATGAATAAATAGAAACACACCGTTTTCGAAAGCGTTAATAACAAAAACGTTTTCCAATCTGGCGTTGTAGCTGGTTAGAAAATCCTTATAGTTACTCATGCACGGACGCAATGAAGTCGGTCAGGAAGACTGGCTGCCAGGGTTGGGCAAATGGACTCACCACAGGATGTGGTAAAGGACACCTCCCGGGACGGAGAAAGTGCGACGGGACAGGATGACTCGTCAGGCCAAGATGGCTAAAGGACACCCCAAAGGATTGGGAAGGGGAAACCTAAAGGAAGAGGTAAACAGTCAGGGATTGCAGGGAGCAACTTCGTTCAAGGATCTGAGCGATACGACTACCGGGGGCGACGCAAGTCGCCCCCATCTTTTTAGCTGCGTTTCACCGACCATTGCTTGATTCCCAATTGCTTGCCTCAGCGCAGAGACTTCTTACCAGAACCTTCGCGACCCGCAGCCTAAGCAAAAATACATATGAAAGGGGCGCCACGATAGCGCCCTTCTCTGTTCTCTAATCGGCAAACAAGCTTATATCACGCGAGAGAACTGTTGCTGGCGCGCCTTGTTGCGCAAGTACACGTCGAAACACATGCAGATATTGCGGATCAGCAGCTGCCCCGTGGAGGATACCTCCAGACCATCCTCCGTCATACGCACCAATCCATCGTTGATGAAGGTCTGCAGCAGCTTGAGATCGTCGGCAAAATACTCTCTGAAATTGAGACCGTGCGCCTGCTCGACAGACGCAAAGTTCAGACGGAAATCACAGATAAGCCGCTTGATCACCTCACGGCGGATCAGGTCATCCTGATTGAGCGAGCAGCCTTTCCACTGGGCATGACCCAGCTCTGCAACCTGTGCGTAATAGGTCTTGAGCTCTTTCTGGTTCTGGGAGTAGGCATCACCGATCATGCTGATGGAGGAGACCCCCAGCCCCAGCAGATCGCAATCACCTTGAGTGGTATAGCCCTGGAAATTGCGGTGCAGCTTGCCCTCGCGCTGCGCCACCGCCAGCTCGTCATCGGGTTTGGCAAAATGGTCCATGCCGATGAACTGGTAACCCTGACCAGTGAGGAAGGCGATGGTGTCCTGCAGCATGGCCAGCTTCTCCTGCGGAGCAGGCATGTCGTCTTCTTTCAGCTTGCGCTGGGCGGCAAAGCGGCTCGGCAAGTGGGCATAGTTGAAGATGGAAAGGCGCGCCGGATCCGTCTTGAGCACCTCTTCCAACGTATGGTGGAAGCTGGCACGATCCTGATGCGGCAGGCCATAGATAAGGTCGAGGTTGGTCGAGCGGAAACCCAGTTCTCTGGCCCGTTCCAACATGGCTTTAATAAAGTCGTTGTCCTGCTCGCGGTTGACCGCAACCTGCACATCCTTGTTGAAGTCCTGCACCCCAAGGCTGATGCGGTTGAAGCCGACGTCTCGCAGCACATCCAGCATGGTAATGGCAATCTCACGCGGATCGACCTCGATGCTGAACTCCCCCTCTTCGGCGAAATGGAAGTGCTCACGCAGCATGGCCATCAGACGGCGCGTTTGCGCTTCATCCAGATAGGTGGGTGTACCGCCCCCCCAGTGCAGCTGGGTAACCAGACGATGCTTGAAGAGCGGGGCTTGCGCCTTGATCTCCTGCTCCAGGTAGTCGAGATACTCGTCAGCCTTGTGCTGATGACGGGTAATGACCTTGTTGCAGCCGCAGTAGTAGCAGAGCTTGTGACAGAAAGGGATATGCACGTAGAGCGACAGATTGCGCTCGGGATACTGGCCGGCTGCGCGGACAAAATCCGGATAGCCGAAGCTCTCGTTGAACTCCAGCGCAGTGGGATAAGAGGTGTATCGCGGGCCACTGTAGTTATATTTTTCGATCAGGGCCTGATCCCACACAATCTGTTCTGCTTGCACGCTCGCTTCCTCTCTTGTTGTTATTGTTGGCTCACCGACCTAACTGAAAATCCTTCAGCTGGGCCACATCCTTGAGGATCTGAGCCTCCAGCTCGGCCTCGTAGCCGCTTCGTTCGAGATCCATCTTCATCACTTCATTGCGCTTGAGGGCACGTCTGGCTTCATGAGTCGGCATATCTTTCACCTTCTCATACAGCCCGTACAGACCCGGGAACTCGGCAACGAACGCTCGCCCCCCCTTGATCTGCAACGCATCCAGCAGATTGGTCAGCCGAATGGCGCCTTCGGAGTAATCGCACTGCCCCTCCCGCACCGCATGGGCAATGACCCGCACGCTCTCCAGAATTCGTTCATTGCGAGCGGTAATCGCCTGCCACTGCATCGCTTGCTGTCGTCTCAGCCTGGCCAGCAGCATGCCTGCATAGATGGCCAACCCTGACAAAATCAGGCCGCCCAACAGGGCGGCCAGCATCCATCCACTCATCACTTTTTCTTCGGCTCAGGCTTGGGTTCCGGCTTGAAATCGACCTGGTTGAAACGGTCCCACAACTCCTCTTCGGAGGCTGGTTTCTGCTCGTCGAACTCGGCGTCATCGCCATCATCAAACGGCAGATCATCATCTTCATCATCGTCGTTGTCGATGATGCCCAGCTCATCCATCAGCTCCTGATAACGGTCGACGCGCTGATCAACCCAGGCCTGCTCGGCCGCTTCCAGGGTTTCACCGGCATCCAGACGATCCAGCAGATCATTCAAGCGGTCATCGTTTTCGATAGAAGCCAGTTCCTGCTCGGGCGTCATCACCAGCTTCTTCTCTTTCACCGCCTTGGGGGCTGTCGGCTTCTTCTGTTTGTCATCCACCACCAGTACCACCGGCTTGCGGGAACCGATACGCGGATCTTTGGACTGGCTGTTGCCAGACTTGCTCTTCGGCTGTTCAACTTGCTGACGAGAACCAGCCTTCAGGCCTTTGCGCTTGGCAGCCCGTTTACGCTCACGGCCTTCTTGAGCACTGACATCAGATTCTTTGCGCTTGCCAGTAGGCTTGCGAGTGGGTTGTTTGGCAGACATGAATGGCTAACTCCGAAAATAACTGGTTTGACCCGTACCCGGGATGATTTCACCCGGTGGGATACGATGCGAGGAACAGTAAGGCTGGAACAAGAGCAGGATCCCGCACCAATCAGGCCCAATCAGGCCACTGAACACCGCAGGATCGGTATCCTCTGGGCATGTTGCTGGTATTTTGACACAGAATGGCTAATCGGGTTAATGACCCAAAAGAAAAAAGGCAGCCGAAGCTGCCTTGATATGTTCATGCGTGCGCCATCCTGAATGGCAAAACAGTCTGTTTCGTCCTCTCCATGACAACTTGTCGCCGCATCATATCGTTGTGTGGTCATCCTGACCTTATATTGGTCGTTCCTGAATGTGCGTGTGCCTGTTTGACCCGTCTCGACCGCATCCTGCCATCGTGCCGGGGAGTCTGCATCCCGCAACCCCATCCCGCTCCGGAGATGGTCACCATCCTGATCCTTCAATCCTTTGCCAGCTCATCCGAGCCCATGGCATCCCGCCACGCCAGCCATCCTCTGCTCACAACACCCTGTCGTGAAACCGTCACCCAATCCGTGGGTGAATCCATTAAGCCTACTGTACCAACTCTATAAAGCGGCTCAATCCACTCAAAACATTCTCAACATGTCGAAAAATATCAATATTTATATAATTCACTGATAAATAATGATTATTTAATATTTTATGCAATTTTATGAGCCTTGGCCTGCCTTGAGAATGGGAGATCTCTTACAGAACGGGGGGATTAAACCGAGAATTATCTGAAAGCCATAAAAACAACAGGGAGCCCAGGCTCCCCGTTTCAACTCAAATCGACCGTATCGACTATATCAGTGCAGACCCGCCACATATTTGGAGAGGGCTTCGATATCCTGATCAGTCAGTTTCTTGGCAACATCCCGCATCATGCCATTCGGATCGTTGTCACGCGTCCCGGCACGGAATGCGGTGAGCTGAGCCTTGATATAGGCAGGATGCTGGCCGGACAGGTTGGGATACTTCGCCTGTTCGACACCCGAGCCACGAGGACCATGGCAAGCCGTACAAGCTGCCAGACCGCGACTCATGTCACCACCCATATAGAGAGCCTTGCCCGCTTCGACCACGTCGTCAGGGACAGCGATAGGGGTAACCTTCAGGCTGGAGAAATAAGCCGCCAGGTCATCCATGTCCTGTTCCGACAAAGGTAACGCCATCGGCCCCATCACTGGCGCAACCCGGCCAATTTGACCAGAAGCGGCAGCCTTCAGTTCAACTAACTGCTTTTTGATATATGATGCGTGCTGACCAGCAATTTTGGGGTACATATCAACCAGGCTGTTTCCGTCCGGTCCATGACAAGCCGCACAAACGGCAGCCTTGGTCTGTCCCGCAGCGGCATCGCCCTTGGCTTGTGCCATCCCCGTTACGCCAACCATCAGAGCAAGAGTAATGACTAGGTTCTTCATGGCGTTCCAACTTTTCGTTATTAGGCTTCCAGATCCCATGCCGCTGAAGGCATGTTAAAATAAACGCGTTTAAGCGACGCTATTTTACACCATTTTACAAAAAAGTAACTCTATAACCCTCTATCTCCATGGGGAATTTACGTTGGAAACACAAACTCTGAATTTCAATAAGGTGCATTTTGTGACCAGCGCACCCGACATCCGTCACCTGCCAAATGATGGGGGTGTCGAGATCGCGTTTGCCGGCCGTTCCAACGCCGGTAAGTCATCTGCATTGAACACCTTAACCAAACACAAGAACCTGGCGCGCACCAGTAAGACACCCGGTCGTACCCAGCTGATCAACCTGTTTGAGCTGGAACCGGGCAAGCGTCTGGTCGACTTGCCGGGTTATGGTTATGCGCAAGTTCCGCTGGAAATGAAGCTCAAGTGGCAAAAGTCACTGGCAGAGTATCTGCAGCGCCGTGAGTCATTGAAAGGTCTGGTGATCCTGATGGACATCCGCCATCCGCTCAAAGATACCGACATGAACATGCTGGAGTGGAGCTCGCACCGTCAGCTGCCCGTCATGCTACTGCTGACCAAGGCTGACAAACTGAGCCCCGGCCCGCGCAACAACCAGGTGATCAAGGTGCGCCAGGCCGTTGCCAACCTCGGTTCCCAGATCCAGGTCGAAGCGTTCTCCTCCCTCACCAATATCGGTGTGGAGAAGCTGGCGCAAACCCTGACCGAATGGTACGTCAGTGGTGACGATACCGACCTGCTGAACGCTGACGAACAGCAACCTGCCGAGGAGTAATCTACTCCTCGCTCTCCTTGCAATTGGCGGAGCACTCCTCCGCTGATTGAAAGGGTTTCAGATTGTCGCTTTCACCTGCCTCACGACAAACACCCCGTATTCAGCTCCCTTGCTATATCCATTACCGCTTACAGTTCATATAGATAGGCAGTTAATTCACATAAATAATTAACTTAAGTAGGCGTTGATAGCGTTTTCAAATTCGTTCTTTCAAAACGAACAATAATTACAAAAAGAGACAAAAATGAAATTTAATTACAAAACCTAACCGAAAGGGATAAAAATGAGGCCGGACGACAGTGATGCCATCCAGCCTGAAATAATAAGTTCAAAAAATTGGGAAGAAGCTGAATCTTGAGTACCAGACGACAGGTATTCCTCAAGAAGCAGCCTCATTCTATCAAATGCATCGCCAATTTAAAGCATTTACTCTAAATGATGCGCATAAAAAAACACCCCGACGAGAACCTCATCGGGGCAGCTATTCAGCCACATTCAATTACGTGAAATAAAAGGTCTGAAAGATAGAACATCTTACCTCTGTACCCTACGCAGACAACTGTACAGCAAAGCAGCAGAAAGTGAAAGTAATTTATGTAATTTAGTTTCACAACTTACAGATTAAGAAAAAATCTTTTATTTTCATATAGATAAAAAAATCCCCAGTACGAATACCGGGGAGTTATAAAGGTGACTAGCTAGCACTTCCTCAACTATCTAGTTAGTCAGCGCCATTTCAAAGTAGTTCCGCTACAAAACAAAAAAACTTTAAAAAATCAGAGGTAGATAGCGCCATCCTCAGCAAACTCTTGTTCTTCAATGAGTTTTTCAGCCATGTCTTCAATATCAAAACGTACACTTTCGAAGGCTCTGACGATGTCATCCTCTCTCGTCAGCGCCAGACCTGTCATTCTCTCCAGTCGCCGATGGCTGATGTAACAATCTATCAGCGCCCCCATCTGCTGGGCAGGAAAACGCACCCGCTGTTCGTCAGCCTGCCACTCCATCAGGTCGGGAAACAGAATACCCTGGTTCATATCACCCCCAAGTTACGCTTCAACTCTCTCAATACCTGTTTAGTCCCGGGACGAATTCCGCGCCACACGGTAAACGCTTCGGCGGCCTGTTCCACCAGCATGCCGAGTCCATCCATGGTTTGACGAGCCCCATGCTGTTTGGCCCAACTGATAAAAGCCGTATCCGAGGCGCCATACATCATGTCGTAGATGGCAATATCAGTGTGGATCAGGGCTGGGGCCAACGGCGGCAGCTCTCCTTGCAGGCTGGCGGAGGTAGAGTTGATGACGAGATCGAATGGCCCTGCCAACTGCTCATAGGTCTGAGCAGTCACAGGCCCCAGATCGTGGAATTCGGCAGCCAACTGTTGCGCTTTTGTGTGGGTACGGTTGGCGATCACCAGCTCGCTCGGCAACTCAGCCAGCAGCGGCGCCAATGCACCGCGAGCAGCGCCACCGGCACCCAGCAGCAGGATCCGGCTATCCGCCAGCGTCACACCATGGGACTTGAGATCGGCGACCAATCCGGCGCCATCGGTATTATCCCCCAGCAACACGCCATCATCGGTCAGCTTGATGGTATTGACCGCACCCGCCCGCTTGGCCCTCGGGCTCAAGCGATCGACCAGAGTGAATGCCTGCTCCTTGAAGGGAACGGTGACATTGCATCCCTTGCCCCCTTGGGCAAAGAAGGTGCGCAGGGCTTGGGCAAACTCGTCGACGGCGGGTTCAGCCAGCCCATACTCCAGCTCTTGCTGGGTTTGTCTGGCAAACAGGGTGTGAATGAAGGGGGACTTGCTGTGGCGCACCGGGTGGCCAAAAACCAGATAACGATCCATCAAAGAGTTCCATCAGAGGGCAATATTCCGATTTAACGGGTTTTCGCACTCGGGAACAAGCCGAATAACGGCCAGTAAAAAGGGACCATCATGGTCCCTCTGGTCACAGCCACTCTCGCGGCGTGAGGTAATCGGTGTAGAGCAAGGCTTCAGGAGTGCCCGCCTCCGGCTGCCAGTCATACTCCCAACGTGCCAGCGGTGGCATCGACATCAGGATCGACTCGGTACGTCCGCCGGTCTGCAGCCCGAACAGGGTGCCACGGTCATACACCAGATTGAACTCCACATAACGGCCGCGACGATAGAGCTGGAACTCCCGCTCCCGCTCGCCATAGGGCAGCGCCTTGCGTCGTTCGATGATCGGCAGGTAAGCATCAAGATATCCCCGACCTACCGCCTGCATAAAGGCAAAGCAGTCGGCAAAAGGCCAGCGATTCAGATCGTCGAAGAAGAGGCCGCCCACCCCTCGCGTCTCGTTGCGGTGCTTGAGGAAGAAGTAGCGATCGCACCAGGATTTGAACTCGGGGTAGATCTCATCACCGAACGGCTGGCAGAGATCACGGGAGACCTGATGCCAGTGCTGGACATCCTCGGCAAACGGATAGAAGGGCGTCAAATCGAAGCCACCGCCAAACCACCAAATGGGCTCTTCGCCTTCCTTCTCGGCGATGAAGAAACGGACGTTGGCGTGGCTGGTCGGCACATAGGGGTTGTGCGGATGGATCACCAGCGACACGCCCATCGCCTCGAACTTGCGACCGGCCAACTCTGGCCGATGTGCTGTAGCAGAGGCAGGCATGGCATCGCCATACACATGGGAGAAGTTGACGCCCCCCTGCTCGATCACCGCGCCGTGGCGCAGCACGCGGGTGCGTCCGCCACCACCGCCTTCACGGCTCCAGGCATCTTCCACAAAGTGTCCACTGCCATCGGCCTGCTCCAGACCACGGCAGATCTCGTCCTGCAACTGCAACAGGAAGGCCTTGACCTGGGCCACATCCGGTTTGCTCATCTTGTCTCCAGTCAGGCAGGATCGTGAACGCCCTGTCCATTTTTATAGTTAAATCAATCCGATGAGCTCACCGCTCAGCGGATTGATAGCAAATCATGACGTATCCGCCTGCTCAGGAGGGGCGAATAATGGCGCCGGTTCGGGCGTCCTTGATCTCGGATGGGTTAGCTTGACCACCCACTTCACCGGGCAGGATATAGGCTAACTTGCTTGCCAGCCGCTCACCGATATCAGCCACCCGACGGGCAGGCTCCTCACCGGTCAGGTTGGCGCTGGTAGAGACCAGCGGCTTGCCAAAGGCGCGACACAGCGCCTGCACCTGAGGATGAGCCGTCACGCGTACCGCGATGGTCTCGAACTGCCCGGTCAGCCAGGCCGGCGTCGTTGCACGGGCAGGCATGATCCAGGTAAAAGGACCGGGCCAGCTGGCTTCAACCAGAGCCTGTTGCTCACCACTAAGCTGACTCAGATCGATGTAATCCTGCAATTGCGCCACGTCGGCAGCAATCAGGATCAACCCTTTCTCTACCGGACGCTGTTTGATGGCCAGCAGTCGCTGCACCGCCACTTCGGAGTCGGGATCACAACCCAGACCAAACACAGCCTCGGTCGCATAGGCAATCACCCCTTCCTGCTGGAGGGCGGCAACCGCCTGTTCAAATTCATTTGGCATAGGAAAAATGCGGCAGCCAGGCTGCCGCCTCGTCACTTAGTAGCAAGTTGAATCCATACGGCGGCGACCACAACAAAGTGACGTTTTGCTGTAGCACAGGAAAAATACGACACATCCGGATCGCCACCCGTTCACTTACTTGAGTTGAGCCTGCAGGGCGGCATCCTTGGCCATCACCTCTTCGGCATTCTTCTGGCGTTCGGCCCGAACCTTGGCTGCCAGTTCATCATCGGCTACTGCCAGCATCTGGGCTGCCAGATAACCTGCGTTCTTGGCACCGGCTTTGCCGATCGCCACGGTCGCCACCGGTACACCACCCGGCATCTGCACGGTGGAGAGCAGCGCATCCAGCCCCTTGAGCGAGCCACCATCGATGGGCACCCCGATCACAGGACGAGTCGTGATGCCGGCTACGGCACCCGCCAGGTGCGCAGCCAGACCGGCAGCACAGATAAAGACCTTGCAGCCACGGGCCTCGGCATCGGTCACATACTGATGGGTCGCAGCCGGCGTGCGGTGCGCGGAGGTGACTTTGACTTCCACTGCGATATCAAATGACTTGAGCACCTCGAGGGTGCTCTGCATCACGGGGAAATCAGAATCAGAGCCCATCAATACGGCAACAAAGGGTTTATTCATGGTGGGAATTTCCTTACTCCAAGTGGGGGGGTGAAGTTCACCGAAAACGTTTCAATCCGGTTGCGGCGGCGGGATTATACCTGCTCACTTTGGTGGCCGCATTTCTTTTGCGGACAGACCCAACGCAGCGTTCCCCTCACTTTTTTCTCGACCATGATGCCCCAACCACACGCGGGACAAGGCATGGGGATCGGCTTGTAGTTCACCACATATTTGCAATGGGGATAGCCATCACAGGAGTAAAATTGCTTGCCGTAGCGGGAGGTCCGGCTCACCAGATGACCCTTGCCGCACTCGGGGCAGAGGATCTGGGTATCATCGCTCTCCTGCAGGGATTCGATGTGCTGACAGGCCGGATACTGAGTGCAGCCGACAAACAGACCGTAACGCCCCTTCTTGATCGCCAGCGGCTGTCCGCAATCGGGACAGGCAGAGCCTTCGAGCACCTTTTCGATGTCGCGGCCGGATGGCGTCAGGGAGCGAATGTAATCACAGGCAGGATAGGCAGAACAGCCGAGAAAGGGGCCATGTTTGCCCTGGCGGATCACCAGCTCGGCCCCGCACTGCGGGCACGGCTCGCGCTCGAAGGCATGTTCGTGGGCTGAAAAGAGGTGATGATCGATTTTTGACATGGGCCGCGCCTTGAAATCCAGATGGCCTGAATTCTACCAGCGCGGCACCGGACTGTCAGTGAATGACGCCGTCTGACTCATCAAACACCAGCTCTTCCATCTGCTGGTAGGCATTTTCACTGCCCGGTACGTTGAACAGCACCATCATGACGACCCACTTCAGGTCATCCAGCTCGATATCCGGTTTGTCCAACTCGAGCAGACGCTCGATACAGATCTCGCGGGTTTCGGCATTCAGTACCTGGGCCTGTTCCAGAAATAGCAGGAAGCCGCGGCACTCGGTGCTGAGGCGTGCTAGCTCTTGCGGAGCATAGATACGCATCGAGCCTTGCGCGCTGGCGGTGACATAGACCTCCCGCTCGCTGTCGTGCAGATTGGCCAGCCGCTCCAGCCAGTCGAGCGCCTTGTCGATCTCTTCTTTATCGAAACCGGCCCGGCTCAACTCGTCGGTGAGCTCATCCTGCTCGACCATCACATCTGCATCGCTGTGGATGTAGGTCTCGAAAAGGTACATCAATACATCAAACATGATTCGCCCTCCTCGCTCTGACGTATCCACCGGCTACCGCCATCACTGCACCGGCCAGCTCCAGCTCTACCAACCTGCCCAATACCACTTCGACAGGAAGCTGGGCCCGCTCGGCAACGGTATCCACGCTCGTGGTCTCATAATCTACGTTATCCAACAAATCGGCATAAGGCAATTCGCTATTATGCGGTTGCTCAGATGGTATGACCGACGGATGTGGCCGTGCGATCCACTCTGGCAGCTCTTCCACTATATCGGCCGCACTCAGCACAAGTTTGGCCCCCTGCTGAATTAATCTGTTGCACCCTATCGCCTGGGCGTTTTGCAGGGCACCGGGTACCGCAAACACTTCGCGCCCCTGCTCAAGCGCATAACGGGCGGTGATCAGCGAACCGCTCTGCTCGGTCGCCTCCACCACCAGAGTTCCCAGCGACAGACCACTGATAATACGGTTGCGACGAGGAAAATGTTCAGCCAGCGGTCCTTTATCCGGTGCCAGCTCGGAGATAAGCAAGCCACCGCTCTCCAGAATCTGGCCTGCCAGCCCCTGGTGGCGTTTGGGGTAGAGGCAATCCAGCCCGGAACCCAACACGGCAAGGGTGATACCGCCACAAGCCAGCGCTTGGTGATGGCAAACACCATCGATACCGAGCGCAAGACCCGAGGTGATGGCTAACCCGCATCCAACCAGCTCGCTACAGAGGCGGGAGGCATTATCTTTACCTGCATAGGTAGGATGGCGTGTCCCCACCATTGCCAGCTGGGGTAGCGACAGCGCAGCAAGATCGCCACGACAGTAGAGCAACAGGGGAGCTGCGGGAATTTCCCGCAACAAGGGTGGATAAATCGGGTGATCTTGCGGAATAAGGATATTGTCAGGCAAAGCGGCCCAAGCCAGGCTCTGCTCAACCACCGGCGAGGGCCAGCGCAGTTGCCTGACCTGCTCTGACGACAGCCCCATACCATACAGTTGCGCTTCATCGCTCTGAAACAGGGCATCAATCGAACCACCGCTCTGCTCCAGCAGTCGAACTGCGGTTACAGGGCCGATTCCGGTAACCGCATTGAGGGTTAACCAGAGCGCCAAGCGCTCATCGGGGTAGTTCACGTCAGAAGTGAGTGACCTGATAACCCGAGCTCACCATGTCCTTGCTCTGCATGATGAGGCCATAACTCAGCTTGTCATACACCTTGAACAACATGACGCGGGCAATAGCTTCAGAGGGCAGTGGTGCCTTCTGGTTGCCACTACTGTAGAACACCTTGTCGTAGACAGAGGAGAACTCCTTGTATTGCACTGCACCATTCTTGGTGACCAGCGCAACCCCCGGACGCCGAACATCGAGCACATCGCCCGCGGAGAGTTGATCCCTAGCGCCTTTGTTAATCAAGACCACATCAAACTTGCCCCCTCCCCTGGCTTTGCTCGGCAAGTCGATGATGTAGCCAGGGGTAATCGCCGGGGCAGCCTTGGGCATGAAAACCGCAGGCATGTTCTCCTGAGGGGGCAGCTCCATAATCTTGTCACCTTGCAATACTTCACGCTGGTTGTGGGTGAGAGTCACTTCGGTCCGATCACCATCCAGCAGCGCTACCGCACGCACCACGCCTGCAAAGATGGCCTCCTGACCCAAAAGCTCACCTGTCTCGCGATCCTTGTAGACCACCCCGGGATGATAGATGCCATACATCTTGCCCGGTATCAGAGCTCCCTGCACATAGAGGGTGTCCCCCTCAAGCATTCCAATGTGCTTTTCGTCGGAACCCAGCAAATAGGGCAGCATTTTCTGCTGCTGACTGTCGGCCAAAATATGGTCCGTCTGCAAAAAGGGACCTATCTCGCTGAAGGGCAGAGTAGGGATAGGATTTGCCTTGCTCTCATAACGGGTTTTCGGGCCGAGACGGATGACCTGTTTGTCCCCCTGCATCGCTTTGCCCAGCCGGGGCTCACCATTGACCCAGCTCAGGTGCAGCACGTCCCCTGGGTAGATCCAGTGCGGATTGGCAATCTGTGGATTGATGTTCCAGAGCCGGGGCCACAGCCATGGCTCAGAGAGATATTTGCCGGAGATATCCCACAGGGTATCGCCTTTTTGCACTACATAGCTTTCGGGATAACCCGCTTTCAACCTCAGCTGATCGGCCAGAGCAGCTTGGCTCATGGTCACCAGCAGGCAGGTGAGGATGGTTTGCTTCAGATACATAACACTCCCTGTTACCTCTGCGCGCAAAGTGTTGCTGTTTTTTGTCGGCGTAAATGACTAGAATTACGCCAATATTGACTGCATTTATACGAAACTAAAGAAAAAACTATGGCCATTCTAGATGTATTGCGTTTTCCCGATGAGCGTCTGCGTACTATCGCAGCCCCTGTCGAGACCTTTACACCCGAGTTACAACAAATTGTAGATGATATGTTCGAAACCATGTATGCGGAGGAAGGCATTGGCCTGGCCGCAACGCAGGTGGATATTCATCAACGCATCATAGTGATCGATGTCTCTGAAAACCGTGAAGATCCTCTGGTATTGATCAATCCGGAAGTGATCTCCCAGTGTGGCAGCACCGGCATTGAAGAGGGTTGTCTCTCCGTGCCTGGCAGCCGCGCTCTGGTACCGCGCGCTGAGCAGATCAAGATCCGCGCTCTGGATCGCCACGGCAAACCGTTCGAGCTGGAAGCGGACGACCTGCTCGCCATCTGTATCCAGCACGAGATGGACCACCTGATGGGCAAGTTGTTCGTGGATTACCTGTCCCCGCTCAAGCGCCAGCGCATTCGCCAGAAGCTGGAAAAGATGGCCCGTGAAGATCGCAAAGTCCTCTGAGGATCTGCCCCATTGAATAAGCTGAAACTGATTTTTGCCGGTACTCCCGACTTCGCCGCCCGTCACCTGGCGGCGTTGTTGTCTTCCGACCACGAGGTCGTTGCCGTTTATACCCAGCCCGACAAGCCCGCCGGCCGTGGCCAGAAGCTCACCGCCAGCCCGGTCAAAGAGCTGGCACTGGCCCACAACCTGCCGGTTTACCAGCCCGCTACCCTGCGCAAGGAAGAGGCGCAAGCCGAACTGGCCGCCCTTGGCGCAGACCTGATGGTCGTGGTGGCCTATGGCCTGATCCTGCCCAAGGCGGTACTCGATACCCCGCGTCTGGGCTGCATCAATGTGCATGGCTCCCTGCTGCCCCGCTGGCGTGGCGCGGCACCGATCCAGCGCTCAATCTGGGCGGGCGATAGCGAAACCGGCGTCACCATCATGCAGATGGATGTGGGGCTGGATACCGGCGCCATGATCCGCAAGGTAAGCTGCCCCATCGCCGCCGACGAGACCTCTGCCAGCCTCTATGACAAGCTGGCAGAGCTGGGTCCGCAGGCGCTGGTCGACACCATCGATGCCATGGCTGCCGGTGAAACCGCTGCCGAGGCGCAAGATGATGCGCTGGCCAACTACGCCGAAAAGCTCTCCAAGGAAGAGGCCCGCATCGACTGGTCGATGGAGGCTGTTGCCATCGAGCGCTGCATCCGCGCCTTCAATCCCTGGCCCATCAGTTGGTGCGAGGTCGCCGGCCAGACCATCAAGGTGTGGCAGGCCGAGGTCATCGAGCACGAACACGGCCAGAGTGCCGGTACCCTGCTCAAGGCCGACAAGCAGGGGATCGATATCGCCACCGGCAAGGGTGTGCTGCGCCTGCTGACCCTGCAACCGCCCGGCAAGAAGGCGATGTCCGTTTCGGATCTGCTCAACTCTCGCCGCGACTGGTTTGAACCCGGCACGCAATTGAATTGAACTGGATTGAATTGACACAAGCGGGGCCCAGGCCCCGACTTGCGCATCTAAGGTAACTCTATGAAAACACGTGCACAGGCCGCTCTCGTTATTCAACAGGTGCTGGATCAGGGTCAATCCCTCTCCGCTGTTCTGCCTGCTGCCCAGGAGAAGGTCGCGCCTCGCGATCGTGCTCTCCTGCAAGAACTCTGCTACGGCACCCTGCGCTGGCTGCCCCGCCTCGATGCGGCAGTCAACGAGATGATGGACAAGCCGCTCAAGAACAAGAGCCGCATTTTCCACTACCTCATCCTGGTCGGTCTCTATCAGCTCATCTACACCCGCATTCCGGCTCACGCCGCGGTGGCCGAGACCGTCAACGCCGTCAAACTGCTCAAAGGCACCTCACTGCGTGGCCTCATCAACGGCGTGCTGCGCAACTTCCAGCGCAGCGCCGAAGTCATTCTGCTGCGCATCGACCGCGTTCCCAGCATTCGCCTCGGTCATCCGGAGTGGCTCACCAAGCGCCTGCGTCAGGCCTATCACGATGAGTGGGAATTCATCATGGAGGCGAACAACCAACGCCCTCCCATGTGGATCCGCAACAACAGCCAGCGCCAGAGCCGCGATGCCATGCTGGCTCGCATGGCTGAAGTCGGCATCAATGCCGTGGCCGGTGAAGAGAGCGAGGATTGCATCCTGCTGGAGCGACCTTGCGATGTGACCAAGCTGCCCGGCTTCGAGGTCGGTGACTGCTCGGTACAGGATGGTGCCGCACAACAGGCCGCGGCACTGCTCGACCCACAACCGGGTGAGTGGGTACTGGATGCCTGCGCGGCACCCGGTGGCAAGACTGCCCACCTGCTGGAGCGTCAGCCCAAGCTGGCTGGCGTGGTCGCCGTCGATGCCGACGAAAACCGCCTCAAGCGAGTGCAGGAGAACCTGGACCGCATCGGCCTCACCGCCAAGGTGATCCATGGCGATGCCGCGGCACCGGAACAGTGGTGGCCGGAGGGTCAGTTCGACCGCATCCTGCTGGATGCCCCCTGCTCCGCCACCGGCGTCATCCGTCGCCATCCCGACATCAAGTGGTTGCGCCGTGATCAGGACATCCGCGAGCTGGCCGAGCTGCAGCGCCGTATTCTCAATGCCCTCTGGGGCAAGCTGAAAAGCGGTGGCACCCTGCTCTACGCTACCTGCTCCGTCCTGCCGGAAGAGAACCGCGAACAGATCCGTGCCTTCCTTGCCGCGACCAAAGATGCCAAATTGGTACCGCTGCACGAACATGACACCCCGGACTGCCCGGGCCGCCAGTTCCTGCCGGGTGAAGCCGAGATGGATGGCTTCTACTACGCCAAACTGGTCAAGCTCTGAGCCGGGCATGACAAACCTCATTCGGGAGAGCCGCCAGCTCCGTTCTGGCGCTCCCCTTTACTGCCTCAACGTGAGTAGACGTTCCCTATGAAAATCATCATTTTGGGAGCCGGCCAAGTCGGCGGCACCCTGGCCGAGAACCTGGCCGGGGAGAACAACGACATCACCATCGTCGACACCGACAGCGAGCGCCTGCGCGAACTGCAGGACAAGTTTGACCTGCGGGTAGTCAACGGGCACGGCGCCCACCCCAAGGTGCTGCGCGAAGCGGGGGCTCAGGATGCCGACATGCTGGTCGCCGTCACCAACAGTGACGAGACCAACATGATCGCCTGTCAGGTGGCCTACTCCCTGTTCAACACCCCGAACAAGGTGGCGCGGATCCGCTCACCAGCCTATCTAACCGAACGGGATCGCCTGTTCCTGCCGGAATCGGTGCCGGTGGATCACCTGATCGCGCCGGAGCAGCTGGTGACCGACTATGTTCGTCGCCTGATCGAGTATCCGGGTGCCCTGCAAGTGGTTGATTTCGCTGGTGGCCGCGTCGGTCTCGTGGCGGTCAAGGCCTACTACGGCGGCCCGCTGGTAGGTAACGCCCTCTCCACCCTGCGCGAGCACATGCCCAACATCGAGACCCGGGTAGCGGCCATCTTCCGTCAGGGCCGCCCGATCCGTCCGCAAGGCACCACCATCATCGAAGCGGATGACGAGGTCTTCTTCGTCGCCGCCGCGGGCCATATCCGTGCCGTGATGTCTGAGCTGCAGCGCCTCGAGAGCCCCTACCGCCGCATCATGATCGTCGGTGGTGGCAACATCGGCGCCGGCCTCGCCCGTCAGCTGGAGAAGCGCTACAGCGTCAAGCTTATCGAGCGCAACCAGAAGCGGGCGGAGCAGCTCTCCGAACTGCTGGAGAACACCATCGTCTTCTGCGGCGATGCGGCGGATCAGGAGCTGCTGGCCGAGGAGCATATCGATCAAATTGACGTCTTCATCGCCGTGACTAACGAGGATGAGGCCAACATCATGTCGGCGCTGCTCGCCAAGAAGATGGGCGCCAAGAAGACCATGGTGCTGATCCAGCGCGGCGCCTACGTCGATCTGGTGCAGGGTGGCTCCATCGATATCGCCATCTCGCCCCAACAGGCCACCATCTCGGCCCTGCTGACCCATGTGCGCCGGGCCGATATCGCCAACGTCTACAGCCTGCGCCGCGGCGCTGCCGAGGCGATCGAAGCGATTGCCCACGGTGACGAGAACACCTCCAAGGTGGTCGGCAAGACGGTGGGCGAGCTCAAGCTGCCGCCGGGTACCACTATCGGTGCCGTAGTGCGCGGGGATGAGGTGCTGATCGCCCACGATCGTACCAAGATCCAGCAGGATGACCACGTGGTCATGTTCCTGGTGGACAAGAAGTACATCCCGGAAGTGGAGCGGCTGTTCCAGCCAAGCCCCTTCTTCCTGTAACGTCTTCATGCGCACAGGCTGTCAAACCAGACCCGGCTCAGCTCCTCCAAGGGGATGGTCCGGGTCTTTTGTTAATCAACGACCAGGTTATCGAACATGATCAAACTGCGTCCCATTATCTTCACCCTCGGGCTGGTGCTCTCCAAGCTGGCGCTCTTCATGTGGCTGCCCACCTTGCTGGCACTGCTCACCGGGTCAGAGGGATTTGTCGAGTTTCTCAAGTCCGTGCTGATCACCCACGGCGCCGCCCTGCTCTGCCTCCATTACGGCCGCAAGGCGGAGTTTCATCTGGGGGTGCGGGAGATGTTCCTGCTCACCACCTCGGTTTGGGTGGTTGCCTGTATCTTCGGGGCGCTGCCCTTTGTCTTCATCACCCACATCAACTTTACCGACGCCTACTTCGAGACCATGTCGGGGGTGACCACCACGGGCTCTACCGTGCTCTCCGGCCTCGACAACATGGCCCACAGCATCCTGTTGTGGCGATCCATCCTACAGTGGCTGGGGGGGGTCGGCTTTATCGTGATGGCGGTTGCCGTACTGCCCTATCTCAACGTCGGCGGCATGAAGCTGTTCCAGACCGAGAGCTCGGACTGGTCAGACAAAAGCGCCCCGCGTGCCAAGACGGTCGCCAACAACATCGTTGTGGTCTATCTGGTGCTCTCCATGCTCTGCTTCATGGCCTACTGGGCCAGCGGCATGAATATGTTCGAGGCGATCAACCACGCCATGACCACCCTCAGTACCGGCGGCTACTCCACCTCCGATCAATCCATGTCCCACTTCTCCAACTCGGCACACTGGATTGGCACCCTGTTCATGTTCCTCGGCGGCCTGCCCTTTCTACTCTATGTGCAGAGCCTCAACCACAGGGACTACAGCCTGCTCAAGGATGCCCAGGTGCGCGGCTTCTTCTGGCTGGTGGTGTGGGTCACAGTCATCATGACCTTCTATCTGTGGGAGAGAGATCTGTTCGGCTTCTGGGATGCCCTGCGCATCAGCTGCTTCAACATCGTCTCGGTACTCACCACCACCGGCTATGGTCTTGGTGACTTCGGCACCTGGGGGCCGCTCGCCAGCATCGTCTTCATCGTGCTGCTGGCTCTTGGGGCCTGCTCTGGCTCCACTGCGGGCGGCCTCAAGATCTTCCGGGTACAAGTGGCCTTTGCCCTGTTCAAGAAGCAGATGCGCCAACTGATGCACCCTTCCGGCGTATTTCCCCAGAAGTACAACGGCCGGACAGTCAATGACGCCATCATCCGCTCAATGATCTCCTTCGTGCTGGCCTACTTCGCCATCATTCTGATGATAGCCGCACTGCTGGGCGCCATCGGGCTTGACCCCCTGACAGCCATATCCAGCTCCATCACCGCCGTTGCCAACGTCGGCCCGGGCATGGGCCCGGTGGTCGGCCCCAGCACCAACTTTGCCAGCCTGCCGGAATCGGCCAAATGGCTGCTGTCATTCGGCATGCTGCTGGGACGACTGGAGATCCTGACGGTCGCCGTGCTCTTCTTCCCCTCCTTCTGGCGCCAGTAACGCTCACCGTAAGCAAGCAAAAAGCCGCAGCGTTCACCCGCTGCGGCTTTTTTATCTCGTCCATCCCCACGACTTTCCCTCAACGCTCATCAGCCCCATTACCGGTGGCCTGAACGACCTCATCGGCATGGCCAGAGCGGATCACAAGCATAAAAAAACGGACCCAAACCAGAGGTTTGGGTCCGTTTATCAGTGAACCGTCAGCGGCCGCGAGGGCTGCCGAGACTCAACACATGGCATTAACCACGGCCAGAGCGCTTACGATCCAGCTCGGTCAGCAATTTCTTGCGGATACGGATGTTCTTCGGAGTCACTTCTACCAGTTCATCGTTATCGATGAACTCGAGAGCCTGTTCCAGAGTCATGCGGATCGGCGGAGTCAGAACCTGAGCTTCGTCGGTACCGGAGGCACGCATGTTGGTCAGCTGTTTGCCTTTCAGGCAGTTAACAGTCAGGTCGTTGGAACGGGAGTGAATACCGATCACCTGACCTTCGTACACTTCGGTCGCGTGACCGATGAACAGACGACCGCGGTCTTGCAGACCGAACAGGGCGTAAGTCAGTGCCTTACCGGTAGCGTTGGAGATCAGCACGCCGTTCTGACGCTCACCAATGCTGCCACCCTTGTGCGGACCATAGTGGTCGAAGGTGTGGTACAGCAGACCGGTACCTGAGGTCATGGTCATGAACTCGGTCTGGAAGCCGATCAGGCCACGGCTCGGGATCATGAAGTCCAGGCGGACACGACCCTTGCCATCCGGGGTCATGTTGGTCATTTCGCCTTTACGCAGACCCAGCTGCTCCATCACGGAACCTTGGTGCGCTTCTTCAACGTCCACAGTTACAGTTTCGAACGGTTCTTGCAGTTCGCCGTCAACGGTACGCAGGATTACTTCCGGACGGGATACCGCCAGCTCGTAACCTTCGCGACGCATGTTTTCGATCAGGATGGAGAGGTGCAGTTCACCACGACCGGATACACGGAACTTGTCCGGATCATCAGTCTCTTCCACGCGCAGGGCCACGTTGTGGACCAGCTCCTGGTTCAGACGCTCCAGAATGTTGCGGGAGGTCACGAACTTGCCCTCTTTACCGGCGAACGGTGAAGTGTTGACCTGGAAGGTCATGTTCACGGTCGGCTCGTCAACGGAGAGCGGCGGCAGGGCTTCAACGGCACCGTTGTCACAGATGGTGTCGGAGATTTTCAGCTCGCCCAGACCGGTGATAGCGATGATGTCACCCGCTTGCGCGTCGGCAACTTCAGTACGGGACAGACCCAGGTAACCCAGCACCTGACCGACTTTACCGTTACGGGTCTTGCCGTCAGCACCAACGATGGTGACTTGCTGGTTGGTCTTGACGCGACCACGAGTGATGCGGCCGATACCGATAACGCCCACGTAGGAGTTGTAGTCCAGCTGGGAGATCTGCATCTGGAAACCACCTTCGGCATCAGCCTTCGGCGCTTCAACGTTGTCAACGATGGCCTGGAACAGCGGCTCCATGTTCTCGGACTCGACGTCCTGATCCATGGTGGCCCAACCGTTCAGTGCAGAGGCGTAAACAACTTTGAAATCCAGCTGTTCGTCAGTCGCGCCCAGGTTGTCGAACAGGTCGAATACCTGATCCATTACCCAGTCAGGACGAGCACCCGGACGGTCAACCTTGTTGATGACCACGATCGGCTTCAGACCCTGAGCGAACGCTTTCTGGGTCACGAAACGGGTTTGCGGCATCGGGCCGTCTACGGCGTCAACCAGCAGCAGCACGGAGTCAACCATGGACAGTACGCGCTCTACTTCACCACCGAAGTCGGCGTGACCCGGGGTATCAACGATGTTGATGCGGTAGTCATTCCAGCGGATCGCAGTGTTCTTGGCGAGAATGGTGATGCCACGTTCCCGTTCCAGATCATTGGAGTCCATGATCCGTTCCTGGCCTTCCGTGGAGCGGTCCAGGGTGCCGGACTGCTGCAGCAGCTTATCAACCAGAGTCGTTTTGCCGTGGTCAACGTGCGCAATAATCGCAATATTGCGTAAATTCTCTAACATTCTCGCCTCAATCACCGGGTAAAATTGGGCGCTAATTGTACTCTTGCCTTTGTGATCTGCCTAGCAGAATTGCAGTACATTCGCGCATAACAACAGATCTGGATCATAGACCTCTCTGACAAACCCTGCTTAGATGGGCGGTGACCGTATTTCGCGCACCATTACAGTGCACCAAAACGATCCACCATCGCACTAAATTGATGCAACGCGAGTCGAGATCGCCTGATTTTGGGGAGCCTCTTCAGCGAGATTGCCCTGAAATCAAGCTGTCACAAACTTGGCACGATACTGGCTTATGTGAATACGACGACGCATTCACCCAGAGAGTTTTAACACCGGAGGTTACTTAGCATGTCAGCCCAGAACGTTTTGGCCCTGATCCAGGAACACGAAGTCAAGTTTGTTGATCTGCGCTTTACCGACACCAAGGGTAAAGAGCAGCATGTATCCATCCCTGCTCATCAGGTTGATGAAGATTTCTTCGAAGACGGCAAGATGTTCGATGGTTCCTCCATCGGCGGCTGGAAGGGCATCAACGAATCCGACATGGTACTGATGCCGGACGCAGCCTCCGCCAAGCTGGACCCGTTCACCGAAGAGACCACCCTGAACATCGTTTGTGACGTACTGGAGCCTGCCACCATGCAGGGCTACGACCGCGATCCGCGCTCCATCGCCAAGCGTGCAGAAGATTTCCTGAAGTCCAGCGGCATCGCTGACACCGTGCTGTTCGGGCCGGAGCCGGAATTCTTCATGTTCGACAACATCACCTTCTCCAACACCATGGGCCACAGCTTCGTGAAAATCGAATCTGAAGAAGCCGCATGGAACTCCGGCACTGCCTATGAGCATGGCAACAAGGGTCACCGTCCGTTCGTGAAAGGCGGTTACTTCCCGGTTGCACCGGTCGACTCCTCCCAGGATATCCGTGCCGCCATGTGTCTGGTGCTGGAAGAGATGGGCCAGGTCGTTGAAGCTCACCACCACGAAGTGGCCACTGCCGGTCAGAACGAGATCGCTACCCGCTTCAACACTCTTACGCTGAAAGCAGATGAAGTACAGGTACTGAAGTACGTGATCCACAACGTGGCCCACGCCTACAACAAGACCGTCACCTTCATGCCGAAACCCATGTTCGGTGACAACGGCTCCGGCATGCACTGCCACCAGTCTCTGGCCAAGAACGGCGTCAACCTGTTCGCCGGGGACCTGTATGGCGGTCTGTCCGAGATGGCGCTGCACTACATTGGCGGTATCATCAAGCACGCCAAGGCCATCAACGCCTTCGCCAACCCGACCACCAACTCCTACAAGCGTCTGGTTCCGGGTTATGAAGCACCGGTCATGCTGGCCTACTCTGCCCGCAACCGTTCTGCCTCCATCCGTATCCCGGTGGTACCGAGCCCGAAAGCTCGTCGTATCGAAGTGCGCTTCCCGGATCCGGCTGCCAACCCGTACCTGGCCTTCGCAGCCCAGCTGATGGCCGGTCTGGACGGTATCATCAACAAGATCCATCCGGGCGATGCCATGGACAAGAACTTGTACGACCTGCCGCCGGAAGAGGCTGCAGAAGTGCCGACCGTTGCTGGCTCTCTGGACGAAGCCCTGGCAGCTCTGGATGCTGACCGCGAGTTCCTGACCCGTGGCGGCGTGTTCAGCGATGACTTCATCAACTCCTATCTGGAACTGAAACAGCAGGATGTTGACCGTGTGCGCATGACCCCGCACCCGCTGGAGTTCGAACTGTACTACTCCGTCTAAGTCGCAGCAGACAGCCCATTTAGATTGGGGCAGCTTGCCGAATCGTGACAAAACCCGCCAGATGGCGGGTTTTTTCTCTGATAGGATTAAGCAAGATACCGTCAAGGAGAGATGGATGAACAAGATACATGGCATAGGAGCAATTACCCTCCTGTTACTGACCTCATTCAGTACTCATGCGGCCAAGGTCTACTCCTGGGTCGATGGCAATGGCATTACCCACTACACGGATGCCCCTCCTCCCGGCAAAAACGTAAAGGAGGTGGATCTGCGGGCTGCTCCCCTGCTGGGTAGCGCCCCCAGCTCGGTACAGGTAGACAACTTCAACAGCCTGACTGGCGCCGATGTCAAGAAGGAGCAGGAGGCGGCCAAACTGGTGATCGAGCTGCTCTCCCCTGAACAGGGCAGCACCCTGCGCGACAACACAGGCAATATCGTCTTTCAGGGTCAAATCAGCCCCAAACCGCCAACCCAGTATGATGTGCGCCTGACTCTGGATGGCAAGGCAGCCCCCATCGTCAGCAACAGCCTCTCTATCCGGGTCGAAAATGTCGATCGCGGTGCCCACGAAGCTCAGCTCGAGCTGCTCGCCAAAGACGGTACGATCCTTGCTAAATCTACACCAGTCACCTTTTACCTGCATAGAGCGACCGTGACTCCGGCTCCCAAACCCACCCCCAAAGCCAACCAAGGGTGATATAGCGCACCGATGCGGGTAAACTCTATGCACCATATCGGTGCATAATAGGTGTGTAGCACCGTTTTAGGGAGAAACCTGTGCCAACCCGCTCGGACAACGCCAAAACACTCTTGGATAATTTGCTGACCGCCGTGATCCTGATGGATGAACGGCTCTGCATCCAATTCGTCAACCCGGCGGCTGAACAGCTGCTCTCCCTCAGTGAACGCCGGCTGATCGGCATCGAACTGCCTCATCTGCTGGAACATATCTCCCTCGATTTGCAACGGCTCAAGCAGTGCCTCGTTTCAGGGCAAGGCTTTACCGATAGCGAAGTGACTCTGGTGGTAGAGGGAGAACCGCGACTGGTGGAGCTGAGCGCTACCCCCATGGCCGACCACGAACAGCGTCTGCTGGTCGTGGAGCTGCGCAAGATCGACCAGCAGAAGAAGATCAGTCAGGAGCAGCAGCAACATGCCCAGCAGCTGGCGGCCAAGGAGCTGGTGCGCGGCCTGGCACACGAAATCAAGAATCCCCTCGGCGGCCTGCGTGGCGCGGCCCAGCTGCTGCAAAAAGAGCTGCCCGACCCGGCGCTGCGCGAATATACCGGCATCATCATCGAACAGGCCGATCGGCTGCGGGTACTGGTCGATCGCCTGCTCGGCCCCCAGCGCCCCGGCCGTCACCAGATGCACAATGTCCATTCGGTACTGGAACAGGTACGCCGACTGGTGGAGCTCGAACTCCCTCCCTCTGTTCGCATCGAGCGGGATTACGATCCCAGCATCCCCGAATTCGAGATGGAGCCGGATCAGCTGCAGCAGGCGTTTCTCAACATAGTGCGCAACGCCGCCGAAGCACTGGGCGATCAGACCGGGCTTATCCGTATCAAGACCCGCACCGCGTTCCAGATCACCATCCACGGCCAGCGCTACCGGCTGGCGGCGGAGATCAAGATCATCGACAACGGCCCCGGCATTCCCGATGCCATTCGCGACACCCTGTTCTACCCCATGATCACCGGCAAGGAGGGGGGAACCGGGCTCGGCCTCTCCATCGCCCAGAACCTGATCGACCAGCACAAGGGGCGGATTGACTGCATCAGCTGGCCGGGTCACACCGAATTCACCATTTTTCTACCGCTTCGCAAGTAAGGGAACCCCATGACCGCCAAAGTGTGGATCGTCGATGACGACAGTTCTATCCGCTGGGTGCTGGAGCGCACTCTCGGCAGCGAAGGCTTCAACTGCGAGAGCTTTGCCGATGGCGAAGCCCTGCTGCACGCCCTTGAGCTGCGATCGCCCGATGTCATCCTCTCCGATATCCGGATGCCCGGCATCGATGGTTTGAGCCTGCTGGAGCAGATCCACCGCCGTCAGGCCGATCTGCCCATCATCATCATGACCGCCCACTCGGATCTCGACAGCGCGGTCAACGCCTACCAGCGCGGCGCCTTCGAGTACCTGCCCAAACCGTTCGACATCGACGAAGCCGTGACCCTGGTGCGCCGCGCCGAGAATCATCTCAAGGAGCAGCGCACCAAGCGCAAGTCTCGTCAGCAAGAAGCCACCGCCACTCCCGAAATCATCGGTGAGGCACCGGCGATGCAGGAGGTGTTCCGCGCCATAGGCCGCCTGTCACGCTCCAGCATCTCGGTGCTGATCAACGGTCAGAGCGGTACCGGCAAGGAGCTGGTCGCCCACGCCCTGCACAAGCACAGCCCGCGCGCCCACAAGAACTTTATCGCCCTCAACATGGCGGCTATCCCGAAAGATCTCATCGAATCCGAGCTGTTCGGTCACGAGAAGGGGGCCTTCACCGGCGCCAACAACATCCGCCACGGCCGCTTCGAGCAGGCCGACGGTGGCACCCTGTTTCTCGACGAGATCGGTGACATGCCGCTGGATGTGCAGACTCGGCTGCTGCGGGTCTTGGCCGATGGCCAGTTCTACCGGGTCGGTGGCCACCAGCCGGTGCAGGTGGATGTACGGATCATCGCCGCCACCCACCAGAATCTGGAGAAACGGGTCGCCGATGGCGAGTTTCGCGAGGATCTGTTCCACCGTCTCAACGTCATCCGCATCCACATCCCCGCCCTCAAGGAGCGCCGTGAGGACATCCCCCAGCTGGCACGTCACTTCCTGCTGCGCGCCGCCAAAGAGCTGAACGTCGAGGCCAAGAGCCTGCACCCGGATACCCAGGCCTATATCAGCCGCCTGCCCTGGCCGGGCAACGTGCGCCAGCTGGAGAACGTCTGCCGCTGGCTTACCGTGATGGCCTCGGGGCAAGAAGTGCTGGTCGGCGACCTGCCTGCCGAGCTGCTCACTCCCATCACCCACAACGCCGAACCGGGCCAACCGGCGTTGCCCGGTTGCTGGCAGCAACAGTTGCAAGAGTGGGTGGCCAGCAAGCTGGCGCTGGGAGAGACAGACATCCTGGCAGATGCCATGCCTCAGTTCGAACGGATCATGCTGGAAACGGCGCTGGAACACACCCACGGCCACAAGCAGGAGGCGGCGCGCCTGCTCGGTTGGGGTCGCAACACCCTGACCCGCAAGCTGAAGGAACTCGATCTCTCCTGAGTCCCGGGGAAAAACGATTCCCATCACGCCCTGACAAATCACCGCCCGCCAGAACCCCGTTTAACGATAAACGGGGTATCTTTTTTGAAAGCCCCGCCTAGAATGGCAGGCTTTCAAACCTGACTCGACGAGGGCGCCCCCATGATTGACAGATCTCTCCCCCTGACCGACCTGCACCGCCATCTGGACGGCAACATCCGCCCGCAAACCATCCTCGAGCTGGGTCGCCAACACAACATTCAGTTGCCCGCCTTCGAGCTGGAGGCGCTGCGCCCCCACGTACAGATTGTCGAGAACGAGCCGAGCCTGGTCGCCTTCCTGAAGAAGCTGGACTGGGGTGTTGCCGTGCTGGCCGACTATGATGCCTGCCGCCGGGTCGCCTACGAGAACGTGGAAGATCTGCTGCGCGCCGGTATCGACTATGCCGAACTGCGTTTCAGTCCGGCCTATATGGCGATGGCCCACAAGCTGCACCCGCAGGGCGTGGTAGAAGCCATCATCGACGGCGTGGCCGCGGGCAGCCGCGATTTCGGTATCAAGACCAACCTGATCGGCATCATGAGCCGCACCTTCGGCACCGAGCAGTGCAATCGGGAGCTGGCCGCCTGTCTGGCCCACCGCGACAAGCTGGTCGCCATCGATCTGGCCGGTGACGAGCTGGGTTTCCCGGGGGAACTCTTTGTCGATCACTTCCGTCAGGTGCGCGATGCAGGCATGCGCGTCACCGTACACGCAGGTGAAGCCGCTGGCCCCGAGAGCATGTGGCAAGCCATTCGCGAGCTGGGCGCCGAGCGTATCGGCCACGGCGTCAAAGCGATTCAGGATCCGGCCCTGATGGCCTATCTGGCCGAGCACCGCATCGGCATCGAATCCTGCCTCACCTCCAACGTCCAGACCACCACAGTGGCGAGCCTGACCGAACACCCGATCCGCCAGTTCCTGGCCGCTGGCGTGCTGGCTTGCCTCAACACCGACGATCCGGCGGTGGAAGGGATCGACCTGCCCCACGAATATGAAGTGGCCGCTCCGGCCGCCGGCATGACCGCGAGCGAAATCCGCACCGCCCAGCAGAACGGCCTGACCCTGGCCTTCCTGAGCGATAGCGAGAAAGCCGAGCTGAGCGCCCGCGCCGCCAGCCGCTGATCCACACCGGCACTGCAAATAGAAACGGCCCACTTCGGTGGGCCGTTTCTATTTGCCTGTTACATGGTCAGACATAAAACCAAAAGCCTCACATGACGAATTCGCCAATGAAAAACCATTATAAACAATGAGTTGAGCAATACTCCAAACTCCCTCATTCTAATTGCGTAACCGTGAGGTTACTTCTTACAAAGAGGGTTTTTGATGGATATTACACCAGATATTGTTGGGCACTTCCGCGCTTCGTTTTTCGGTCAATTCGGTAAGGAAGATACATACCCTACCGAGAAAGTTATCTTCGCCTTGCAAGAAGCGAGCTATGAGACAGGGGGTAGCCGTTGGGGGGAATATGGATCGCAGACATTAAAACAACGAGGGATGTTTTATCTCGCAGCTCATATATTGACTCAACCAACCAGTGCAGTTCTAAAAACAACCAGCTTTGGCCAGCAATACCAAAAACTCAGAAGACGAGTGGGAATGGGAGCCATCGCCTGTTAACAAAGTTAAATGGCAAAAGGCCCAAACCGGGGTTGGACCTTTTGCGGATGGCGATGCAGGGAAAAACTACTCCCGCTCCTTGTCGCGTTCCAGCGCGCGCTCAACTAGCGGCTCGGGTAGGCTCTTTGTTACCTCCACCCCCAGCTCGCGGAAACGCTCGACCTGCGCAATCAGGTTGCCACGGCCGTTGACCAGCCGTCCCATCGCCTTGTCGTAGCTCTCCTGCGCCTTGTGCAGGCTGCCGCCCATCTGCTGCATCTCCTCGACAAACAGCCGCAGCTTCTCGTAGAGGCGACCGGCCCGTTCGGCAATCTGGCGGGCATTCTGGTTCTGCCGCTCGTAGCGCCACAGGTTTTCGATGGTGCGCAGAGCCACCATGAGATTGGTGGGGCTCACCAGCAGGATATTGTTGTCGAGACCGTAACGCACCAGCGAGGGATCGGCCTCCATCGCGGTGAGGAAGGCGGGCTCCACCGCCACGAACATCAGCACATAGTCGAGGGTGCGCACCCCGGGCAACTGCTGATAATCCTTGCGGCCCAGCTCGCGGATGTGGTTGCGCACCGAGGCGACGTGCTCCTTGAGCGCCACAGCCTTCTCCAGCTCGTCCCCGGCGTTATACCAGCGCTCGTAGGCGGTCAGCGACACCTTGGCGTCGATGATGATGTCTTTTTCCTGCGGCAGGTGGACAATCACATCGGGCTGGTAGCGCTTGCCCTTCTCCACCTCGATATTGACCTGGGTGTGGTACTCGTGGCCCTCGCGCAGGCCGCATTCGCTGAGGATCCGCGCCAACACCACTTCCCCCCAATTGCCCTGTTGCTTGCTGTCGCCCTTGAGGGCGCGGGTCAGGGCCGCAGCCTCTTCGGTCATACGAGCATTGAGCTCGGCGAGGCGCTCCAGCTCGAACTTGAGGCTGTGGCGCTGGGCCGTCTCCTGGGCGTGGGTCTCCCCCACCTGACGACGAAAGCCCTCGAGCTGCTCCTTGAGTGGCGTGAGCAGCAGATCGAGGCTGCTCTGGTTGAGTTCACGGAAGTTGCCGGAGTTTTGCTCGAAGATCCGGTTGGCAAGGTTCTCGAACTGCTGGCTGAGGCGCTGCTCCGCCTCCTGTTGCAGTTGCAGCTTCTCGGCGGCAGCCAGCCGCTCGCTGCGCAGGGTCGCTTCCGCATCCTTGAGTCGGGCGGTGAGTTTGATGAGCAGGGTCTGCTGCTGATCCAGCTTCTGCTGGCCCTGCATGCGCTCATCCTGCAACTCGTCGAAGCGATCCTGCAACGCTTGATGCCGCTCCTGCGCCAGCATCAGCTCCTGAGCCTGTGCCGTGGCGGCCCGTCGCCCGATCAGCCAGCCAAGCCCGAGGGCCAGCACGGCGGCTGGCAGCAGGATGACCCAGAGCCCGGGCTCGATCATTTACGGCTCCGCTGGCGCAGGAAGAGTTCGAGATAGCGGTTGGCCAGCAGCCAGAGCAGCACGTAGATGAGGTAGGCGGCGAGCACCACCCACTTGTGGCTGTTAACCCCGGTATCGAGCTCGACGAACTCGATGCCCTTGATGCGGCAGTAGCCCCACATCAGCAGGGGAAAGATATAGAGCAGGGACGAACGCCAGAGAAATAGCCACATATGTTTTCATTCAACCACGTAAAAAGACCCGCCTAGCTTACACAAGGGCAACTGCGCTTGCGATCCTGACGGCCGCTATTCTCTGGCCTGCTTCCCGAAACTTCGATAAAATTAACCCCTAATAGGTATCAGGGGCGAGCATGACTCACTATTTCCTCCGTTGGCTGACACAAGGTTGGCAAGCTTCCCGCAAGCCCGCAGTGGTTTGCCATGAAGCGCGCCCGCCATGGGCCATCGAGGAGTCCCAGTACCTCTCCCTCTGCAGCCGCTGTGGCGAGTGTTTCAAGGCCTGCCCGCGCGGTCTGCTCAAACCGGCCACCCAGGAGGAGTACGAGGGGAGCCCCATCGCCGGTACGCCGGTACTCGATCTCGCCTGTGGCCAGTGCAGCTACTGCGGCAGCTGCGCCAGAGCCTGTCCCACCGGCGCCCTCGACCTGCAGCTGGGTCGTCAGGTGCAGACCCGGGTGCAGATTGAAGAGAGCTGTCAGGCACGGCAGGGCTTCTACTGCCTGCTCTGTGAAGATGCCTGTCCCCAGCAGGCAATCAAGGCCACAGCCGATGGCATCAACGTCAACATGGATGCCTGCAATGGCTGCGGCGCCTGCGGCCTCGCCTGTCTGCACGGCGCCATCACCCTGATCCGCCAGCCGGGCAATCGCTGACAAACAAAAGGGGCCATCAGGCCCCTTCTATATCTGTTCTTGCTTCCTGCCCATCAGGCCATCGCCAGAATTGACTCCTGCTCGATGCCCAGCAGATGGCAGAGACGGTTCGGATCGCGCACCGCATCGGCCAGGGTGTACTCACCCAGCACTTCGAGGAAGGCGTTCATGGCGCGGCGCAAAATGCCCTGAATGCGGCAGCCACCGGAGAGACGGCAGTTCTCGCGCTTGCAGTCGACCGGACAGAGCACGTGCTCCATATCCATCACCACATCGCGCAGGTTGATGGAGACCGCGGAGCGACCGAGGCGGATACCGCCATGCTTGCCACGTACCGTCTCGATGTACCCCTTGATGCCGAGCTGGTGCACTATCTTGACCACGTGGTTGCGAGAGATGCCGAAGGTATCGGCCACTTCGGTAATGGTCGACAGGCGATCGCCCGGCTGCACCGCCAGGAAGGTCAGGGTACGCAGGGCGTAGTCGGTAAATCGTGTCAGTTGCATGGTCGCACTTGCCTCTTACTACAAGCCAGGAATCAGGACGACAACATTGAGCTAAGAGGCAGGAGACAACCGGTTTGCCTCTGTTCGCCATTGGTTCGCCAGAGGAGGGGCCTGTCTCTTAATCTGAGTTGCGGAGTGACAAGGTTAAGAGCAGCACAACCGGGTGTCGATGAAGATGCACATAAATCGACACTTTCTTTGATTGATCGCAAACTTGCCGGGTTAGCCCGGCGTTTACCTCCATTCTGGCGGCTAAATTTCCCGAAATTCCTCACCGCCGCACCCAACAGACAAGAGGGGAAATCTCCCTTCGAACAGTGAATAAACGGGGCGTCAGTGCGGCTGTTTCAGCCAGTTTTTCAGCGCGACCGATGGGATGGAGCTCTCGGAGGCGACGGCAAACGCCCCCCAGTCCACCGCGCACTGTAGCGCATCCTTGATCGCCATGCCGCGCGCCAGGCCATGGATCAATCCGCCAGCGAAAGCATCCCCTGCTCCCGTGGTATCGACCACCGAGACTGGCCGCGCGGCGACCCTAATCTGCTCGTCGCCATGGATGGCCACCGCCCCCGCCTTCCCTTCGGTCAACACAAGCCATTCAAGCTGCTCACCCGCCAACTGGCGGGCATGTTGCCAGGGGTCACTTACCTCGCCGAGATCGGAGCGGGAGGCCACCAGCACATGGCAGGGACGGCGCGCTTGGCCGCCCTTGGGATACTGGGCCAACACAAAGCTCTTGCCGAGCATCTGGCGCATATAACTGATGATGGCGGTGCCGGGATAGTTCACGTAGAGGCAGTCGATCCCCTCCTGTGGCAGATCACCGGGCAGATCGGGACGACGGGGACGGCGAAGTATGGTGCGCTCGCCGGTGGAGTCCACCAGGATCAGCAACTCGCCGGTCTCGCCGCCAAAGCGCTCCACATGGCTGCAATCCAGCCCGTAACCGGCCGCCTGCTCCAGCAGCCAGTCGCCGGTCTCGTCCAGCCCGATGCGTGAGGCAATGGTCACCTCGTGACCCGCCCACACCAGCCCGATGCCGGTATTGGCGGCACCACCTCCCAGCCTGCGTCCCTGATCCACGTATTGCAGCCGGGCCCCCGCCACCAGCGGTTCGGAGAGGGAGAGCACATGATCACAGTTGAGATTGGCAAGCAGCAGAATACGTGACATAGAGACCTCGGACGATGGAGATAGCCCAAAAGAGACAGGCTGAACCCCGAGTAGAGCCCAGCCTGACTGAAGAGACAACCGTAAGCGATCGGTAATCCGATCGGGATCAATAGATGGGCAGTTCCACCCCGGCCAGCAGCTCGTCGATGCGCGCCTGGGTCGGTTGTTGCATCACGCTCTGGATCACCTCCTTGGTGAGGTGAGGCGAGAAAGAGCTGATGAAGTCATACATGTAGTTCTGCAGCAGAATGCTCTTGCTGAAGCAGATTTGGGCCGGACAGGGCTTGAACAGGTGCTCCAGATTGATGGAGACCAGCCCGGGGCTGTCGGTGTCGTTGGCCACCAGCGAGGAGATGATGCCGATGCCAAAGCCCAGCTCCACATAGCGCTTGATCACTCCGGCATCCATTACCGTCATGTAGTAGCTCGGGGTCAGCCCCGCCGCCTGAAACACCTCATCCTGCACCTGCCGACCGGTGGCACCGCTCTCGTAACTGAGGATGGGGTAGTGGCAGAGCTGCTCCAGGGTCGGCTTCTTCACCTTGGCCAGCGGGTGATCCTGCGGCACCACCAGCGAGAGGGTCCAGAGGTAGGCGGGCAGCGCGATCAGCTCCTTGTCGAAGCCAATTTCGTGGGCAACGATGGAAAAATCGGAGTAACCCTTGCTGATCTGCTCCTTGCTCGCCGACATCACCGGATGGAGGTGGAACGAGATTTTGGGGTACTTCTTGGTGAAGTAGGTAACCGACTTGGGCAGCAGATAGCGGGCGATAGTGTGGGTAGTGTGAATGTTGAGGGTGCCCACGGTCGGATCCAGATACTCACGGGAGATCGCCTTTATCTTGCTCTCGATGTTGAGCATCGCCTCGGCACACTTGATGATCTCCTCGCCCACCGGGGTGATGCGGTGCAGATGCTTGCCACGGCGCTCGAAGATCCGCACTCCCAGCTCGCTCTCCAGCAGGCCGATCTGCTTGCTGACCCCGGGCTGGCTGGTATAGAGCGCATCGGACGCCACCGAGACGTTGAGGTTGTGGTCCCGGATCGCGATCAAGTACTTCAATTGCTGTAGTTTCAAGGCTTCACCCTCTCAAGCTGGTACGGCGATCACGCCAGACAAACAGGCCGCCACAAAGGGCGGCCAGTGTATCATCCGATCCCGACATCGCAGCGCTTGATCCTTCATTTTGCTACAAAATCTAGCACCCGAAGGGGGTCGCTGACAAACCGGGCTCAGGCTGCGCCGGCCCGCAGCGGCAGGATCCCCAAAAACTGCAGCAACCACTGCATCATGGTGGTCGAATCCACCTCTCCCTCCAGCGAGGAGAGGCTGCTCTGGTAACGCTCGTCGGGTAACAGGCCTCGGCGCCGCTCGATCAGCGCCCGGTTGTACTCCACCGAAAATTCCGGATGTCCCTGAATGGCAACTATGTTGTTCCCCTGCAGGAACATGAAGTTGGGGCAAAAATCGTTGCCCGCCAGCCGGGTCGCTCCGGGGGGCAGCAGGGCCACCTGATCCTGATGACTGGCCAGAATACGGATCTGATCACGAGACGGCGCCATCCAGGGCTCATCAGCCAACATGGGGTGCACCGACACTCCCAGCCCCCACCCCTTGGTAGACTTCACCACCTCGCCCCCCAGCGCCTGGGCGATCACCTGATGACCAAAACAAATCCCGGCCAGCTTGACGTCGGCATCATGGGCCCGACGGATCCAGCCACGCAACGCCTGGATCCAAGGGATATCGCTATAGGCATCGTGGCGCGAGCCGGTGATGAGCCAGGCATCGCACTCGTGCAGATCCTCCGGCAGCTCCCCATCGATGGCTGACCAGACCCGAAACTCCAGCTCGGGTGCCAGCGGCTGAAACCCCCTGATAAACATCTCGGAGTAGACGGGGCCAAAACGATCCGCCAGATCGGGATCCAGCCGGTCACAATCGAGAATTCCCAATCGCATCTGTTGCTCCTTTACAGAAGTGCCCCCGCAGACCAGCGATCTGCGGGGGCAAGAGAATCAAATCATGGTGGTGAGCCCTGGGCTCATCACTTCATGGTTGGCATGGAGAACTCGGCACCACTGCGCAGGCTCTGGGGCCAGCGCGCCGTCACCGTCTTCATCCGGGTATAAAAGCGAACCCCATCCGGCCCGTGCATGTTGAGCGGCCCGAAGATGGAGCGCTTCCAGCCGCCAAAGCTGTGAAACGCCATCGGCACCGGAATGGGAACGTTCACCCCTACCATACCGACCTGTACCCGCGCCGTGAAGTCCCGCGCGGTGTCGCCGTCGCAGGTAAAGATGGCGGTGCCATTGCCGTACTCATGTTCATTGATGAGTCGCAGCGCCGTCTCGTAGTCCGGCACCCGCACGATGGAGAGCACGGGGCCGAAGATCTCCTCGCGATAGATGCGCATCTCGGGGGTCACCTCGTCAAACAGGCAGCCACCGATAAAGTAACCCTCGTCGTGGCTCAGCGTGCGACCATCGACTCGCAGCGCGGCCCCTTCGGCCACCCCCTGATCCACATAACCGCGCACCTTGGCCAGATGCTCCTTGCTGATAAGCGGCCCCATCTCGTTTTCCGGGCTCTGGCCCAGCCCCGGGCCCACCCGCAGCTTCTCAACGAGCGGTTTCAGTTTGGCTACCAAGGCATCGGCGGTCTCGTCACCCACTACCACGGCTACCGAAATGGCCATGCAGCGCTCACCCGCCGCCCCATAAGCAGCCCCCATCAGAGCTGAGACCGCCTGATCGAGATCAGCATCCGGCATCACCACCATATGGTTCTTGGCGCCGCCCAGCGCCTGCACTCGCTTGCCGTGGGCCGAGGCGGTGGCATAGATGTACTGGGCGATGGGGGTGGAGCCGACAAACGACACGGCGCCGACCCGCGGGTCGGTCAGCAGCACGTCCACCACCTCCTTGTCACCGTTCACCACGTTGAGCACGCCGTCCGGCAGACCGGCCTCCTTGAGCAGCTCGGCCATCCGCAGCGAGAGAGAGGGATCCTTCTCGGAGGGTTTGAGAATGAAGGTGTTGCCGCAGGCAATCGCGACCGGGAACATCCAGAGCGGCACCATGGCCGGGAAGTTGAACGGGGTGATGCCGGCGCAAACCCCGACCGGCTGCATCATGGAGTAGCTGTCTACCCCGCGACCGACGTTGAGGGAGTGCTCCCCCTTGAGCAGATGGGGAATGCCGCAGGCAAACTCCACTACCTCCAGCCCGCGGGTCAGCTCACCCTGCGCATCGGAGAAGACTTTGCCGTGCTCGCGGCTGATGAGCTCGGCCAGCTCGTCCCTGTGCTGCTCCATCAGCTCTTTGAAGCGGAAAAAGACCCGAGCCCGCACCAGCGGCGGGGTTTGCGACCAGTCGGCAAAGGCACGCTCGGCGATGGCGATCGCCTCCTGACACTCGGCGGCGCTGGAAAGCCCAACGCTCCCCTGCTGCTTGCCGCAGGCTGGGTTGAAGATGGCGCCCTGGCGCTCGCTACGACTCTCCTGCGGCTGGCCGTTGATGAAGTTGCTGACCCTGTATGTCATGTATCCTCCGTGATAATTGATGTGGTGATTGCGCTGAACAAGACAACGCAAGGCCCCGCCAGCGCGGGGCCATCAAATGGGTTAGGGTTGTGCCTGCAGGGCATCCTGCAGCAGGGTGAAGAGATCATCGATCTGGCTGCGCTCGATGATGAGGGGTGGCGACAGGGCGATGATGTCGCCGGTCACCCTGATCAGCGCCCCCTTCTCGAAGCAGCGGACAAACACCTCATAGGCGCGCTTGCCCGGCGCATCCGGCATGGATTCAAGTTCGATACCGGCCACCAGCCCGTAGTTGCGCACATCCTTCACATGCTTGCAGCCCTTCAGCGAATGGGCCGCCTCCTCCCAGTAGCCCGCCAGATCCGCGGCGCGGCTAAGCAGGTTCTCGTTGCGATAGATCTCGAGGGTCGCCAGACCCGCAGCAGCAGCCACCGGATGACCGGAATAGGTGTAGCCGTGGAACAGCTCGATAGCCCCCTTACCTACCGCCATCATGTCGTCATAAATATGCTTTTGCACCAGCACAGCTCCCATGGGGATAGCGCCGTTGGTGAGCCCCTTGGCGCAGGTGATCATGTCGGGGATGACATCGAACTCCTGCGCGGCGAAGGGAGAGCCAAGGCGACCGAAACCAGTGATCACCTCGTCAAAAATCAGCAGGATGCCGTGTTTGGTGCAGATCTCCCGCAGCCGCTTGAGGTAGCCTTTGGGCGGCATCAGCACGCCGGTACTGCCGGCGATGGGTTCGACGATCACCGCCGCTATGTTGCTGGCATCGTGCAGAAAAACGATCTTCTCCAGCTCGTCGGCCAGCGCCACATCCTCCTCAGGCAACCCTTTGGTGAAGGCATTTTTGGCGATGTTGAGGGTATGGGGCAAATGATCCACCCCGGTCAGCAGGGAGCCAAACCACTTGCGATTGCCAGGAATGCCCCCCACCGAGATGCCGCCAAAGCCAACCCCGTGATAACCCCGCTCGCGACCAATCAGCCGGGTGCGGGTGCCCTGACCGCGAGCCCGCTGCCAGGCCAGTGCGATTTTGAGCGCGGTATCAACCGACTCTGAGCCGGAGTTGGTATAGAAGACATGGCCAAAGCCCTGGGGAGCGATCTCCACCAGCCGGTTGGCCAGCTCGAACGGCAACGGGTGGCCCATCTGGAAAGTGGGGGCGAAATCGAGGTGGGAAATCTGCTGGGAGACCGCCTCGGCAATCTCGCGCCGACCATGGCCCGCGTTGCAACACCAGAGTCCGGCAGTGCCATCCAGTATCTTGCGGCCATCCTCTGAGTGATAATACATCCCCTCCGCCGACTTCAGGATGCGCGGCGCCGCCTTGAACTGCTGGTTGGCGGTGAACGGCATCCAGAAGGCGGACATGTCGGAGGGAGTATTGATGTCGCTGATCGGTTTCATGGTCACCTCATCCTTAAGGTGTTTAGCAACTATTGGCCATTGCCTATTAAATTAAACACCTGAATCCATAAAAAAGGGCTCATTATCGCCCTGTCTGATGCCACCCCTAGCTAGATGACTCTACAGGGTGGTATAAGATATTTAACACAAATTTAATAATAGTAAACAGTCAAGGAGTGTCTATCGATGGATATCGGTCACCGTCTCAAGGCGGTTCGCACCAAGGCGGCCCTCTCCCAGCGCGAGCTGGCCAAACGCTCGGGCGTGACCAACGGATTCATCTCCCAGATCGAAAAGAATCAGGTGAGCCCGTCAGTTGCCTCCCTGCGCAAGGTGCTGGAAGGGATCCCCATGTCACTGGCCAGCTTCTTTACTGACGAGACCGAAATGGACTCCGAAGTGATCTTTCGCGCCGCCGATATGCCGGATCTCGGCACTCACCCCATCAGCTACCGGCTGGTGGGCCACAGCCGTGCCAACCGTGCCATCGGCATGTTGCAGGAGGTGCTGCCACCGGGCGCCGACACTGGCGACGACATGCTGAGCCACGAGGGTGAAGAGTGCGGCATCGTTATCAAGGGCGAGGTTGAAGTGACCGTGGGTGAGCAGATCTACCTGCTGACACCGGGGGACGGCTACTACTTCGACAGCCGCACTCCTCACCGTTTTCGCAATGTGGGCGAGCAGGAGTGCGTATTGATTTCGGCCAATACCCCCGCCAGTTTCTAACAGGGTGATAAGGGGTCAGCCAGCCGCCAATGTTTAATGAATTGTTACAAAATGGATTTACAAGTGGCAGGATGTTTAGCATATTGATACGCGGACAATGACTTTTGCCGGTTCAAGGAGTGAACATGAGTGACCTGACCCTGGCCCAGTGGCAACACAAGGCCGCCCATCTGACCCTGCCCTCACAAGCCTTTATCAACGGTAGCTATCGGGATGCCGTCAATGGTGCCACCTTCGACTGTATCAACCCGGCCAACGGCAAGCTGCTGACCAAGGTAGCAGCCTGCAATGCCGCCGATGCCGAGCTGGCGGTACAGGCCGCGCGTGATGCCTTCAACGACAAGCGCTGGAGCGGCCTGCCGCCGAAACAGCGCAAGCTGATCATGCAGCGCTTCGCCGAACTGATGCGTCTCAACAAGGTGGAGCTGGCACTGCTGGAGTCGCTGGACATGGGCAAACCCATCGGCGATGCCATGGGCTACGATGCCCCTGCCGCCGCCAACTGCATCGCCTGGAACGCCGAAGCGATCGACAAGATCTACGATCAGGTCGCGCCGGTCGAGGAATCCGCCCTGGCGCTGGTGACCCGGGAACCGCTCGGGGTCGTTGCCGCCATCGTGCCGTGGAACTTCCCGCTGGTGATGGCCTGCTGGAAGCTGGGGCCGGCGCTCGCTACCGGCAACTCGGTCATTCTCAAACCTTCCGAAAAGTCCCCCCTGACCGCCTTGCGTATCGCAGGTCTGGCCAAGGAGGCAGGCATTCCTGACGGCGTGTTCAACGTGCTGCCGGGCTTTGGCCATACCGTGGGCGAGGCGCTGGCCATGCACATGGATGTGGATTGCATCACCTTCACCGGATCCACCAAAATCGGCAAGCACCTGGTGGAGTGTTCCGGCAAGTCCAACCTCAAGCGCGCCTTTATGGAGTGCGGCGGCAAGAGCCCCAACATCATACTGGCGGATGCGCTGGACCTGGATACCGCGGCCAAGAGCGCCGCTGGCGCCATCTTCTACAACCAGGGCGAGGTGTGTACCGCCGCCTCTCGCCTGCTGGTGCAAAACAGCATCAAGCCGCAATTTATGGAGCGACTGCTGGCCCATGCCCGCGAGTGGATCTCAGCCAACCCGCTCGACCCTGCGACCCGCATCGGCGCCATGGTGGATCACATCCAGATGGAGCAGGTGCTGCGCTATGTCGAGATTGGCAAGCAGGAGGGAGCCAAGCTACTGCTGGGAGGCAAACGCACCAATCTTGAGAGCGGCGGCTTCTATATCGAGCCCACCATCTTCGACGAGGTGACACCCGAGATGCGGATCTTCCGCGAGGAGATTTTCGGCCCTGTGCTGGCAGTGACCGGTTTCGACACGCTCGAAGAGGCCATTGCACTGGGCAACGACACCGACTACGGGCTGGCAGCAGCGATCTGGACCGCGGATCTCAACAAGGCGGTGAAGGGTTCCCGCGCCCTGCGTGCTGGCACCGTATTCGTCAACAACTGGGATGGCGGCGACATGACCATGCCGTTTGGTGGCTTCAAGCAGTCTGGTAACGGTCGTGACAAGTCGCTGCACGCGCTGGAGAAGTACACCGAGCTGAAAAGTACCTGGATCCAGCTCGAATAAAGGTATAAATAGCCATCATCATCAGCAATGGGGGAGAAATCCCCCCTTTTGCATTTTGGTCTTCCATCAGGCGGCACAATCGATATAATCATCAAATAAGCAAACCATTAAATATAAAGACAAAAATGCTATTTTTTCTGGGAAGCGTACTTTTTCTGGTGATCGGGTTGCCCCTGCTGTTTTTCGTGCTGGGGCACGGCGAGGCCTACGTGACCTGGGGCCCCTGGATCTCCGCCATCGCCCTGATGTTGTGGCTGTTGATGGACGTCGACAAGATCCGTCGCGGCAAAGGCTGACCAGCTTCCAACCGTATTCTCAAACTTCGTTTATTCGCTTCTTTCCTCGATAAAGGATCGCTACACTGATTTTTTGCGATGTTTTCCCGCATCCAACGCATCAGTAAAGGTCATCCGCATGCCGCAACAGATCCAGCGCCAGGGCGTCATCTACGCCCTGTGCGCCTATACCCTTTGGGGCATAGCCCCCATCTATTTCAAGACCATCTCTGCCGTCCCGGCCGCTGAAATTCTGACCCACAGGATGATCTGGTCCTGCGTGCTGCTGATGGTGCTCACCCTGGCTGGCCGCCAGTGGCACAAGGTGCAGGCAGTGCTGCGTCAGCCAAAAGTGCTGCTCACCCTAGCTTTTACCTCGGTCACCGTTGGCGGCAACTGGCTGCTGTTTATCTGGGCCATCAACAACGGCCACATGCTGGATGCCAGCCTCGGCTACTACATCAACCCGCTGTTCAACGTGCTGCTGGGGATGGTGTTTCTGAGCGAGAAACTGCGCCGCCTGCAGTGGTGGGCGGTGGCGCTGGCCTTTGCCGGGGTGACGATCCAGCTTATCGCCTTTGGCTCCCTGCCCTGGATTGCACTGGTGTTGGCATCGAGCTTCGCCATCTATGGCCTGGTGCGCAAAAAACTGGCCCTCGATGCACTTACCGGTCTGCTGATCGAAACCATGATCATGCTGCCACCGGCAGCAATCTATCTGTGGGGCATTGCCGACAGCCCCACCAGCCATCTCACCCAGAACGACTGGCACCTCAACCTGCTGCTGATCGCTGCTGGCGCCGTCACCACAGCCCCTCTGCTCTGCTTCACCGCCGCCGCGACACGGCTCAAGCTCTCCACACTGGGCTTCTTCCAGTACATAGGCCCCAGCCTGATGTTCATCCTCGCTGTCACTCTCTACGGCGAGGAGCTGGCAATGGACAAGGCTCTTACTTTCGCCTGTATCTGGAGCGCGCTGCTGATCTTCACGCTGGATGGGCTGCGCAACGGCAAGCGTCCTGCTGCAACGAGCAATATAAAGCCTTCAAAATCAAATCAGTAGCTAACAAAGTCATCAGAAGCGATATGCCATTTTCTCGCCCCCTGACCTGTTAAACCGGTAGCCTTGGACTCAATGTGGGAATAGGATCCGCACTCCCTATTCTCCATCCAGCTATAAGGAATTACAGCTATGACTCGAAAATGGTCGCTCCCCATCGTGGCAATCGCGGGGGGAGCGTTACTCTGGCTTGGCAACACCTTTGGTATGAAATGGGCCCTGATGGCCCTGATCGGATTCGGCTTTGGCTTCACCCTCTCCTTCAGCCGCTTCGGCATCGTGTTCGGTTGGCGCGAAATGCTGACCAAGCGCAACAGTTACTATGTGCGGGTTCACCTGCTCACCATCGCCATCGAAATTCTGCTGTTCACCACCTTCCTCTCCTTTAGTCACGCCCTGTTTGGCGATGCCATGGTGGGCAACGTGATGGCTATCGGCATTCCCTTCATCGTCGGTGCCTTCCTGTTCGGCATCGGCATGCAGCTGGCAGGCGTCTGTGCCACCGGCACTCTTTATTGCTGCGGCGAGGGACAACCCCGCTTCTGGCTGGTGCTGATCTGCTACGGAATCGGCACCCTCATCAGCAACCAGTTCCGCCCCGAACTGGAGGCCACCTTCTCCAGCCATGTGGTGCTGGCCAAGGATTTGACCGGCAATATCTGGAGCGGCATGCTGCTCAACCTGGCGCTGGTCGCCGCGCTGTTCCTGCTGTTTCGCAACAGCGAACTCAAGCGTACCGGCGAACTCAAGCCCCTCTTCAGCGGCGGCAACCTGTTCTGGCGCGATGGCCGCTTCACCGTGCTGACCGGCGGCATCATCATCGCCATACTCAACTCCACTGTCGTCGCCCTGCACGGCTCGGCCTGGACCATCACAGGCGCCGTCTATGACATGGCGCTGCGCGGCGCCTCTCTGTTCGGCCTGTTCGAGGGCAACCCCAAGCTGGCCCAGCCACTCTTCATCAATCCCATGGTCGGCATGTTCTGGCTCGGCATTCTGGGGGCCATGCTGGCGCGCTGCATCAGCGGTGGCGGAAACTTCGCCCCGATGCGGATCGGCAACAGTCTGGCATCCATCCTCGGCGGCCTGCTGATGGGGATGGGCGCCATGTACAGCGCCTGCAACCTCGGCGGCTTCTTCGACGGCACCGCCTCCGGCAGCCTGCACGGCTGGGTCTGGATGCTGATGGCCCTCGCCGGCAGCCTGATCGGTATTCGCCTGCGCCCGCTGTTCAAGCTCTAAGCCACAGGCCGGTACTCGCCAACAAGGGAGTCGGGTCACACCAAATAAAGAGAGCCAGTCCGCTTGCGTGGGCTGGCTCTCTTTTTTCTGTCGCGCCGGGATCACACCGGCCCGTCAGCTAGCACGTCATCAGAACCACTGGCCGTGGCGCTTGATGTAGATGCTCTTGACGGTCTGGGTCAGCCCCATGTAGGCCAGCATGGTGATCACCAGCCACATGAAGTACTTGGGCCCATCCAGAGTGATGAAGCCGAAGTGCTCAGCCACAGGCGAGAAGGGCAGGTAACAGCCGATGGCAATGGCGATCGAGGTGGAGAGCAGCACCGGCAGGGTAGCGGTACTCTGCAGGAACGGGATCTTGCGGGTACGCAGCATATGTACCACCAGCGTCTGCGACACCAGCCCCTCGATAAACCAGCCGGAGTTCATGATGGCCTGACCGTTGACCAGCGGATCCATACTGCCGTTGGCGGTGGCATAGAGGGCGCCAGCACCGAACACGAACCACATCAGGCAGTAGGTGCTGATATCGAACACCGACGAGGTCGGGCCGAGCCAGAGCATGAAGCGCTTGATGTTGCTCGCCTCCCACTTGCGCGGCCGCTTGAGGAACTCGGGATCCATCTTGTCCCACGGCAGCAGCATCTGGGAGACGTCATACACCAGGTTCTGGATCAGCATCTGCATCGCCAGCATGGGTGCCCATGGCAGCCAGGCGGAAGCCACCAGCACCGAGAAGACGTTGCCGAAGTTGGAACTGGCGGTCATGTTGAGGTACTTGAGGATGTTGCCAAAGGTCTCGCGCCCCTTGATCACCCCCTCCTCCAGCACCATCAGACTCTTCTCCAGCAGGATGATGTCGGCGGTCTCCTTGGCGATGTCGGCACCGCTGTCCACCGAGATCCCTACGTCCGCATCCCGCAGCGCCGGCGCATCGTTGATGCCGTCACCGAGGAAACCGACGGTGTTGCCGTTGGCCTGCAGCGCCTTCACCACCCGCGACTTCTGCAGCGGGGTGAGCTTGGCGAAGATGGTGGTCTGCTTGACCACCTCGCACAACGCCACGTCATCCATTCCTTCGATATCCTTGCCGAGCAGCGGTAAGCCGGGCTCCAGCCCTACGTCACGACACACCTTGCTGGTGATGATGGGATTGTCACCGGTCAGCACCTTGACCGCCACACCATAGTCGTTCAGCGCACGGATGGCCGGTGCGGCCGAATCCTTGGGCGGATCGAAGAAGGTGAGGAAGCCGCGCACCACCAGATTGACCTCATCACTGGTACGATAGCTCTGCTTGCACTCGCCTGCCGGGATCTCGCGGGTCGCCACGATCAGTACCCGATAGCCCTCGGCATTGAACTCCTCGCTCTGGCGCAGCAGGGCAAGGCGATCGGCGTCGGTCAGATCCCGCACCTCCTGGCCATCGGCGATCTGGCTGGAGACGGCCAGCATCTCTTCCACCGCCCCCTTGGAGACCATCAGCTGCTGGCCACGCTCATCCTGTACGATCACCGACAGACGGCGGCGCACGAAGTCGAATGGCAACTCATCCACCTTGCTGTAACCAGCCGGCTTGCAGCCAGCTCCCAGCACATCGGCATGCTCGATCACCGCGATGTCCATCAGGTTCTTCATGCCGCTCTGATGATAACTGTTGAGCCAGGCCAGCTGCAGGATCCGGTCGTCCCGGTTGCCACGCACGTCGTAGTGGTGCTCGAGGATGATCTTGTCCTGGGTCAGGGTACCTGTCTTGTCGGTGCAGAGCACGTCCATGGCACCGAAGTTCTGCACCGAGTTGAGCCGTTTGACCACCACCTTGCGCTTGGCCATGGCCACCGCCCCTCGCGCCAGGTTGGCGGAGACGATCATCGGCAGCATCTCGGGGGTGAGCCCTACCGCCACCGCCAGCGCGAAGGTGAGCGCCGACATCCAGTCACCACTGCTGATACCACTGAGCATGAAGACGATGGGCACCATCACCAGCATGAAGCGGATCAGCAGCCTGGTGACGCTGTTGACGCCGCGATCGAAACTGGTCTCGATGCGCTTGTGGCTCACCACGTTGCGGGCCAGCGAACCGAAGTAGGTGTCGCTGCCGGTGGCCACCACCACAGCCTTGGCTGTACCGCTCACCACGTTGGTGCCCATGAAGCAGATGTTGGGCTGATCGAGCAACCCCACGTCCCCTGTGCTGTTGCCGTCTGCCGACTTCTCGGCCACAGCTCCCAGAGTGTCATACTTCTCTACCGGCAGTGCTTCACCGGTCAGCACCGCCTGGCTGATGAAGAGATCGCGGGATTCAATCAGCTTGATGTCGGCGGGGATCATGTCTCCCGCCTGCAAGTGCACTATGTCTCCGGCCACCAGCTCGGTCATTGCCACCTCCTTGCGCTGGGGGGTAGCGCCCGGCGAGGGACGACGCTGTACAGTGGCAGTGTTGCGCACCAGTGACTTGAGCGCCTCGGCCGCCTTGGCGGAACGGTACTCCTGCCAGAAGCGCAGCAGACCGCTCAGGCCCACCATGACACCGAGGATGATCACCTTGACCCAGTCCTCATCACCCGGCTCGGCCATCAGCACGTCCATCACGTAACTGACCAGCCCAAGCACCATCAAGACCATCACAAACGGGTTTTTGAACGCCTGCAGCAGCTGGATCAATGGATGAGGCGGTTTGTCGTGGGTCACCTCGTTGGGGCCAAACTGGACCAGACGATTGGCCGCCTCGGTCGCGGTCAGGCCGTCGATATTGCCGCGCACGGCAGTGAGGGTGTATTCGAGGGACTTGTCGGCCTCGTCGAGCACCCGGGAGGAGAGCTTCTCATTGGCACGGCCCGGGGCGACGAACCCCTGTTGCTTGTGCCGGCTGGCAGTATGTTGTTGCTTCATAACTTTAAATCCTGATTTTCGCTTGCAGAAGGGCCCTGTCGCGGGCCAGGCCAGGCGTCAGTACTGATATCGAAAGCTGTGAACCCGACTCGTTGCCGGCACGCTCAACTGGCGCGCACGGGGCGGCTCGTCAGACAAATGTCTGCCGTCGAGCTAACCTGCATGGTTGGGTCAGATCAGGGGTCAGAACACCGCATCCCGTCCCCGCAGGGGGGATCAGGAGTGGGGAGACGTGAACCCCGAGGGTCGAGGTTTGGGCTCTTCGGTCATACGATATCCTCCGAGTGGGGTGGAGAGAGGGCCGGACGAACCATGGACAGCGATACACACTGTCGTTGGCAGGCATGGCCGCGAGTCTGCATTATCAGCGGACCAATCCGGTGATCCCGCAACTAGAGCGGCATCACCCATAAAGAAAATCAGGATTACGACAGTTTGAAATAACTGGATGCGGGCAGGAAATAGTATCAGTGATATCTGGCGGGTAAGAACATCGGAGAAAACCACGCCTATAGAAATATTACAGCGCGACCCTTGCCACCGCCGAAATATATTAATCAATCACATCATTTATTTTAATGTGCAACCTGCCATATCGAAAACGAAATAGTTTTCAATATGAGATTATCCATCTTGTTATTTTACGCTTGATCCCTTCCCGACCACGGCACGGATGCATGGTTCCGACGCTGTGACGGCCCTGACGGGCAGTACCGGGATGCATGATGAAGCGTTCAATTGCAGGGGTCGCGAGGCGCGCATGGCTCGCAGATGAGCGGAACGATCCAGATTTACAACCGGAATCCCTGATGAAGGCGGGATAAAGAGGTTGTGAGAGTCGATGCTGACTCATATAGATGCTGCACTCTATGCTTGTGATTCGAGCAATCAGAGTGAGAGAGAAGATAAAATATTCGGCCTCAGCTCTGGTAAACCCGCATCGCGATTTGCAATCGGCTACAACTGTCGCAGTCCATAATATTTACCTGTCTATTGATAACACGCAGAGATTCTAACCAAAAGGATCTTCAGGCGCAAAGTTTAATTCTATTTTTTTACCCTGTAATTTCCTGGAAATATAATAACTATTCCTATTAGGAAAAGATTCGATAACTCATGATGTTGGCAAATCAGGTCTGCACCACCATCCGATCACGCTGACCATAGAAAACGGGAGGCCTGGCCTCCCGTTCTTCTCGAATCCCATCTCTAGCCGCAGCATCACTGCGCCGGCTGGGAAACCCCTTCCAGATGGATTTCAACCCGACGATCCGGTGCCAGACAGGCAATCAGCTCCTGTTTGGAACGGCTGGCGCAGTTGTTGCCAGTGACCGGATTGGCCTTGCCACGCCCTTCGACCCGTACCTTGTCAGCATACAAGCCTTTGGCTACCAGATAGCTGGCCACGCTCTGGGCCCGCTTCTCGGAGAGGGCCAGGTTGTAGTTGTCGGAGCCGATGCGGTCGGTATAACCGACCACGGTCGCGACGCCATCCTTCGGATTGGCCGCCACAATCTGGCTGAACAGGGCATCGAGCGCCTGGCTGGCGGCTGGTTTCAGGGTCGCCTTGTTGAACTCGAACAGCACATCGGAACTCAGGCTGAAGGTCTTGGGCTCCACCACCACAGCCGGGGCAGGCTCGGCTGCCGGAGCTGGCGCCGGCACAGCAACCTCACCCCCTTGCTGACCGAAACGATAGAGCATGCCGAACGAAATCAGGCCGTTATCCAGCTCGATGCCTGAGCGATCGAGAGAGGCATCTCCCAGCGGCGTAGTGTACTGGTACTCCAGACGGGCGGCCCAGTCACGATCGATGGCGTACTCGGCACCCAGCGCCCCGACAAATGCGGCGCCATGCTTTTTACCGGTCTCGCTGCTATTGGCGAAGCTGATCTCGCTATCCGTCCAGGCATAGGCACCGCCGAGCCGGCCATAAAGATCGAGCACATTCGTTGCCGGGAAGCTGATCTTCATGGTGGCCTGAATCATCTGGCTCTTGGCTTCGGTATTGAGGGTATTGGCGCCGGTGCCCGAGGTGGTGTCGTATTTGCCAAGCCAGTCATAACCCAGCTCGAACCCCAGGTTGGGGTTGAGCTGGTAACCGGCGAACAGACCCAGACCCAGATCATCCGTGTTCTCGCTGGTATTACCCAACGTCTGGGCAATCGACTCGGCATACTGGTTGTGGTCAACGCCATAGTAATTGGACCAACCGGCCTTGCCACCGACATACCAGGTATTATCCTGAGCAGCGGCCTGCACGGCTCCGGCCGCCAGCAAACCACTGACCAATACGGCAAGCATGGATTTATTCATATTTTCGCCTCTGCAATAAGTCGTTATGGGCGCCTGAGTGCGCACTCTCCCTGTGTGAAGCCGTCAGGCGGCCTCTCCGCCGATCAGGGTATCCCATCCGAACGCAGCCTCAAATGACCAGCATCTCAGGAGTGTGAAGCGGCCTGCATTATCGCGCCATCGTCGGCCAAAATGGTCTTTGCCAGCATTCTGGCCTGCTCCAGCGCCAGTGGCTGCTGATAGCTGTGAGCCATCACGATCGCCCCCTCCAGCAACAGGCAAAGCTCGGTGGCCTGTGCCAGAGAACAGTTGAGCTGGTTTATCACCCAGCCCAATAACGCCTGCTTGTGGGCCATCACCAGCTTGCGCACCGGATGGCGTGGGTCGGCAAACTCGGCGCTGGCGTTGATAAAGTTGCAGCCATAGAAATCAGAGCGGCCAAACCACTCTGCAAAACCGTCAAACAGCGCCTGCAGGCGAGCTTCACGTCCGCTCACACCGGCCAGCCGCTGGTCAAGCAAGGCGAAGAACTCCCGGTCACGAACGAGCAGCACCTCCTCAATCAAGGCATCCTTGGTCGGGAAGTGGCGATAGAGGGTGCGCTTGGTACTCCCCGCCTCGGCCCAGATGCGATCTATGCCGGTGGCATGAAAGCCATGACGGTTGAACAGACGGTAGGCCGTCGCCACCAGTTGTTGACGCTTCTCACTCATGATTTGCCTCTTGAAGTACACCGATCTGTCTACCTAATGTGCCTAATCAGTTCTGGCAAACCAAGAGGAAAGCATGATGACAAAATGGTATGGCCCGTTATGGGCAGGTGTGAGCGCCGCACTCACCATCGGCATATTGGGATGGCTCAATCTGAGCTGGCATGTCGCGCTAGTCATGGCACCTTTCGGGGCCAGCTGTGTGTTGTTGTTTTCCCTGCCAGATAGTCCGCTGGCGCGCCCCAAAAACGTGCTGGGTGGTCACCTGCTGACGGCCTGCGTCGGACTGGTCATCGGCATGCTTCCCCTCCCTGCTGAAATGCAGATGGCTCTGGCAACCGGGCTGGCTATCGCACTGATGCAGGGACTGAATATTCTTCACCCTCCGGCAGGCGCCAATCCCTTGCAGATCCTGATGACAGGACAAGAGCCAGCATTCCTGTGGCAAACGGTGCTGCCCGGCACTCTGCTACTGATGGCGCTGGCCCATGGATTTCAATGGCTCAGACAGAAGTTCCCAATTGCAGCTTAAAAACAGAGGGAGGCCAACGCCTCCCTCCTTCTTCATAGCGATCTCGCCATCAACTAGCCAGGAATAACCGGTAGGCGGGGTCGTCGCTCACCTCTTTCCAGCCGTAGCCAATCTCGCGCAGGTAGTCGTGGAAGGCGGCCACGTCCTCGTCCGGCAGCTCGAAGGCGCAGAGCACCCGACCGTAGTCGGCACCGTGGTTGCGGTAGTGGAACAGGCTGATGTTCCAGCGACAGCCGAGGGTCTCGAGGAAACGCATCAGGGCGCCAGGCTGCTCCGGAAACTTGAAGCTGTAGAGACGTTCACCAAGGGGCCGGGCCGGGCGGCCGCCAATCATATAGCGCACATGATTCTTGGCCAGCTCGCTCTCGGTCATGTTGACCACCGGATAGCCGTTGCCGCCGAGCTGATCGATGATCTGGCCCAGCTCCTCGTCACCGCCGGTGAGGCGCACCGAGACGAACAGCGAAGCCTGCTCGGCATCGGCGTAGCGGTAGTTAAACTCGGTCACCATGCGCGGCCCGAGCTGACGGCAGAAGTCGAGGAAGGCCCCCTTGCGCTCGGGGATGGTCACCGCCAGCATGCCCTCGCGCTTCTCGCCGATCTCGCAGCGCTCCGACACGTAGCGCAGGCTGTGGAAGTTGACGTTGGCGCCGGACAGAATGGCCGCCATCCGCCCCCCTTTGATCTGCTCCCGCTCGCTGTAGGCCTTGAGGCCCGCCAGCGACAGGGCCCCCGACGGCTCGGCGATGGCGCGGCAGTCATCGAAGATGTCTTTGAGCGCGGCGCAGATCTGGTCGTTGGAGACGGTCACCACCTCGTCCAGATACTGGTTGCAGAGACGGAAGGTCTCCTCGCCGATGCGCTTGACCGCCACCCCATCAGCAAACAGCGAGACCCGCTCCAGATTGACCGGCTCGCCGGACGCCAGCGCGGCCTTGAGGCAGGCGGAGCCCTCCGCCTCCACCCCGATCACCTTCACATCCGGCAGCAGCTGCTTGATATAGACCGCCACCCCGGCGGCCAACCCGCCACCGCCCACCGGCACGAATACGTGGGTGAGGTGGGTATCCTGCTCCAACAGCTCCTTGCCGATGGTACCCTGGCCAGCGATCACCTCGACGTCGTCAAACGGCGGGATCAGGGTGTAGCCCTCTAGCGTGGCGAGGCGGCGGCTCTCGCCGTAGGCCTCGTCGAAGCTGTTGCCGAACAGCATGACGTTGCCGCCCTGACGGCGTACCGCATCGATCTTGATATCCGGCGTGGTCTTGGGCATCACGATGATCGCCTTGATGCCGAGCTTGGCGGCCGACAGGGCGACCCCCTGCGCGTGGTTGCCAGCAGAGGCGGCGATAACGCCGCGCGCCTTCTGCTCCTCGGTCAGGGTGGCGATCTTGTGGTAGGCACCGCGCAGCTTGAAGGAGTGGACCGGTTGCAGATCCTCCCGCTTCAAACTGACATGGTTGCCGAGCCGCTCGGAGAGTTTTTTCAACGTTTGCAACGGGGTCACTCGCGCCGCCTCGTAGACGGGAGAGAGCAACACCTTGCGTAGATAATCCGCCGCAGAGACCATGATTTATTCCCCCAGCATCGAGCGATCGCGAACCGCGCCTTTATCGGCGCTGGTGGCGAACATGGCGTAGGCACGCAGGGCAAAGGAGACCTGGCGCTGACGATCGAGCGGCTTCCAGCCACGGGCTTCCACGGCGACACGGCGGGCGGCCAGCACGCTGTCGGCCACCTCCAGCACCATGCTGCGGGCCGGGATATTGATGCTGATGATGTCGCCATCCTCCACCAGACCTATGGTGCCGCCAGAAGCGGCTTCCGGCGAGACGTGGCCGATAGAGAGGCCCGAGGTACCGCCGGAGAAGCGACCATCGGTGATCAGGGCGCACGCCTTGCCGAGCCCCATGGATTTCAGATAGGTGGTGGGGTAGAGCATCTCTTGCATGCCCGGGCCCCCTTTCGGCCCTTCGTAGCGGATCACCACTACCTCGCCCGCTTTAACTGTACCGTCGAGGATGCCGTTCACCGCGCTCTCCTGACTCTCGAACACCCGTGCCGGGCCACGGAAGGTGAGGTTCTCCTCATCCACCCCGGCGGTCTTGACAATGGCGCCGTTGACCGCGAGGTTGCCGGAAAGCACGGCGAGGCCGCCCTCCTGGCTATAGGCATTATCCAGCGAGCGGATGCACCCTTCGGCTCTGTCCAGATCCAGCTCCGGCCAGCGGCAATCCTGACTGAACGCCTTGGTGGTGCGGATCCCGGCAGGGCCGGCGCGGTAGAAGTCCACAACCTCCTGACTCGGCTGGCGGCTGACGTCATATTCATCGAGCTGTTCGACGAGGGAGCAACCCAGCACGGTACGGGTATCCCCGTGCACCAGACCCGCTTTTTCCAGCTGACCCAGAATGGCGACCACGCCGCCGGCGCGGTGTACATCTTCCATATGGTACTTCTGGGTGGAGGGTGCCACCTTGCAGAGCTGCGGCACCTTGCGGGACATACGGTCGATATCGGCCATGGTGAAGTCGACCCCGGCCTCCTGCGCCGCCGCCAACAGGTGCAGCACGGTATTGGTGGAGCCGCCCATGGCGATATCCAGCGCCATGGCGTTCTCGAACGCCGCCTTGGTGGCGATATTGCGCGGCAGTGCCGAGGCATCGTCCTGCTCATACCAGCGCTTGGCCAAAGTCACGATGCGCTGGCCTGCCAGCTTGAACAGCTGCTCGCGATCGGCGTGGGTCGCCAGCATGGAGCCGTTGCCCGGCTGGGAGAGGCCGAGCGCCTCGGTCAGGCAGTTCATGGAGTTGGCGGTAAACATGCCGGAGCAGGAGCCGCAAGTAGGGCAGGCACTGCGCTCAACCTGTTCGCTCTGGGCATCCGACACCTTGGGGTCGGCGCCCTGGATCATGGCATCCACCAGATCCAGCTTGATGATCTGGTCGGAGAGCTTGGTCTTGCCCGCTTCCATCGGGCCGCCGGAGACAAAAATGACCGGGATATTGATACGCAGGGCGGCCATCAGCATCCCCGGGGTGATCTTGTCGCAGTTGGAGATGCAGACCATGGCGTCGGCGCAGTGGGCGTTGACCATGTACTCCACCGAGTCGGCGATCAGCTCCCGCGATGGCAGGGAGTAGAGCATGCCGCCGTGGCCCATGGCGATGCCGTCATCCACGGCGATGGTGTTGAACTCTTTGGCAACGCCCCCCGCGGCTTCGATCTCGCGCGCCACCAGCTGGCCCAGATCCTTGAGGTGGACGTGACCCGGTACAAACTGGGTGAAGGAGTTGACCACGGCGATGATAGGCTTGCCGAAATCCTGATCGGTCATTCCGGTAGCACGCCAAAGGGCGCGGGCCCCGGCCATGTTACGTCCGTGGGTGGTGGTGGCGGATCTCAACTTCGGCATTGTCTCTACTCCCTGAATGCCCATATGGGCTCGATGCGTTATGCGGTGATGATACGAGTGGATCGGAATCGACCCTGGTGAAGACTCCTCAGGGAAGCGCTCACCGGAAGCGACTCGGGGAGGCATGACGCCTCCCCTCTCTCATCAGTCGTTGACGGGCGTCAGCCAGCCCCACTTGTCCTCGGTCTGGCCGTTAAACAGGCCGAAGAAGGCGTTTTGCAGCTGCTCTGTCACCGGGCCACGGCTGCCAACGCCCACCTTCATCCGATCGACGGAGCGCACCGGGGTCACCTCGGCGGCGGTGCCGGTCATGAAGATCTCGTCCGCCACATAGAGCGCCTCGCGGGGCAGCGCCTGCTCGCGCACCTCGTAACCCAAGTCACGCGCGAGCGTCATGATGGTGTCGCGGGTGATGCCGGGCAGGATGGCAGCGGTAGCAGGCGGGGTGAACAGTACGCCGTTCTTCACCAGGAACAGGTTCTCCCCCGCCCCTTCGCTCAGGTAGCCATTCACATCCAGTGCCAGCCCCTCGGCGAAGCCGTTGCGCTTGGCCTCGCGGCTGATCAGCTGGGAAGAGAGGTAGTTGCCGCCCGCCTTGGCGCCGGTGGGAATGGTGTTGGGAGCGAGCCGGTTCCATGAGGTGACGCAGACATCCACCCCGTTTTTCAGTCCCTCTTCCCCCAGATAGGCGCCCCACGGCAGAGCGGCGACCATCAGGTCAGCCTTGGCATCCAGCGGCGGATGCAGCCCCAGCCCCACATTGCCGACAAAGGCCAGCGGGCGCAGGTAGCCGCTCTTCAGGCCGTTCTCGCGCACCACGGTGCGGCAGGCTTCATTAACTTCGGACTCGCTGTATGGGACGTCCATCCAGTAGATTTTGGCGGAGTCGAACAGGCGGCGGGTGTGCTCCTGCAGACGAAAGATGCAGGTCCCCTTGGGGGTGTCGTAGGCGCGTACCCCCTCGAACACCGAGGAGCCGTAGTGCAGGGCGTGGCTCATCACGTGCACCTGGGCATCCTGCCAGGGCACCAGTTTGCCGTTGAACCAGATGTATTGCGGGTGAGTGGCGGATTGGGAAGGCTGTGACATTGGCTTGGCTCCTTAAGCTCTGATCCGGGGTTGCTGTTCCAGTGCATCGACCCGGGAGACGTCCACCAGCTTCACCAGCTGGCTCCACAACTGCTGGATGGGACGCACCGACTCGACAGTAACCGTGATCCGCAGCTGTTGGCAATCCTGCTCCATATTCAAGGCGCAGAGATTGAAGCCGCGGTGGCGCACCACCCGCAACACCCGCTCCATCACTTCGGGTCTGGGCTGGGCATGGATATGCAGGGTGTGCTGTGCAAATGCTGGCTGGGCAAGGGTGTGCGGGTTCATGGGCGTTGCTCCATCATCTGGTGGTTGGCGACTCCCGGCGGAACCAGGGGCCAGACGTTTTCTTCCTCTGAAATGGCCACATGCAGCAGGTAGGCACTCTCGCTTGCCAGCAGGCGATCGAGGGCGCCGGCTATCTGCTCCTTGCATGTGATGGTCTCGCCCGGAATGCCGAAAGCGGCAGCCAGGGCGACGAAATCGGGGTTGTCGGAGAGGATGGTCTCGCTATAGCGGCCGTCGAAGAACAGTTCCTGCCACTGGCGCACCATGCCGAGACGCTGATTATCCAGCAGCACCATCTTCACCTTGAGCTGGGCGCGGCGGATGGTGCCAAGCTCCTGCACATTCATCATGAAAGAGCCGTCACCGCTCACCAGCACCACTTCATCCTCCGGGCGCGACATCTTGGCCCCGATGGCGGCGGGCAGACCAAAGCCCATGGTGCCGAGGCCGGCGCTGGAGAGGTGGTTGCGCGGGCTGGTGAAGCGCATATGCTGGGCCACCCACATCTGGTGCTGACCCACGTCGCAGGCCACCACGCTGCTCTCCGGCAGCCGGGCGGAGAGCTGCTTGAGCAGGGCCGGCGCATAGATGGCCTGACCCGGATGGTCGTAGCGAAACGCATATTCGCGGGCCATGGCGGCACAGTGTTCACGCCAGGGGGCAATGTCGAGAGTCATGGCGAGGCGCGGCAGCACCTGTTTGAAGTCCGTGGTGATCCCCACCTCGGCAGCGCGGCGCTTGCCGAACTCTGCGGCGTCCACATCGAGATGGATCACCTTGGCCTCGGGAGCAAACTCCTCCAGCTTGCCGGTCACCCGATCATCGAAACGAGCCCCTACCACCAGCAGCAGATCGCACTGCTGCACCGCGTAGTTGGCCGCCTTGGTGCCGTGCATGCCGAGCATGCCCAGATAAACAGGGCTGTCGGGGTCGAGCGCACCAATTCCCTTGAGGGTGGTGACCGCTGGCATGCCGGTGACGGCAGCAAAGTCACGCAACTGCTGCTCGGCATTGGCCATGCCTACCCCGCCACCGACGTAAAGCACCGGACGCTCGGCGGCAGCCAGCAGGGTGCGGGCCGCGGCCAGATCCGAGGGGTTGAGCACCTCCGGCTCTTCCACTGCAAACAGCGGGCCCTGGGCAGGCACCGCGGCCAGTTGCACATCCTTGGGGAGATCGATCAGCACAGGGCCGGGGCGACCTTCGGTGGCGATGGCGAAAGCTTCTGCCAGCACTCGCCCCAGATCGGCGGCATCGGTCACCATAAAGGAGTGCTTGGTACAGGAGAGGGACATGCCGAGCACGTCGACCTCCTGAAACGCATCGGTGCCGATGGCGGAACAGGGCACCTGACCGCTGATGGCCACCAGCGGCACCGAATCGAGCAGCGCCTCCGCCAGACCGGTCACCAGATTGGTGGCGCCGGGGCCGGAGGTAGCGATGCAGACTCCCACCTGACCGGATGCGCGGGCATAACCGACCGCGGCCATGGCGGCACCCTGCTCGTGGCGGCAGAGCTGATGGGCCAGACCACCGTCATACAGGGCATCGTAGACCGGCATGATGGCCCCGCCCGGGTAACCAAACACCTGGGTCACACCCTGTTTCTTGAGAGCCTGTACCAAAAACTGCGCGCCGTTCATGTGGAAAATCCTGTCCTTTGGTCGAAAAAAAACCCCCGAGCTGTGAGGCTCGGGGGTCGCTTGTTTCGTTCTGTCCGGTGGTGGGTCTATCCCTTGTTCCGTGCAGCTAAACGAGCCCCGAGCGGTGAGATAATAATCACCACTAGGACCACAATAATGCTGACGAAACGGGAGGCCATGTTCATAGTTACAACCGGAAATCCTGTGAAATTGGGGCGGTTTCTACCGCTAATGGCTATTAGAACTAGCACGGTGATTTTTATTGGGCAAGCCTTTTTTCTGTGACAACCCACTGATTTTGGCTATTCCTCAGCCGGAACTCTGGAATAAAAAACCAACAACAAGCAGTTAGTCAGAACATATATCAACTCAAGGACGGGATTTATGTCATTAGCTGTGGTTTATAGCCGTGCCAGCCTCGGGATCGCGGCCCCGCAAGTTACAGTGGAAGTTCACCTCTCCAACGGCCTGCCCGCCTTCAACATGGTCGGCCTGCCGGAAACCTCGGTGAAGGAGTCGCGGGATCGGGTGCGCAGCGCCCTGCTCAACGGCAACTTCGAGTTCCCGAGCAAACACATCACGGTCAATCTGGCCCCCGCCGATCTGCCCAAGGAGGGAGGCCGCTTCGATCTGGCTATCGCTATCGGCATTCTCGCCGCTTCCAAGCAGATACCGGCAAAATATCTGCTCGATCACGAATTTTTAGGGGAATTGGCCCTGACCGGAGAGATCCGCCCCGTACTCGGGGTACTGCCTGCCGTACTCGCCTGCCGGGATGCGGGACGCACTCTGCTGGTGCCGCGGGAGAACGGCCCCGAAGCCTCCCTCATTCAGGATGCCGAGGTGCGCACCGCCCACCAGCTGCTGGCAGTCACCGCCTGGCTGGCAGGACAATACGAACTGCCACTGCCGAATCCCCAAAGCGCGGAGAGCCTGCCCGATGTGCCAGACCTGCAGGATGTGATCGGCCAGTCACAGGCCAAGCGGGCACTGGAGATCGCCGCCGCCGGCAGCCACAACCTGCTGTTCATCGGCCCGCCCGGCACCGGCAAGAGCATGCTGGCGAGCCGATTGCCCGGCATTCTGCCGCCGCTCAGCGAGCAGGAGGCGCAGCAGACCGCCGCCATCCACTCCATCGGCGGCCTCACCCCGCGCGCCGGTCACTGGCACCACAGGCCATACCGCACGCCGCACCACAGTGCCTCGGCAGTGGCGCTGGTGGGCGGTGGCAGCCACCCGCGGCCCGGCGAAATTTCGTTGGCCCACAACGGGGTGCTGTTTTTGGATGAATTGCCCGAGTTCGAGCGCAAGGTGCTCGACTCCCTGCGCGAGCCGCTGGAGACGGGCCACATCACCATCAGCCGGGCCGCCCGGCAGGTGGATTTTCCCGCCCGCTTCCAGCTGGTCGGTGCCATGAATCCCAGCCCCTGCGGCCACTATGGCGATGGCCAGACCCGCTCCAGCCCGGATCAGATCCTGCGCTACCTCGGCAAACTCTCCGGCCCCTTTCTCGACCGCTTTGACCTGACGGTGGAGGTGCCACTGCTGCCCAAGGGGAGCCTGACCGGCAAGGCGGAGCGAGGGGAATCGAGCCAGCAGATCCGCGATCGGGTGCTGGTGGCGAGAGAGCGTATGCTGAGCCGTAACGGCAAGCTCAACAACCTGCTGGATAGCCGTGAGATAGAGGATATTTGCCGCTTATCACCGCAAGATGCCGAATTTTTGGAGAACGCCATCCAGAAGCTGGGGCTCAGCATCCGGGCCTGGCATCGCATCCTGCGGGTGTCACGCACCATCGCCGATCTGGCCGGGCAACCCGCCATCGGCAAGGAGCATCTTATCGAAGCGCTCGGTTATCGCGCCATGGACAGGCTGCTGTCGCGATTGCGCAGCAGCTGACAGCAGGGAAAGGGTGAGTCCGACCCCGTAACGGCTCTGAATGGTCTCACGGGCAATCGGCTGATATTATGGCCACAGATCTGACCACTTGATGGCCCTTTATCGACAGCAAGACGGACCCGACTCATGCCCAACAAGCTGACAGAGCGACTGCGCGGCAGCCTCTCCACCCTGCTCTATTTTTTCAACACCCTCTTCTGGTTTGTCCCCATCTTCTCGCTGGGTCTGCTCAAGCTCCTGCTCCCCCTCAAGGGGTGGCGCACCCTCTGCAACTGGCTGCTGGATGGCTGTGCCAGCTGCTGGATCGGTTTCAACAATCTGATCCAGAAAACCATCATCAAAACTCCTTTCGAGGTGGTCGGAGTGGACAAAGGGCGCCGGAATGAGTGGTATATGGTGATTGCCAACCATCAATCCTGGGTCGACATACTGGTACTGCAGCGGGTTTTTAACCAAAAAATCCCCTTCCTGAAGTTTTTCCTCAAGAAAGAGCTGATTTGGGTACCTTTTCTCGGTCTGGCATGGTGGGCGCTCGACTTCCCCTTCATGCGGCGATATTCCAGAAAATTTCTGGAAAAACATCCCCATCTGAAGGGAAAAGACATAGAAACAACCCGTAAAGCCTGTGCCAGGTTCCGCCACATTCCGGTGAGTGTGATGAACTTCGTCGAAGGCACCCGCTTCACCAAGGGCAAACATCAGAAGCAGGGTTCGCCCTATCGTCACCTGCTCCAACCGAAAGCAGGCGGCATCGCCTTTACCCTGGCAGCCATGGGTGACCAGTTGCATCAACTGGTGGATGTCACCATCGCCTATCCGGACGGCATCCCCAGCTACTGGGACTTCATGTGCGGCCGGGTCGGGCAAATCAAGGTTCAGGTCCGCTATTTGCCGATCGACCGCAAGCTGGTGGGGGATTACTTCAATGACCCCGAGTTCCAACAAGAGTTTCAACAGTGGTTGAACGGGATCTGGCACGAAAAGGACCAGACCCTGAGCCAACTGCTGGCAACCAAGGCGCAGTAAACATTCATGCTATCCCTGCTTCCCGGCCCGCTGGTGCTGATCATCAGCGCGGGCCTGACCATCCTTTTCACCGCCTTGTGCGCCAGCCTGATCCTGCTGGTGTCGCTGGCCAAACTGCTGCTGCCGATCCCGGTCTTTAGCCGCGCCTGCAGCCGCCTCAACAACCGCTTCATGCGCCTGTGGCTGGCCTGCAATGCGCTGGTGATCCGCCTCACCACCCGCATCGACTGGCAGGTGGAGGACAGCACCAGGCTGCGCAAGGATGGCTGGTATCTCATCATCAGCAACCATATGAGCTGGACCGATATCGTGGTGCTCGGCCACCTGTTCCGCGATAGGCTGCCGGTGCCCAAGTTCTTCATGAAGCACGAGCTGATCTACATACCGCTGCTGGGGCTCGCCTGCTGGGGGCTCGATATGCCCTTTATGCGTCGCTACTCACGGGAGTTTTTGCTGAAGAACCCGCACCTGCGCGGCAAGGATATCGAGACCACCCGCAACGCCTGCGAGAAGTTCCGCCACATCCCCACTACCGTCATCAACTTCGTGGAAGGGACCCGTTTCACCGAGCAGAAACGGGATGCGGCCCGCTCCCGCTATCGTCACCTGATGCCGCCCAAGGCGGCGGGGCTGGCCTTTACGCTGGCAGCCATGGGCGAGCAGTTCGACAGCCTGATCAACGTCACCATCCGCTATCCGGACAACGCCGAGACCCCGTTCAAGGACTTCCTGATGGGACGGGTAAAACGCATTCAGGTGCGGATTGAGGAGCTGCCGGTGAATGAGCAGCTGATTGGAGATTACTTCAACGACAAGCAGTTCAAGCGCGGTTTTCAGGAGTGGCTAAACCAGCGCTGGCAGGAGAAGGACGAGGTGCTGGAGGGGTGGCAGAGCGGTCAGTCACCGCTGCCGGTTGCCGCCAAATCCGGGGAGGAATCCAAAGAGAGTGCCGAGGCCAACTCGGCCAACTGATCTTCGGAAAAGACTGCAATCCCGTGGCGGCGCAGCAGGGCAGTGGTCTTGCCCTCGCCCGCCACAGAAACACCTTCGAAGCGGCCGTTATAGATACGGCCGCTGCCACATGAGGGGCTCCCCTCTTTCAGCAGGGCGAAGCGAATGCCCTGCGCCTGACAAATAGCCAACGCCAGCTCGGCGCCGCGATCAAACTCTTCAGTCACATCCAGCCCGCTCGCCGTCACTACCAGCTCGCCCTGTCGCTCGGCAGGGGGGCGCGGGGTCGGCAAGCCGCCCGCCACTTCGGGGCAGAAGGCCAGCACCCGCCCCTCGGCACCCAGCTCACTCAGCCAGTCGCTGACAATCCCCTTGCTCTGACCGTCGTAACGCACCGGCTGACCAAGCAAGCAGGCACTCACCAGCACCTTGTGCACGCCGGTCTCACTCATGCTTCCGCTCCATGCATCACCTGATCGAACATCACGCAGCAGGGGCTCTCCAGCCGATAGAGAATGGCGGGGCGCTGTTTGCCGGTGCGCTTGCGGCCGGTATCCACCAGAATGTCGGCGCGATGGATCCGCTTGCGAAATGCCGCCGTATTCATGGGTGTTTGCAGGATGATTTCGAAGGCGCGCTGCACCTCGGAGAGGGTGAACTCGGGCCCCAGCAGTTGTAGCGGCAGGGTGCTGTAACGGCTCTTGATCCGCAGCCGCTCCAACCCCTTGGCGATGAGCTGGACATGGTCGAAGGCGAGGCTCAGCCCCGGCAGGTTGGCGAGCGGATGCCAGCAACCGTGGATCGCTTCCACTTCCGGATCGACCAGACAGAGATAGACCAGGGTCGTGGACCAGCCGCGGGGATCCCGCTCCAGATTGCCGAGGGTGCAGACCTGCTCGCTGTAGCAGTGACCGAGCCCCCACTCCGCCAGCAGACGGCGCTGGGCGGCATCCAGATCCCGATCCCGGGTCTCGTCGATGCGCAGCGCCGGCAGTTGCCAGCAGTGGGCAAAGGGGGGGCGATCGCGGGTCTCGAGCAGCAGCTCGAGCCGCTCCTCATGCAACCGCAGCACCACCATATCCAGACTCATTCTCAGCATGCCGATCGCCCTGCTCGCCTTCCATTAATGTTTGGTAGATAATATCACACGAATAGTATGTGCAGGAGCCAATCATGGGAACCGTCGCCAGCCTGGATATTGATGCGCAGAAGGGCTTTACCCCCCTCTGCCCGAACGAACTGCCCGTCGCGGGCGGTGATGATATTGTGGCTGCGCTCAACGCTCAGGCCACCCTCGCCACGCTGCGGATCGGCAGCAAGGACTCTCACCCTGCCAATGCCGACTGGGCCGTCTCTGACCCTGCCGGTATGCTGTTGCCGCTGGATCTGCCCAACGCCGACCTCACCTGGCCGGTGCACTGCGTACCGGGCAGCAAGGGCTTCGAGCTGCTCGACGGCCTGCCCGCTCCCATCGACTATGACTTCTTCGTCTGGAAGGGGGTCGAGCCGGATCTCCATCCCTACGGCACCTGCTTCCACGACCTGGCAGAACGGCGCAGCACCGGACTCATCGAATTTCTGCAAGCCCGCCAGGTCGATACCGTACTGGTCGGCGGCCTCGCCACCGACTACTGTGTCAAAACCAGCGTGCTGCAACTGCGCCGCGCCGGTTTCCGGGTGATCGTCCATCTCGATGCCTGCCGTGGCATCGCCCCCGCGACGGTTGCCAGCGCCCACACCCAGATGATCGAGGCAGGGGCCGAACTGGCCCAGACCCTGATCGATGTACAACGCCTGCTGGACGCCTGATATGCCCCTCATCCTCACCAGCCTGTCCGATAGCGGCGCCTGCAATTTACCTATGCAACTGGCGTTCGCCCGCCTGCGGGGAGCCTGATATGCCACCGATTCTTACCAGCCTGCTCGACACCGACGCCTACAAGCTGCATATGCAGCAGGCGGTGTTCCATCGCTATCCGGATGCCGAGGTGGTGGCCGAGTTTCACAGCCGCAATGAAGAGGATCTGCTGCCCATGATGGGGCAGATCGAGGAGCAACTGCGCCTCGCCGGATCCCTGCGACTGACCAAGCCCGAGCTCGATTTTCTGGCCGAGCGCCCCTTCTTCACCCCTGACTACCTCGACCACCTGCGCCGCAAGCCGCTAGACGCCTCCCTGCTCAAGGTGTTCGAGCAGGATGGTCGTATCAATGTGCGGGTCGAGGGCCCCTGGCAGGATGTGATCCTGTGGGAGATCCCGGTGCTCGCCATCATCAGCGAGATGCGCAACCGCTTCCGCTACCCCCAGTTCGGCGTCAGCCACGCACTGGAGCGGCTCGATCAGAAGATCGACAAGCTGGAGAAGGAGCTGAGCCGCGACGAGATGAGCGAGTTCAACCTCATCGACTTCGGCACCCGCCGCCGCTTCTCCCACGCGGTACAGGATGCGGTAGTGGGTCGCCTCAAGGAGCGGCTGCCGGCGTTTCGCGGCACCAGCAACTACATGCTGGCCCAGAAGTACAAGCTGCCCGCTGTCGGCACCCAGGCCCATGAGTGGTTCCAGGCGCACCAGCAGCTCGGCTTCCCGCTGGAGCACAGCCAGCGCGCCGCCCTCACCAGCTGGCTGGACGAGTTCACCGACCATCTCGGCATCGCCCTGACCGACTGCATTACCATGGATGCCTTCCTGCGCGACTTCGACTTCGAGCTGGCCAGCAGCTATCAGGGCTTGCGTCACGACTCCGGCGATCCCGTGGTGTGGGGCGAGAAGGCGATCAGCCACTATCAGCGCCTTGGCATCGACCCCACCGACAAGACCCTGGTCTTCTCCGACGGGCTCAACCTCGACAAGGCGGTGCAGCTGTTCCGCCACTTCCGTGGCCGCATCAACACCAGTTTCGGTATCGGCACCAAGCTCACCTGCGATCTGCCCGGTGTCAGCCCGATGAACATCGTGTTCAAGCTGATCGAGTGCAATGGCGGCCCGGTCGCCAAGATCTCCGACAGCCCGGGAAAGACCCTCTGCCGGGATGCGGAGTTTATCCGCAACCTCAAACAGGCGTTCCACGTCGGGGTCTGATCTTCGAGATCGCCAGAAGACAAAAAGCCCGCCGGTTCGCACCGGCGGGCTTTTTTATCGACTCAAGGGGTATCAGTCTTTCTTGGCCAGCAGGAACTGCACCAGCTTGTTGAACTGCTCTTGAGAGGTGATGGATTCAATCTTCACCATGTACTTTCCGTTCACCAGGAAGGCCGGTACACCGCGAATGTTGTAACTCTCGGTGTTGCGATCGAACTGGGAGACCATGCCGGAGACGGCGAAGCTGTCGACGGCACCGTCGAACTCTTCAGCCGGTACGCCGTTGTCCACGAAGATCTTCTTCACATCGTCACGGCTCATCGGCGGCTGACGCTGGGTGTGGATCTTGTTGAAGATGGCCGGAGTCAGCTTGGCTTCGGCGTTGAGCAGGCTGGCAACGGCGTAGGCACGCTGCATCTCGGGGCCCATCTCGCGACCGAGGAAAGCAACCGGGTTCTTCTTGAGGGGCACACCCTCTGGCAACCCGGCCTTCAACTGTTCAACGATCGGTTCGAAGGTAGCGCAGTGCGGGCAGTAGTAGGAGAAAAACTCCATCACTTCCGGCTGGGCACTGCCAGTCTGTTTGACCACATCGTAGTTGACGCCTTCCTTGAACTCGGGGGCGGCGTGAACCATGGGGATCATCAGCATGGCAGCAAGGAAAAATAGAACTTTTTTCATGATGTTTCCTGTTAAGGGATCACTGTGAGGCACGCCCGGCGAACCGAAGCAGTGCCAAGCCTATTGTTTCGCCATGCTGACGTCAATGGTCAGGGCCGGAGATCGAGTCCCCCTTGCCGCACAAGATCCCTTCTATTTCACCAGTTTGGCATCAGGGTCAACGGTGGCGCCTTGAGTGCCTCCAGCTGATCGTGCAGTGTCGCTATCTGTTGACGCCAGTAGTGATCGGTATTGAACCAGGGGAAGTGACGGGGGAAGGCGGGATCTTCCCAGCGCCGTGCCAGCCACGCCATGTAGTGAACGATGCGCATCGCCCGCAGCGGCTCGATCAGCGCCAACTCCCGCGAGTCGAACTCCATAAACTCCTCGTAGCCCGCCAGCAGGGTGTCGAGCTGGATCTGCTGCTCGTGGCGCTCGCCGCTCAGCATCATCCAGAGATCCTGAATCGCGGGGCCGGTGCGGCAATCATCGAGGTCGACAAACATGGGGCCATCGCGCCAGAGGATGTTGCCCGGGTGGCAATCGCCATGCAGGGAGATCTGCGCCACATCGAGCGTCATGGCGTCGCTGACATGCTTGATCAGCTCGTCGAGCACCCCGAAGAATTGCTTCGCCAGCCCGCTTGGCAGCCATTCGCCAGACGCCAGCAGCTGACGCGGTTCGTGCAGCATACTCTCCACATCGAGCCGCACCCGATGGTGAAACGGCTTGCTGGCGCCGATCTGATGAATGCGACCGAGGAAACGCCCCACCCACTCAAGCTGGTCGAGATTATCCACCTCGAACTGGCGGCCACCGACGCTCTGCCAGATGGCAAAGGGGTAGCCCTCGTGCTCCAGCAGGGTCTCGCCCGCGAAGGCGAGCGGTGCGGCGACCGGGATCTCAGCCTCCGCGAGACGGGTGGCAAACTCGTGCTCCTCGAGGATCTGGGCCCGGCTCCAGCGGCCGGGACGGTAGAACTTCACCACATAGCGGCGACGATCCTCATCCTGAAACTGGTAGACCCGGTTTTCGTAGCTGTTGAGCTCGATAAGGCCGGAGTCGAGCCGCAGGCCACTGAGATCGAGCGCATCCATGATGAGGTCGGGATTTAGGTCGGAATAGTTGAAACGCATGTCATCCACCATAAGAAAGGGGCGCCGTTGCGCCCCATTCTATCACTACTGACCGGCATTGCCGTGCTCACTGGTGACCGGACTGGTGTCACGCCCGGCCCGCAATCACACGCAGTTACAACCGGCTGATAAACTTGCTGCCCTGGCGCAGGTTGCCCTTGCTGTCGTCGGGCGCCGCCCCCTCCCGTTTCAGCACGAACTGGATATCCAGCGCCGGCCGTTTCAGGTTGTAGGGATCGACCGCCAGACTGACCGGCAGGGTGTAGATCTCGCCCGCCTTCAGGGTCACTTCACGGGGGCCGAACCACTGATACTCGGGCAAGCCCTCCACATCCAGCTGGTAGGTCTGGGACTGCAGGGTCTTGTTGAGGATCTTGAGGGTGTAGGTGTTCTCAATCAGCCCCTCGCTGTTTTCGCGGAACAGCTGGTTGCGATCCCGCAGGATATCGAGCCCCATCGGCATGATGGACATGGCGTTGTAGACAAAGACCCCCAGCATCACCGCCATCACCAGCCCGTAACCAATCAACTTGGGCCGCGCCACATGGGTGGAGTCGTTGGCCAGCTTGTGCTCGGTGGTGTAACTGATGAGCCCTTTCGGGTAGCCCATCCGCTCCATGGTCTGGTCGCAGGCATCGACGCAGGCACCGCAGTTGATGCACTCGTACTGCAGGCCGTCGCGGATGTCGATACCGGTCGGGCAGACCTGCACGCAGAGATCGCAGTCGATACAGTCGCCCAGCCCCATCGCCTTGGGATCCGCCTTGCGGGAGCGGGCGCCACGGGTCTCGCCACGCTTGGTGTCATAGCCGACGATGAAGGTGTCCTTGTCGAACATGGCGGACTGGAAGCGGGCATAGGGGCACATGTGGATACACATGATGGCACGCATCCAGCCTGCGTTGCCGTAGGTGATGATGGTGAAGAAGAGCACCCAGAACAGCACCCATCCGCTGGCCTGCAGGGTGAAGAGATCCGGCACCAGTTCAGTTACATCCTGGAAGTAGGCGACGAAAGTCAGGCCGGTCACCAGCGAGATCGCCAGCCAGGCCAGATGCTTGGCTCCCTTGCGGGCCAGCTTCTCGCCGCTCCAGGGCGCCTCGTCCAGCTTGCGCCGCTTGTTGGCGGGCCCTTCCAGCTTCTCTTCAAACCAGATGAACATGAAGGTCCAGACCGTCTGCGGGCAGAGATAGCCACACCAGACCCGACCGAGGAAGGTGGTAATAAAGAAGAGTCCGAAGGCGGCGATCATGAAGAGCCAGGCGAGCAGGGTCAGATCCTGCGGCCAGATGGTGGCGCCAAATATATGGAACTGCTGGTGACCGAGGTCGAACAGCACCGCCTGTCGCCCGTCGTAACGCAGCCAGGGCAGCAGCACGAACAGCGCCACAAAGAACCAGCCCATGGCCTTGCGCATCCGCTGCCAATACCCTTTCTGGGCCCGCACATAGATGCGGTTGCCCGGATTGAATCTGTCGTCGCTGGCTTTGAACGTATTGGGGTTGAAGGTCCCGGTTACGCCCTTGTCGGTGACGTCCTTGATATCGATTTTATCGTGGTCGGCCATTGCAAGACATCGCTCCCTTAATTGTTATGGCGCGGATTATATCTTAAACAACCTGCTAACCGTGTGGATTAGATGTATCTAATGTTGGCGTTGGATCGCAAATTTCATTAACAAAAAAGGCGTTTCGCCTGTTGACGAAACACCTTTTTTAGATTCCATTGAGGCCTTTCTGATGCGACCGGCTAAATGGCTTATTTGATACCGCGCGCCTTGAGCAGCGCCTCTTTGAAATCGGGCACATGATCCTTGGCCAGACCCGGGATCATCGCCTGCTTGTCGGATTCCCGCATCTTGAGGTGATAGATCAGCATGTCGTCGGTCAGCTCGGACAGAGGCCCTTCAAATCCCGCTTCTTGGGCCAGTTTGGCAACAAACTGCACCAGGCTGAGATCCTGTTCCTTGATCCAGGCAGGCTGCAACAACTCCAGCAGCTCTTCGATACGATGACATTGCATAGACAACCTCTTTAATCTGTCACGTTAAATTCAGGCAACCTTACCCATCAAGGCTACTTCGATTCGATCCCGCCCATTATGCTTGGCCTGATACAGGGCCGCATCCGCTTTTTGGATCAAATCGGCGATTTTCATGCTGTTGTCCGGTATCAGTGTCGCAACACCAAAACTACATGTGACCCGACCGGAGACCAGTGACTTCTGGTGCGGGATGGCCAGCTCCTTGAGCGCCTGCCGCACATTGTCGGCCACCTGCAGTGCCCCCTGCATGCCGGTGCAGGGCAGCAGCAAGGCGAACTCTTCGCCCCCGTAACGGGCCGCCAGATCATCCTCGCGCCGCTCCACTTCGGCCAGCAATCCAGCCACCTGTTGCAGGCAGTCATCCCCCAGCTGATGGCCGTAGAGATCGTTGAACTGCTTGAAGTAATCCACATCCACCAGCACCAGCGACAACGGCGCCCGGGCGCGGTGACAGCGCCGCCAGGCCCGCTCCAGAGAGTCGTCGAGATGGGCGCGGTTGGCGATGCCGGTCAGGCCGTCGAGGCGAGAGGTGAGACGCAAATGCTCGGAGACCGCCTTCAGTTCGGCCACCAGTTCGGCGTTGGAGAAACGGTGGTGGAGCGAGGCGATCTGATCCCGCCGCATCCGGCGGAGCAGGGTCGGCAGAAAGACAAACAGATAACCCGCCAGCATGCAGGAGACGATTCGTTCCTGCTCGTTGCCATTGCCCAGCTCGAACAGCATCGCCATACCCAGTGGCAGAGCGGAACCATAGAGGGTGCGGCGGCTGCCAAACAGCATGATGGCGCTGCCGGTAAGAATGAGGCTGGAGAGCATCATCATGGCGGCCCGGTAGGTATCGGGCAGCTTGTCCATGTAGAGCAGCACCCCGAGAGCCCAGATGATGGAGGTGATGGTGGCTCCGATAAAGAGCTCCCGCTCCAGCACCGGCAACGGTGTCTGGTGCAGGCGGGCTCGGCGCCAGCGCAGGTGCCAGCCCCGACCAAGCAGCCACAGAAAAGTGCCTGCCAGCCAACCGAGCGCTTCGATAGCGGGTAGATAGTCGTGAAACAGCAGACTCCAGCCAAATGCCAACACGCCCAAACAGGGGAGACTGAACGATGCATGGGTATAGAGCTGGGCCATAATGGCCTGCTTAACCTGGCGTGTCACACTCTGGGTCAACTGAGTACTCCTGTACAAGAGCCGAGCAGTCTACCATTACCCCCTGACCCGCAACAATAAAGCGCCGCTTATTAAGAAGTTAATCAATCAACAACGATTTCTTCTGCGCTGGCAGGTGAGTCCTTGCTCACCCCTTCTCCAATTCGTCGAGGATCGGGCACTCGGGATTTTCATCCCCGTGGCAGCAGCAAACCAACCCTTCCAGGGAGGTAAGCATGGCCTGCAAACCGGCAATGCGGGCGCGCAGATCGACGATCTTCTCCTGCGCCAGCTTCTTCACCTGGGCGCTGGTTCTGTGTTCGTCCCGATAGAGCGCCAGCAGCTCCTGACACTCCTCCAGATTGAAGCCGGTCTCCCGCGCCCGTTTGACGAAACGCAGCTCACGCAGCGCCCCCTCGGTGTAACTGCGATAACCGTTGTCACTGCGTACCGGGGCTGTGATGAGGCCAATGCTCTCGTAATAACGGATGGTCTTGGCGGTCAGCCCCGTGGCCTTGGCAACCTTGCTGATGTTCATTTATGCCTCCTTACTGATCGGGTTGGATGCTGGCACGTGCGCCGCCCTGGGCTGCCAGCGTTTCAATAACAGGGAATTGCTCAATACTGTGATGCTGCTCAGGGCCATGGCCGCCCCCGCCAGCTCGGGGCTCAGGTAGCCCAGCGCCGCCAGCGGAATGCCGATGATGTTGAATACGAAGGCCCAGAACAGATTCTGCTGTATGGTGCGCCAGGTGGCCGCCGAGATATCGATGGCATCGGCCACCAGCCGCGGGTCGGATCGCATCAGGGTGATGGCGGCGGTCTCCATCGCCACGTCGGAGCCGGAGCCCATGGCGATGCCGACGTCCGCCGCCGCCAGCGCCGGGGCATCGTTCACCCCGTCCCCCACCATGGCCACCAGCCCGCGGGTTTGCGCCCGCAGCGCCTCCACTTTCTCCACCTTGCCCGCTGGCAGCACGGAGTCAAAGGCCCCGTCCAGCCCCAGCTTGGCGGCAATATGGGCCACCGGCGCCGGTGCATCGCCACTCACCAGCCAGCTGGCGATACCGCGCTGGCGCAGGGTGGCGATGGCTTCCGGGCTCTCGGGGCGCAGGGTATCGGCCAGTGCGGCGATACCAGCCACCGTGCCGTCGATGGCCACCCAAACCCGGGTCGCGCCATCGGCGGCTTGTTCATCCTGTTGCGGCGGTTCAATCCCGAGCTGGGCCAGCAGGGAGCCATTACCGATGGCGACTGTGTGACCCGCTACCTGACCGACAATACCGGCCCCGACCCGCACTTCCACCGCCTCCGGCTGGGGCAGCGTAGCCTCTTTGCCGACCGCCTCGCGCATGGCCAGCGCCAGCGGGTGTTCACTCGCCTGCTGCAGGGCGGCAGCGAGGCGCAGTTGCTCGTCGTTGCCGCTCCAGCTGGCCAGCACCGGCCGCCCCTGGGTCAGGGTACCAGTCTTGTCGAAGATGAGCGCCTTGATGGCGTGGGCCTTCTGCAGGGTATCGACATCCTTGATCAGAATACCGTGGCGCGCCGCTACCCCGGTGCCAGTGACGATGGCGGCCGGGGTCGCCAACCCGAGGGCGCAGGGACAGGAGATCACCAGCACCGCCACCGCTGCCAGCAGCGCCTGACCGAAGTCATTGCTGATGGCGTACCACACCAGCAGGGTGAACAGAGCGATGACCATCACCACCGGCACAAACACGGCGGAGACCTTGTCCACCAACTGTTGCAGCGGCGCCTTGCCCATCTGGGCACTCTCCACCAGTGCGATGATCTTGCTGAGACTGGAGTCCTCCCCCACGGTAGTGGCTTCAATCTCCAGCACGCCGGAGCGGTTGATAGCGCCGCCCAGCACCTTGTCGCCCACACTGCGCGGCACCGGCAGGCTCTCACCGGTGAGGATCGACTCGTCCAGCTCGCTGGCGCCGCTCACTATTCTGCCATCCACCGGCACCCGCTCACCCACCAGCACCCGCAGCCGATCGCCGCGCAGCACCTCGTCGATGGCGACGCTTTGCCAGTTCTCGCCACGCCAGACGGTGGCGGTTTCCGGCCGCAGCGCCATCAGTTCGCGAATGGCGGACTGGGTGCTGCGGCGGGCTCTCGCCTCCAGCAGTTTTCCCAACGAAATCAGGGTAATGATGATGGCGCTCGCCTCGAAATAGAGCTTGCCGCTGGCGGCCATCCCCAACGTCAGCAGCAGATAGAGGCTGTAGAAGTAGGCGGCGCTGGTACCGGTGGCCACCAGCACATCCATATTGGCTGCGCGATTCTTGATGGCAAGCCAGGCGCCGCGATAGAAACGGGCCCCGATCCAGAACTGCACCGGGGTGGCGAACACCAGCTCCAGCCAGGCGGGTAGATGCCAGGGGAACAGTCCGGCCATGGCCAGCATCCCCACCAGCAGCGGCAACGTCAGCAAAGCCGAGACGATGACCCGGGTTTGAGCCTGACGGGCTGTGGCGGCCTCCTGCGCTTCCCGCTCCAGCAACTGCTGGCGGCGGCCGCTGGCCGAGCCTTGTGCCAGCTGGGCGCCAAAGCCGAGCGCTTCGATCTGCTCGCGCAAAGCGGCGGGCGTCTGCATCCCGGGGACCAGCACGATGCGGGCCTGTTCGATAGAGAAATTGACCTCGGCCGAGATAACGCCGGGCAGCGCGGCCAGCATCTTGTTCAACCGAGCCGAACAACCGGCACAAGTCATGCCGGTAATTTGGAACAAAAAGGTCTCGCTGCCGTAGTCGTAACCCTGACTCTTGATGCTGTCGAGCACCGCAGGCAGGCGATCGGGGCTGGCCAGCTCGATGGCCGCCTGCTCCAGCGCGAAGTTGACGGTGGCCTCGACCCCTTCAAGCTTGTTGAGGGCGGTCGCGATGCGGCCTGCGCAGTTGGCGCAGCTCATGCCGCTGAGCGGCAACTGCAGATGAATGGGTGATTGAAGATGAGTGGTCATGTTGTTCCTCCCCGGAACCCGTCGGCACAACAAAACGCCGACTGGCAAACCCTAACCTTTACTGTAAGGGCAAGCTCAAGCCACATGATCCACTTTTTGCAGATGAAAAAAACGGCGCCCGTTTGCTGCCAGAGAACAAACGGGCGCCGCATTCAGCTATTGCGCGGTGCGAGCGGAGCTCAGATACCGTACTGGGCGCGATAAGCCTTCATGGCCGCCAGTTGCGCCGCCAGCTCCGGCTGTTCGGCCTGCTTCTCTTCCAGATACTGGATCAAGTCGCTCATCTGGATGATGGCGATGATGTGAGCGCCGTAGTCACGCTCCACTTCCTGAATGGCGGAGAGTTCGCCCTTGCCCTTCTCCTGACGGTCCAGCGCGATCAGTACGCCAGCCAGCGAGGCGCCGTTGGCCTGGATCAGATCCATGGATTCGCGGATGGCAGTGCCGGCGGTGATGACGTCGTCCACCAGCATGACGCGCCCCTTGAGCGGGCTGCCCACCAGATTGCCGCCCTCGCCGTGATCCTTGGCCTCCTTGCGGTTGAAGCACCAGGGCACGTCCACATCGTGCTGCTCCACCAGCTGCACGGCGGTAGCGGAGGCGATGGGGATCCCCTTGTAGGCCGGGCCAAACAGCACATCAAACTCGATACCGGCATCCATCAGAGCGGCGGCATAGAAGCGGCCGAGACGGGCCAGATCGCGGCCGCTGTTGAACAGACCGGCGTTGAAGAAGTAGGGGCTTTTACGACCGGATTTCAGGGTAAATTCACCGAATTTGAGGACCTGTTTCTCCAGGGCGAACTCGATAAATTGACGCTGGTAGGCTTTCATTCTGGCTCCTTGCTTGGCTTGTCGTTGTCTTGTGTGGGGGTATAAAAAAACGCGGTCAATGCCGCGTTTGCAGGATCTGTTGACGCTTCGTCACAGCCGCGACGGAGTCGGTTTTTGCGCAGAACTAGGCATGAGATGCGAAGTTTGGTAATCCAAACGAGGCATCGAATAACGACGTTATGCACAAAAACAGACCCGTCCCTACGGGTTGCGTGGCAAAGGATGCCATGCGTTGTTGCAGGACTTGCCAAGGGAATAACCATTGGCGGCATCCTGCGCCTAGCCTGGCATCCTTTGACACTGCAACGCGACTTGTGCCGAAACATCAACAGGTCCTGGTATCAGGAGAGCGACTGCTTCTGCAGCGCAATGATGTCGGCGATGCCGCCCTTGGCGAGCGCCAGCATCTCCAGCAGCTCCTCATGGGTGAAGGGCTCGGCCTCCGCGGTGCCCTGCACCTCGATGATGCGACCATCTTCGGTCATCACCACGTTCATGTCGGTCTCGGCGGCGGAGTCTTCGATGTACTCCAGATCGCAGATGGCTTCACCCTGATACATACCGACGGAGACGGCGGCGATCATCTGCTTGAGCGGGCTCTGCTTGATCATGCCCTTCTCGACCATCCAGTTCAGCGCATCCACCAGCGCCACGCAGGCACCGGTAATGGAAGCGGTGCGGGTGCCGCCATCGGCTTGCAGCACGTCACAGTCAACTGTGATGGAGTGCTCGCCCAGCGCAGTCAGGTCTACCGCCGCGCGCAGGGAGCGGGCGATCAGACGGGAGATCTCCAGAGTGCGGCCACTCTGCTTGCCGGAGGCCGCTTCGCGGTTCATCCGGGAGTGGGTGGAGCGCGGCAGCATGCCGTATTCGGCAGTTACCCAGCCCTGATTCTTCCCTTTCAGGAAGCGCGGCACGCTGGTGTCAACGCTGGCGGTGCAGAGCACGCGAGTGTTACCGAACTCCACCAGCACTGAGCCTTCTGCATGTTTGGTGAAATTGCGGGTAATGGTAACTGGGCGAAGTTGCGCGGCACTGCGATCGCTTGGACGTGACATGGAACGGACCTCTGGGCTGGCTCAAATTGGCGGGGGATTATAAGTGATCCCGCCCCAAATATCAGCCGCTAAAACCAACACTTCGGCTGACGCCCTGCCCCCAGCTGGGTATAATCCCGCCACACTTCATCAAGCCCGGAACAATCAATGATTCACAGCATGACCGCCTACGCCCGCAAGGAATTCAAGGGCGACTGGGGCACAGCCGTTTGGGAAATTCGTTCGGTAAACCAGCGCTATCTGGAAACCTACATTCGCCTGCCGGAGCAACTGCGCAGCCTGGAGCCGGTACTGCGTGAGCGTTTCCGCGCCAAGCTGCAGCGCGGCAAGGTGGAGTGCAACCTGCGTTTTGAAGCCGCTCAGGCCGCTGCCAGCCAACTCCATATCAATGAAGAGCTGGCCAAGCTGATCATCGACAGCGCCAACTGGGTAATGAAAGAAGCAGGCCAGGGCCAGCTCAACCCGGTCGACGTACTGCGTTGGCCGGGCGTCATGGCTGCCGCCGAACAGGACATGGACGCGGTTGCCACCGAGCTGCTCGGCGGGTTTGACCAGACCATGGAAGATTTCCTCGCCTCCCGCGCCAGCGAAGGGGCCAACCTCAAGGCGCTGATCGAACAGCGTCTGGCCGGTATTCAGGTGGAAGTGAAGAAGGTGCGCGTCCACCTGCCGCAGATCATCGAGTGGCAGCGCCAGAAGCTCACCGACCGTCTGGCCGAAGCCAAGGTGGAGCTGGATCCGGCCCGCATCGAGCAGGAGATCGTGCTGCTGGCCCAGAAGATCGACGTGGCCGAAGAGCTGGATCGTCTGGAGATGCACATCAGCGAAACCAACAAGATCATGAAGAAGGGTGGCGCCTGCGGTCGTCGTCTCGACTTTATGATGCAGGAGTTCAACCGCGAGTCGAACACCTTGGGCTCCAAGTCCATCAATGCCGAAGTGACCCAGTCCGCCGTCGAGCTGAAAGTCCTCATCGAGCAGATGCGCGAGCAGATCCAGAATATCGAGTAATGGGTCACTGACCATCCGGTTGCTACCTGCAAAAGAGCCCTTGATTCCTCAAGGGCTCTTTTATTTTCAGGCCATCGCACCTGTCGCCCGCCGCCAGTGAGTCAACAGGCGGGGAACACCCTAGCCTATCGGCATCACCAGCGCCGGTTGGTGAGGGTCGCTCAGCCGTTCGGCCAGATAGTCCACCAGCAGCCGCACCTTGGGAGATAAGTGGCGGTTGTGGGGATAGAGGGCCCAGATCCCCTCCGCCGGCGCCCGCAGCTCCGGCAGCAGCTCGATAAGCTCGCCCCGGGCCAGGTGGTCGCTGACGTAGTAGTCCGGCAGCTGGATGATGCCGATCCCCTTGAGCGCCGCATCCAGCAGGGCGTGACCGCTGTTGCAGTGCAGCAGGCCGTGCACCCGCACGCTGTGGGGACGGCCATCCAGGGTGAAGTGCCACTCGTCGCTGTTGCCCACCAGGCAGGTGTGGCGAGTCAGCTCGGAGAGGCTGTTGGGTATGCCGTGGCGGGCGGTGTAGGCCGGTGAGGCGCAGACATAGGGCACCCGCTGCGCCAGCTTGCGCGCCACCAGCGTCGAATCCTTGAGGTGGCCGAGCCGCAGCGCCAGATCGTAGCCTTCGTGCACCAGATCCAGCAGCTGGTTGGTGAGGTTGAGGGTCACCTCCAGCTGGGGGAAGCGCACCATGAAGTCGTTCACCAGCGGGGCGATGCGGCTCTCGCCGTAGGAGACGGGGGCCGTAATGCGCAGGGTGCCCTGCGGCACCGCCTGATGGCGCCCCACCGCCAGCTCCGCCTCGTAGAGGTTGTCCAGCAGCTGACGGCAGTGGCGATAGTAGATCTCGCCAAGCTCGGTGAGCCGTACCTGACGGGTGGTACGCAGCAGCAACTTGGCCTGCAGCCGATCTTCCAGCTGTGCCACCTGACGGCTGACCTGCGCCACCGACACTCCCAGCTTGCGTGCCGCCGGGGTAAAGCCCCCCTGCTCCGCCACGCTGACAAATTCACAGATCCCTTCCCAGCCGAACATTATTACCTGTGTGTAAAAGTGATTTGAGATTTGCCCTCATTATCACCAAATCGGCGGGAAACTACACTGAGTGCCCGAACTCATCTCTGTTCACCCTGCTCAACAAGAAGGATGTCATTCATGGCACAGGTTCAAAGCATCAAGTGTAAAGCCGCCATCGCCTGGGGCCCGGGTCAGCCCCTCTCCATCGAAGAGGTGGAAGTCATGCCACCGCAAGCGGGCGAAGTGCGGGTGCGCATCGTCGCGACCGGCGTCTGCCACACCGATGCCTTCACCCTCTCCGGTGAGGATCCGGAAGGGGTCTTCCCCTGCATTCTCGGCCACGAGGGGGGCGGCATCGTCGAATCGGTCGGCGAGGGCGTCACCAGCGTCAAAGTGGGGGATCATGTGATCCCGCTCTACACCCCCGAGTGCGGCGAGTGCAAATTCTGCAAATCCGGCAAGACCAACCTCTGCCAGAAGATCCGCGCCACTCAGGGCAAGGGGCTGATGCCGGACGGCACCACCCGCTTCTCGAAAGATGGCCAGCCCATCTATCACTACATGGGCACCTCCACCTTCAGCGAATACACGGTACTGCCGGAGATCTCCATCGCCAAAGTGGACCCGGCCGCCCCACTGGAAGAGGTCTGTCTGCTCGGTTGTGGCGTCACCACCGGCATCGGCGCCGTGATGAACACCGCCAAGGTGAAGGAGGGTGAGAGCGTCGCCATCTTCGGGCTGGGGGGCATCGGCCTCTCGGCGGTGATCGGTGCCCGTCTGGCCAAGGCCGGTCGCATCATCGCCATCGACATCAACGAGAGCAAGTTCGAGCTGGCCCGCAAGCTGGGCGCCACCGACTGCATCAATCCGAACGATTACGACAAACCGATTCAGGAGGTGATCGTCGAGCTGACCGATGGCGGCGTCGACTTCTCCTTCGAGTGCATCGGCAACGTCAAGGTAATGCGTGCGGCGCTGGAGTGCTGCCACAAGGGCTGGGGCGAGTCGGTCATCATCGGCGTCGCCGGAGCGGGTCAGGAGATCAGCACCCGTCCGTTCCAGCTGGTGACCGGTCGGGTCTGGCGCGGCAGCGCCTTCGGCGGGGTTCGCGGTCGCAGCGAGCTGCCGAGCTATGTGCAGCGCTATATGCAGGGTGAGTTCCGCCTCGATGACTTCATCACCCACACCATGCCGCTGGAACAGATCAACGAGGCGTTCGACCTGATGCATGAAGGCAAGAGCATTCGCACCGTCATCCACTACTGAGCATGATCACCCCGCCCGCCATCGTGGGCGGGGTGCAGGAGTCTTTCGATGAATCTGGAGATTATCAGCAGCAACAAGAGCTTCGGCGGCTGGCACAAGCGCTGTCGCCACCACGCCAGCGTGCTCGGCTGCGAGATGAGTTTTGCCATCTATCTGCCGCCCCAGGCCCTCACCGGCCAGAAGGTGCCCGTGCTCTACTGGCTCAGCGGCCTCACCTGCACCGATGAGAACTTCATGCAGAAGGCGGGTGCCCAGCGCATCGCCGCCGAGCTTGGCATCGCCCTGGTGGCACCGGACACCAGCCCCCGCGGCGACGGCGTGGCCGACGATCCCGGTTATGACCTCGGCATGGGCGCAGGTTTTTACGTCAATGCCAGCCAGAGCCCCTGGCAGGCGCACTACCAGATGTATGACTACGTCACCCGCGAACTGCCTGACTTGATCGAGACCCACTTCCCGGTCTCGACCCGACGCGCCATCAGCGGCCACTCCATGGGCGGTCACGGTGCGCTCATCGCCGCTCTGCGCGAGCCCGGTCGCTACCGCTCGGTCTCGGCGTTCAGCCCGATCTGCCACCCGAGCCGCTGCCCCTGGGGCCAGAAGGCGCTCGGCGCCTACCTCGGCAGCAATCCCTTGTTGTGGCAGGAGTGGGATGCCTGCCAGCTGCTGCGCCACCAGCCGGTCACGCCGCTGCCCACCCTGGTGGATGTGGGACTGGATGATCCCTTCCTCGCCGAGCAGTTGCACATCGATGCGCTGGCCGAGGTGGCCACCAGCAAGGAGTGGCCGCTGGAGCTCAACCGCCACGAGGGCTATGACCACAGCTACTACTTCGTGGCGAGCTTTATCGAGGCGCACCTGCGCTTTCACGCCCGCCACCTCTGATCAAAACAGGCCCGTTGCGGGCCTGTTTCAGTTGTGGTGATCGGTTGATATCAGCTGCCCGCTCGGGTCACGCCGCCGGAGCCTGCGATCTGCTGCTCCACCTTGGGATCGCCCCAGTAGGCGATGTTGCCTGAGCCGGCGATGCCGACTTTCAGCGTCTCCTGCGCCCGTACCGCCACATCACCACTGCCGGCGATATTGACCTCTACCTCGTTGCCGCGCATCTCGCTCCCGAGCACATCGCCAGCACCGGCAATGTTCAGCTCGATAGCCTGTGCCGAACCGCTGCCCAGCTCCAGACTGCCGGTGCCAGCGATATTCCCTTCCAGCCGTTGCAGCTCCAGCTGACTGGCGACGATGTCACCGGTACCGGCCACCGACAGCACCAGCTCATCGCCCTTGAAGCCGCTCAGATCGCCGTTGCCGGTCCCGGCCAATGCCAGTTCGTTCAACACCGGCAAGGTGATGGTCAGCTCCAGCGGCTCGGTAGGCTCGAGCCGGTAACCCTCCTTCACCTCGATCTCCAGCTTGTCGCCGCTCTCGGTCAGCACCAGATAGGGCAGCAGGTTCTCCTGCCCCTTGATCAGGATACCGCGCGGCTCCCCCGCTACCAGATGGAGGGTGGCAGGCACACCCGCCAGCACCCGGGTCACCCCGTCACCGAGCGCCTGCTGGCGCTCGACCACAGCCCCCGTTCCGGTCACTCTGGTCTGATCCAGCCAGTGACAACCACTGAGCCCTGCCATCAACATGACAACCATCATCCATTTCATCGCTACTCTCCTCCTTATGTGTTGGCCATCCAGGGCCAATTGGTTTTCATGCTATGCAAAGCGCGAGCCAAAAATTAACCTAATGATTCAAAAGGAAATAACTTTTTCACCCAGAACAGAACGAAGAATTAAGAGAGCCATTTAGACCATATTTTGGTGAAAATAACCATTCTCGAACGGATATGATTGTGGCTGATTGGCGGGTCGTCCTGCCGGTCACTATGCTGACAGCCCGTGGAAGTTTTTAATTGTCCTGCCGGTCTGTTGAGCCAATAGTGGTACTTCGTGCGTACCAAGCTCTCCATTGCGGTAATGTCATTACCACTGTCTTGTCAGTCTTCACTGCCAACAAGGAGTCAGAGCGTGACCCAAGCAAGCCCTCTCTATGCCACCGCCACCGGTCTGCCGGAACCGACTCGCACCCCGTTGCTGACCGGCAGCGATCCCGAGCAGAAACGGCGCGAGCTGCTCGCCTACTTCTGCCAGACCTTCGATCTCTACGACTCGCTGTTCGACTGTCTGGCCGATGAGCGGGCCTGGTTCAACAAGGCGATCCCGCTGCGCCACCCGCTCATCTTCTACTACGGCCACACCGCCGCCTTCTTTATCAACAAGCTGCTGGCGGCACGCCTGATCGATCAGCGGCTGGATGCCCGCATCGAGGCCATGGTCGCCATCGGGGTGGACGAGATGAGCTGGGACGATCTGGACGAGACCCACTACGACTGGCCCAAAGTTAGCGAGCTGCGCAGCTATCGGGCCAAAGTCCGTTCGCTGGTGTGCGACTTCATCCGCCAGATGCCGCTCACCCTGCCCATCGACTGGCAGAGTCCGGCCTGGGTGATCCTGATGGGGATAGAGCACGAGCGCATCCACCTCGAGACCTCCAGCGTGCTGATCCGCCAGTTGCCGATCGCCTGGGTGCGGCCGCAGCCTTATTGGCCCGCCTGCGCCGAAGCACGCCACCGCATTGATCAGGTGCCCGCCAACAGCCTGCTGCCGGTGGCCGGCGGCAAGGTGCGCCTTGGCAAGCAGGACGCCACCTACGGCTGGGACAACGAATATGGCGAGCGCCAGATCGAGCTGGCCCCGTTTCAGGCCAGCCGCATGCTGGTGAGCAATGCCGAGTACCTCGCCTTCGTCCAGGCGGGCGGCTATGGCCAACAACAGTGGTGGGATGAGGAGGGATGGGGCTGGTGCCAGTACGCCAAGGCGCAGATGCCCACCTTCTGGGTGGGTGATCCCACCGAGCCCGAACAATTGCAGCTGCGGCTGATGACCGAGCAGGTCGCCATGCCCTGGGACTGGCCGGTCGAGGTGAATCAGCTGGAAGCGGCTGCCTTCTGCCGCTGGAAGGCGGCCCGGACCGGACTCCCCATCCAGCTGCCGAGCGAGGCGGAGTGGCAGCTGCTGCGCGAGCAGCTACCCGGCGATCAGCCGGACTGGACAGAGGCCCCCGGCAATATCAATCTGGCCCGTTTTGCCTCCTCCTGCCCGGTGGATGCCTGCCCGCAAGGGGAGTTCTTCGATCTGGTGGGCAATGTCTGGCAGTGGACCAGCACCGCCATCGATGGCTTCGACGGCTTTAAAATCCACCCGCTCTACGACGACTTCTCCACCCCGACCTTTGATGGCAAGCACACCCTGATCAAGGGGGGCAGCTGGATCAGCACAGGTAACGAAGCGCTCAAATCATCCCGTTACGCCTTTCGGCGTCACTTCTTCCAGCATGCGGGTTTCCGCTATCTGGTCTCCCGTTATCAGGAACCCGTTATCGTGAATCCCTATGAAACCGACACGCTGGTCGCTCAGTACCTCGACTTCCAGTACGGCCCCAGCCACTTCGGGGTCGCCAACTACGCCAAGACGCTTGCTGATCTTGCTGGCGAGCTGTGCAGCAACCACCAGCGGGCACTGGATATCGGCTGTGCCACCGGCCGCGCCAGCTTCGAACTGGCTCGCCACTTCCAGCATGTGGACGGGGTCGACTACTCGGCCCGCTTCATCGATGTGGCGCTGGCCCTCGCCAGCCAGGACAGCTTCCGCTACGCCATTCCGCTGGAGGGTGAACTGGTGGAGTATTGCGAGGCACGCCTGTCGAGCCACAGGCTGGGGGCGAGTCAGGCTGAGCGCATCCACTTCAGTCAGGGGGATGCCTGCAACCTCAAGCCCAAATATGACCACTACGATCTGGTGCTCGCCTCCAACCTGATCGACCGGCTGCGGGAGCCCGCCCGCTTCCTGCGGGATATCGCTCCCCGGCTGCGCAGCGGTGGCCTGCTGGTGCTCACCAGCCCCTATACCTGGCTGGCGGAATATACTCCGCCCGCCAACTGGCTCGGCGGCATTCGTGAAAACGGCGAGGCGCTCACCACCTATCAGGCGCTGCAACGGCTGCTGGCGGCGGAGTTCGAGGAGCACTGCCCGCCGCGGGATGTGCCTTTCGTCATCCGCGAGACCGCCCGCAAATACCAGCACACGGTGGCGCAGCTCACCGTCTGGCGCAAACGCTAGCACGCCGGTCGACATGCAGATGAAAAGAGGGAGGCCAACGGGCCTCCCTCTTTTCATGGCAGTCAAAATGGCGCGAGTATCAATGCCCCTGCTCGTGATAGCGGCGGGCCAGCACGGCGCAGACCATCAGCTGGATCTGGTGGAAGATCATCAGCGGCAGCACCATCACCCCGACGCTGGCGGCGGGGAACATGACGTTGGCCATGGGTACCCCGTTGGCGAGGCTCTTCTTGGAGCCGCAGAATACGATGGTGATCTCGTCCGCCTTGTCGAAGCCGAGGCGACGGCTGATCCAGACGTTCCAGCAGAGCACCAGCGCCAGCAAGACGCAACTCAGCAGCACGATACTGGCCAGATCGTACCAGCCCACTTGGTGCCAAATCCCCTGCACCACCGCCTCGCTGAAGGCCACATAGACCACCAGCAGGATGGAGCTCTGATCCAGCTTGCCGATGAGCGGCCGGTGGCTGTCGACCCAGCGGCCAATGAGCGGACGCGACAGGTGGCCCACCACAAAAGGCAGCATCAGCTGCATCATGATGGACTGGATGGAGTGCCAGGTGTCGATCCCCTCCCCCTGTACGTGGATCATCATCCCCACCAGCACCGGCGAGAGAAAGATACCGAGGATGCTGGAGGCCGAGGCGCTGCACACCGCCGCCGACACATTGCCGCCAGCCATGGAGGTAAAGGCGATAGCCGACTGCACGGTGGCAGGCAGAGCGCAGAGATAGAGGAAGCCAAGGTAGATGGCCGGGCTCAGCCAGCTCGGCACCAGCGGGGTGAGCAGCAGCCCCAGCAGCGGAAAGAGCACGAAGGTGCTGAGCATCACCACCAGATGAAGCCGCCAGTGGCCGAGGCCCGCCAGCAGGTTCTGGCGCGACAGCTTGGCGCCATGCATGAAGAACAAGAGCGCCACCGCCAGCTTGGTCAGCAGACCGAACCAGACGGCCACCTGCCCCTCGCAGGGAAAGAGGGAGGCCAGGGTGACCACCGCAATCAGCACAACAGTAAAGGGATCCAGACGCACGAAAGGTCTCCATCAGAGGGGCATCCTGCTGCCGTGACGGCAGTCAGGATTGGGGATGACAAGAAACAGAGCGGGAGATGTCTGGCACCTCCCGCTAAAACGAACCTCCAGCTTACCCCGATAACGGAGAGGCGCAACGTTGTGCAGCGGTTAATTGTTCATCAATGCTTAACGCCTTTGCTTTGTCGAATAGCGGAAGTTGATGACCCGCGGCCAGATAGCGCCAAACCGGCGCGAAATGGATAAAAAAACGGGCGACCAAGGCCGCCCGTCTCGCTTTTTCGTTCTGCCGATCAGCGCTGGCTGGCCAGCTTGCCGTTGCCGATCTTCTTGTCATTGCCGGCGAGCTTGCGGGACTGCCGCTTCTCGAAGCGGGAGATCCACCAGTATGCCAGTGCCGAGAAGACCGCGGTCATAAAGACGTTGATGAAGAAGGCGCGTACCAGATCCACTCCGGCCGGGAAGGCAGAAGCGCTCATGCTCACCACGAAGATGGCGATCAGCACCGACACCACGCCCATCCCGAAGGTGCGCGACCCCATGCGGAAGTCACGGGGGGTGTCGTCATGTTTCCAGCGAAACACGAAGTAGGCCACCATGATGAAGATCGGCGGCAACATAGCGGTGCCGGCGGTAAGGTTGATGGCGGTGTTCATCATCTGCTGCACCGACTCGGAGCCGAAGCCGTTGACCACCAGCATCGCGAACACAAAGACAAACTGCCACCAGGCGGCGCGCACCGGCACGCCGTGCTCGTTGAGCTGGGTGGTCTTCTCGCCGTAAACCCCCTGCGGGATCTCGGAGAAGTGGATCTTCACCGGCGCCGAGGTCCACATCATCATGGAGCCGAACATGGCGATAAACAGCACCACGCCGACGAAGCGGCCCACCAGCGCCTCGGAAAGCCCGAAATACTGCGCCATGCCGGTGAAGATCTCCACCATGCCGCCGGCATAGGTGAGGCTCTCGCGCGGCACGAACACGTTCACCAGCAGGGAACCGACCGCATACATGGCGCCGATGACGATGCCGGCGCTGATGATCACCTTGATGAAGGACTTCTGGCCACCCTTCACATCATTGAGGTAGGCCGCTGCGGTCTCGGCACCACCCGCCGCCTGGAAGATCCAGCACATGATGCCGAGGGTCGCCCAGTTGACGGTGGGAGTCATCGCCTCCAGCGTGATGGGCTGGGCCGGCACATGATCGCCACTCAAAGCCATCAGGGCGCCCAGCACATAGATGGCGAACAGGGCAAACACACCGTAGGCCACTATTTCGGCAATCTTGCCAAGCCAGCTCGCCCCCTTGGTGGAGATATGGGTCGCCGCCGCAAACAGCACGATGGAGATGATCGAAGTGACCATGGGCGAGAAGCTGTACTCATAGCCCAGCATGGCGTAGGAGGCGTAGGCGATGACGTTGGGCAGCAGAGAGACGAACCAGAACAGGTTCACGAACCAGTAGAGAAACGAACCCAGATAGGCCATCCGGGTACCGAGCGGCTTTTTCAGCCAGTCGTACATCCCCGACTCGGAGTTTTTATTGGCCGAGACGAACTCGGCGATGATGAAGACGAACGGGATGAAGTAGACGATGGTCGCCAGCAGGAAGATAGGGGCTGAGCTGAGCCCCAGTTCGATGTTGTTGTTGACGATGTTGCGCACGTTGAATACGGCGGCAAAGGTCATCGACAACAGGGCAAACTTGCCTATGGTGCCGCGTACGGATTCAGACATGGTGTCCTCCAGTGGACTCGCGCTCCCTGCGGGTAACGCTGTGACTCTGTGATGTGTTCGGCAAGGGTCTGTCGGCCCTGCGCTTTACTCTCTTGTTATGATCGGGCCGCGTGGGCGGCCTCGTTGGTGAACCGGTGCCGTCTCCAGCACCGGCTCGCAATACCAGTCAGACGATCGGAGTGCCCGGCGCCATCGGCACCCGCGGCTGCAACAGCACGCTCTGGCTCTCGTCCGGGGTCTCGGCGCAGAGCAACATGCACTCGGAGCGCTCGCCGCGCATTTTGGTGGGCTTAAGGTTGGTCAGTACCACCACCTCGCTGCCCATCAGCTCCTCTTCGCTGTAGTAGGGCACCAGACTGGTGACGGTCTGCAGCGGCCGCTCGCCACCCACGTCGATCTGGACGATGTAGAGTTTGTCGGCCCCGGGGTGACGCACCACCTCCAGCACCTTGCCCACCTTCATCTCGACCCGTTTGAATTCGGCAAACTCGATCGTCTCGCTCATGCTCTTTTCCTTTTCTGGTTCAACGGTTTGCGGGTGGCCAACGGCCACCCGGTTTGATTGGGATTCAATGCAGTGGCTATGGCGTCTGCATGGCAACCTGCGCTGTCGGCTCGGCCTCTTTGGCACGCGCTTCGGCACTGAGGGAGGCCTCGTATCTGTTGTATTTCCACCAGGCGAAGCCGAGGAAAATCACGATCCCGCCGACGTTGTAGAAGATGATGGTCATGATGTCGGCGCCGGTCGGGAAGGTGGAGGCGAGGAAGCCCACCGAGAAGATGGCGATCAGCACCGAGACCACGGCGATGCCGGTGGTGCGCGAACCCATCCTGAACTCCCGCGGCAGGTGGTCGAGCTTCAAACGCAGATTGAGGTAGGCCAGCATGATGAACAGCGGCGGCAGCATGGAGGCGGCGGCGGTCATGTTGATGACGGTGTTCATCAGATCCTGCGCTGTGTTGGAGCCCAGGGTCGGGATCACCATCAGCGGCAGCACGATGAGGTACTGGATCCAGGCAGCACGGGCGGGCACGCCGTTCTCGTTCAGCTCGACGGTTTTCTTGCCAAAGATGCCGGCCGGGATTTCGGAGAAGAAGATCTTCACCGGGGTCGCCGTCCACATCAGCAGGGAGCCGAACATGGCGGTGAAGGAGACCAGCCCGACAAAGCGGTTCATCAGGATCTCCGGCAGGCCGAAGTAGGCTGCCAGCCCTTCAAACACCTGCACCGAGCCGCCGGTATATTTCAGGGTACCGCTCGGCACGAACACGTTGATCAGCAGGGAGGCGATGGAGTAGAGCACGCCGATAAAGATCCCGGCGATGATGATCACCTTCACGAATGACTTGGAGCCCCCCTTCACGTCATTGACGTAGACCGCCACCGACTCGGCGCCACCGGCTGCCATAAAGATCCAGGTGGTGATACCGAGGAAGGCCCAGCTGAAATCGGGGACCATGGCCTCTACCGTGATGGGGTCAGCCGGTTGCACACCGCCCACCAGAGCCGCACCTGCCAGCAGAATGTAGGAGAGGGTCAGCAGCAGCATCAGGGACGAGGTCACCGAGGTGATGGGGCCGAGCATCTTGGCGCCGTTGGTGGAGACGTAGGTGGCAAAGGCAAACAGCACCATGCTCAACGCCGTGGTCGCCACCGGGGTGAGAATGTACTCGTAGCCGAGGAAGGCATAGGAGGCGTAGGCGATAACCCGCGGCAGCAGCGAGGTGAAGAAGAAGAGGTTCACGAACCAGTAGGTGTAGGCGGAGATGAAGGCCCAGCGACCGCCGAGGGAGCTCTTCACCCAGGCATAAACCCCCGCTTCGGAGTTCTTATTCAGTGACACAAATTCCGCAATGATCAGACAAAACGGAATGAAGTAAAAAATGGTGGCCAGAAAGAACATCGGGGCCGAGGCCAGACCGATCTCGATGTTGTTGTTGATGACGTTGTTGAAGCTGAATACCGCCGCGAAGGTGAGCGACAGCAGACCAAACTTGCCTATCGTATTGCGTTTGGAATCAGACATGGTGCATCTCCAGACCTGTAGTTATCTCGCGAAAGGGCGGGGCATGATTTGTAGGGTGAGCCCCGCCCTTCCGGCTTTTGTCAATGCAGAACCGGCGGCTTGTTATTTGTTCTTGAAGTAGCCGCCTTCGACGGTGACCTTGATGATCACTTTGCGCACCGGCCCGTCGCCGACGAACCGGTAGGCTTCATCGTTCTCGAAGATCACCACCTGACCGTTACCGACTTTCTGGCGCTCACGCACCTCGCCGGCCAGCCACTCGCGGTCGGTGGTGTCGTCATAGGCCTGCTCGACCCGCAGATCCGGCTTGGCAGCCCACTCCACCGTCTCTTCCCCTTCCAGGTAGTAGTGGACGTCGAAGTAGCGGCGCTGCCCCTCGAACAGGGAGGTGGCCGGGCTGGCCCCCTCCTGCAAGCGGTAGGTGAGGGAGTCACCGATGGAGTGGCAGATGCCGGGCTTGAGGTTCGGCAGGTTGTTGATGGCCTCCACGCAGCGGCCCCACTTCTTGCCCTCCCGGTAGATGTTTTTGAACAGGGTCAGGTTGTCCAGGGTGATCATGCGAGGTTCCTCCCGCCGTTGATGGTGAGGTCGAGCCCGGCCAGCGCAGCCGGATTGAGGTTGCCACGGGCGATGGGCAGCAGGGTCAGGCCGAAGCAGAACGGCTCGAAGCGCACCCGCCAGGAGTCCAGCACCTCGGAGCCCCAGGAGTTGGAGCCGAGCCCCAGTACCTTGTGATCCAGATTGAGGGTGAGATAACCGCAGGGCTCCAGCTCGTTGATGTGCTGCGCCGCGTGGATATGCTCCCAGCTGTAGGGCCAGACGCTCAGGTTGATGGGGGCATCGGGCCGCACGTAGAGACCGGCGCCGTGACGGTTGGTCAGGGTCGCCCAGCGCACCTGCTGGCGGTTGCCGTTATCCTGTGGGAAGGGGTAGTGCTCCCACATCTCGCTGACTGTACTCTGGAAGCTGTCGATCCAGTTGCTCTGGCGGCTGTCCTGATAGTTCTCGCCCGGTCCCATGCCGTAGTAGTGCACCCGGTCGAGATCCTGACGAATACCCAGCTCGAAGCCGATCTTGGGGATGATGTCGTCATAGCCACCGTAGGGCTGGCCGGACAGTGCCACGTGCAGCTGGCCGTTCGGGCTCAGGGTGTAGACGTAGCGGCAGCGCATGCCGAAATCGAACACCGGCGGCGCGATCAGGCTCTCGACCGTCACCTCGACCACCTCACCCAGCTGGCGCCAGCTTAAGGTGCGGAAGTGCTCCTGCATGATCTGCAGGTGATTCGGGTGCCACAGGCTCTCGTACTCCTGCTTGTGGTTGTCGATCATCGGCTTGAAGAAGGTGAGGCGCGGCGCGCGCTCAATCAGCTCGATACCATCCTGCTGCCAGCTCACCAGCTTGCCGTCGAGGCGCGAGAAACGCAGGGCAAAGCCGCTGCCACTCAGGGTCAGCGCGAGGCGCTCATCGGCAATCTGCAGCGCAGTAGCATTGGGATTGGCAAAGGGCAGCAGCTGGCGAGTCGACTCTTTCAGCCGGAACTGGTACTGGCCCAGCTCGTGCTCCGCCGCGCTGTAGCGGGTGGCACTGGCCTTGATGACCCGCAGCTGGACGAAGGTTTCCCGCCCATCGAGGGATGGCAGTTCGAGTTGCAGATCGGTAGTGGCACCGGGGGCAATCCCTTCAAGTCGGATTTGCTGGCTGGCCAGCAGTTCGCCCTCGGCTTTCACTTCGACCAGCAGACGGATATCGTCGAGAGTGGAGAACCAGTAGCGGTTTTCGACCGCCAGCTTGCCGCTCGCCAGATCCAGAGCGCGCACCTTGACCGGGCAGATCACCTGCTTGTATTCGCGCAGGCCAGGCCCCGGGGTCTGATCCGGATAGATGAGGCCATCCATGCAGAAGTTGTAGTTGTTGGGGTAGTCGCCGTAGTCGCCGCCGTACTTGTAAACGGGGCGCCCCTGCTCGTCCTGATCCAGAATGCCGTGATCGCACCACTCCCAGATGTAGTGACCCTGAATGTGGGGATGGCGGTCAAACACCTGCTGGTACTCGCTGAGGCCACCCGGGCCATTACCCATGGCGTGGGCGTATTCGCAGAGGATGCGCGGCTTATCCATCGGGAACTCGCCGAAGCAGTTCATCTGGGAGACGCGGGAATACATGGTACTAACCACGTCCACCACCTCGGCATCGCGATCCTCTTCGTAATGCACCAGCCGGGTCGGGTCGATCGCCTTGCAGCGCTGGTACATGGCCCTGATGTTGCAGCCGTAGCCGGATTCGTTGCCGAGTGACCAGATGATGATGGAGGGGTGGTTCTTCTGGGCGTGCACGTGGCGCTCTATGCGATCCACGAACACCGGCTCCCAGAAGGGGTCATCGGTGATGCGGCTGAGATCGCCGACGTTGGCAAAGCCGTGGGTCTCCACGTCGGTCTCCGCCATCACGAACAGGCCGTACTGGTCGCACAGCTCGTAGAAGCGCGGGTCGTTCGGGTAGTGGGCAGTGCGCACCGAGTTGAGGTTGTGCTGCTTCATCAGCACGATATCGCGCTCCACCCGATCCATGCCGACCGCGCGACTCTTGAGGTGGTCGTTGTCGTGACGGTTCACCCCGTGCAGCTTGAGGTAGTGGCCGTTGACGTAGAAGAGGCCATCCTTGACCTTGATTTCACGCACCCCGACCCGCTGCGGGATCACTTCCAGCAGCTCACCCCGACCGTTGTAGAGGGAGAGTTGCAGCTGGTAGAGGTAAGGGTCTTCGGCGCTCCACAGATGGGGGTTGGCCAGATCCAGCGTGAAGTGGCAATCACACTTGCCGTCGATGGCGAGATGGTCGAGGGAGCCGCTGGCGATCTCGCTGCCCTGATCCAGCAGGGACCAGACCAGACGGTGATCACGGGCGGCCGCCCCCAGGTTCTCGAGCTGGATATCGCAGCTCAGGGTAGCGCTCTGATTGTCATCGGCCAGCGCGGTGCGGATGAAGAAGTCCTGCACATGGGCGGCCGGTTTGCCCACCAGATAGACGTCGCGGAAGATCCCCGCCATCCACCACATGTCCTGATCTTCGATATAGGTGGAGTCGGCCCACTGCATCACCCGCACCGACAGCAGGTTCTCCCCAACCTTGGCGTAGGCGCTGATATCGAACTCGGCGGTGAGACGACTCCCCTTGCTGAAGCCGACGTAGTGGCCGTTCACATAGACCTCGAAGTAGGTCTCCACCCCGTCAAACTTGATGATCACCTGCTCGCCGTCCCAGGCCGGGCTCAGCGTGAAGCTGCGCTGATAGGCGCCGGTGGGGTTGTTAGTCGGCACGAAGGGCACGTCGATGGGGAAGGGAAAACCTTCGTCAGTGTACTGCAGCTGGCCATGACCCTCCATCTGCCACATGTTGGGCACGGTGATCTGGCTCCACTCGTTCATGGGGCTGTGATAGAAGGCCTCCGGCACCTGCAGGGGGTGGTCGAAGTAGTGGAACTGCCACTGGCCGCCAAGGCTCAGAAAACGGCGACTCAGCTCGCGCTGCATAGTGGCCGCCAGCGCGTGGTCGGCATAAGAGAAGAAGTAGGCGCGCGGAGCCAGCCTGTTTTCACCAACGAATTGGACGTTTTCCCAGTTATTCACATGTCCTCCCGGAACAAGGCAACGTTAACTGGGTAAACTCTAGATAAACATTTACTAAATATCAGCTTTAGATTGGTAAAGTTTTAACCTGATCACAATGAACAGATGGTTTTGTGAGCGAGATCAGAAGCGGGAGATAAAGGAGGGCAAGATATGGATGAGTGGCATGGATGTTGATAAGAGTTGGCTGGTTAGCAATAAAATCAACTATAAAACAATATGATATGAAGTTACTGGATGATATGGGAAAGAGGTTTGCTTGGGAGAGGTGTCGCACCACCGCAAGATGGCGCGACTAAAAAGTGACTTATTTTACTAAAATCAGCGGGTGGTGCCACGCAGGGTCAACTTGCTCGGTACCAGCACCCGAAGGGGAATATCCCGCTCGTCTCGCAGCCGCTCAACCAGCAAATTGACCCCCTGGGAGCCCATCAACTCGGAGTGGATCCGCACCGTGGAGAGCGGCGGGAAGGTGAACTTGGCGGTCGGAATATCGTTGACGCTGATAAGCTCGATCTGCTGGGGAATCGCCAGTCCCTTCTCATGAATGGCACGCAGCACACCAATGGCGATGGAGTCGGAGGCGACGAACAGCGCCTTGGGCCAATCCCCTGCCAGCATCTCCTTCGCCAACTGGTAGCCGGAGGCGCTGGAGAAGTCGCCGCGATAGAGATCGCTCTCCTGCACCACCCCCAGCCGCTGGCCATAATCCCGGAAGGCCAGTTCGCGCAGATCAGGATTCTCATCCTGGCCACCGATATAACCGATACGCTGGTGCCCCTGCGCGATGAAGTAATCGACGACCTGCTGGCTGATCAGGGCGAGATCCACATCGACCGAGTCGAACTCTCCCTGTGAACGGCAGTCGACAAACACCAGCTGGCTGGAACAAGCCCTTAGCTGGACGAGACGTTCGGCTGTGAGTGTGCCGACCACCAGAATGCCATCCACGGCGCTCAATTCACGCCCTTCACCACAGTTGTAGAGATGGGTCAGTTCGATATTGAGGCGGGCACTCTGGGTCTCGATGCCATAACGGATAGCGAGATAGTAAGGGTCGTTGACCTCGGTACTCTGGGGATAGGCATAGACCACCAGAAAGTGCAGCTTGCTCTTGTGCACCCCCTTGCGGGCGCTGCTGGTCTTGTACTCCAGCCGTTCGGCAATCTCGAAGATCCGCTGCTTGGTCTCTTCCTTGACGCTCAGGCTGGGATCCTCGTTCAGTACCCGGGATACCGTGGCGAGAGAAACCCCCGCTTCCTGTGCAATTTCCTTCAACGTAGCCATCAATACCTCGCTGGCAGCATCACGTGTTAATCGGCAACGGCTAAAGAGTAACGGGCAATCCCTTGATAGCCCAGCACTTTTACTAAAATGCCGGCGGCAGGGCAGTTTTTGAATTGCAGAAATGCAAAAAGGCCTCCCGAATGGGAAGCCTCTTCTAAATAGGTGCCTGACAGTGTCCTACTCTCGCATGGCGAATGCCACACTACCATCGGCGCTACCGCGTTTCACTTCTGAGTTCGGCATGGGA
>NZ_JAAKVR010000019.1:0-115033 GCF_049175755.1 Aeromonas sp. 600282 | reverse complement strand
GTAGCGCCGATGGTAGTGTGGCATTCGCCATGCGAGAGTAGGACACTGCCAGGCACCCAATACAAGAAACCCCGCTCTATGAGCGGGGTTTTTTATTACCTGCTATTCAGCAAGTCGCCAGCTTATTAAGCTTTTCCCTTCTTGTCATTCATTGAATCCCCCTGCGAAACCCCAAAGGGATCTCCTTTCGTGTTCAATATTTGCTCGCTGGTTCAATGGGTTGGATATAAAAAACACAGAATGTGATGCCTCTACCTTTCTTGTGATGCCTCCTCTGGTTTAATTCTTCAGTCCATATTGATGGACCAAGGAATCACAATAATTTAAGGAATAGACTCATGTTCAAGAGAACAGTAACGATGATGCTGGCGGCGGGAACCCTGGTATTAGGCGGTTGCGCATCCAATGGTGGTGCAGAGCAGGCTGGGGCAGACAACAGCGACTTCGGTGGCAAGTCCATCTACCTGCGCGGGGAAATGAACGACTGGATGGCGACTGATGAAAGCAAGGTAGTCAAGGTGGCCGACAAGCTCTATATGGCCAAAGGCACCCTCAAGAAAGAGTGGGCCCCCTACAAGTTCAAGTTTGCTGATTCAGGCTGGAGCTGCGGTACCAACTTTGGCTACAAGAGCCCGAGTGATGGTGTTGCCGTGTTGGGTGGTGAGGGTGTGCCGGTCAATCCCTGCTCCAAGTATGAGGACATGAAGTTCTCACCGGATGCCGATGGCGTCTACGAGTTCTATCTGAATATGGCGGGTGAAACACCGATCGTTTACGTCAAGAAGCCCTGATCTATCTCTGAGTGTTAAATCTCTCAGCAAATTAATCAGTTAAGTGCCCTGGCCAAGAAATCTGCTGGCCGGGGCATTTTTTTAGGTTAGAATCGGCGCCCTCATGGCATCAGGTGTACTATATGTTGTGTCATTAATTTTAGATGGCACCATTAGTTGTGTTTTCTGCTGTTGTCATGATGTTGATGCATTCACATAAGGTTGATTGAAAATGGCTAAATCGAACCCGGTGCTGGAGAGTGAGCTTGGCTCCCGCCTTATCCCCATGCAGGAAACGTCCCTCGAGATCTGGGATAGCAAGTATCGCCTCAAGAGCAAGGATGGTACTCCCATCGACAGCTCTATCGATGAGACTTACCAGCGGGTAGCCCGTGCGTTGGCAGAACAGGAGCTGGAGCCTGAGGCCTGGTATGAGCCGTTCCTGTGGGCGCTGCGCAATGGGGCCATTCCGGCGGGCCGCATCACCTCTAATGCGGGGGCGTTTGAGCACAAGCCTGCCACTTCAACCATTAACTGTACTGTTTCCGGCACCATCGAAGATTCGATGGACGATATCCTCGGCAAGGTGCACGAGGCCGGTCTGACCCTGAAAGCCGGGTGCGGTATCGGCTATGACTTCTCGACCTTGCGCCCGCGCGGTGCCTTTGTCTCCGGTGCCGGTGCCTACACTTCCGGCCCGCTCTCCTTTATGGATATCTATGACAAGATGTGTTTCACCGTCTCGTCAGCCGGTGGCCGTCGCGGCGCCCAGATGGGCACCATGGATATCCGCCATCCCGATGTGATCGAGTTTATTCAGGCCAAGCGTGAAGATGGCCGCCTGCGTCAGTTCAACCTCTCCCTGCTCATCACCGAAGATTTCGTCAAGGCGGTGAAAGAGGATGCACCCTGGTCGCTGATCTTCCCCTACACCGCCAAAGAGGTGGAGCAGGATGGCATTGCGCTGGACGATCCCGCTCAGGTGCTATGGGCCGACTGGCCCAACAAGGAAGGGGTTGTATTCAACGAGTTGGGGCAGGTCGCCTGCAAGGTCTACAAGACCATGCCAGCCCGCAAGCTGTGGAATGTCATCATGACCTCCACCTATGACTATGCAGAGCCCGGCTTCATCCTGATCGACAAGGTCAACCAGATGAACAACAACTGGTTCTGTGAAGAGATCCGCGCGACCAACCCCTGTGGCGAGCAGCCGTTGCCACCCTACGGTGCCTGTCTGCTGGGTTCGGTCAATCTGACCAAGTTTGTGCGCGACCCTTTTACTGAAAACGCTGCGTTCGATTGGCAGGCGTTTCGCAAGGTGGTAGCCATCTTTACCCGCATGCTCGACAATGTGGTAGAGATCAACCAACTGCCACTGGCCAAACAGCGCGAGGAGATCACAGCCAAGCGCCGGCATGGCATGGGTTTCCTGGGTCTTGGTTCGACCCTCACCATGCTGCAGATCAAGTACGGCTCTGCGGCATCCGTAGCCTTTACCGAGCAGGTATCCCAGGAGCTGGCGATGGCCGGCTGGCAGGAGTCCCTGCGTCTTGCCAGGGAGAAGGGCCCAGCCCCCATCATGGAGCAGGAGTTCGAAGTGACCGGCAAGATGCTGCGTCTGCGCCCGGAAATGGCGGCTGATGGCATCAAGGTAGGCGACAAGGTGAAGGGCAAGGTTCTGCACGCACGCTATAGCCGCTACATGCAACAGGTTGCCGAAGTGGATCCTGCGCTGGTCGCCGAGCTGGCCGAAGTGGGTGGGCGTTTCACTCACCACAGCAGTATTGCGCCCACCGGCACCATCTCGCTGTCACTGGCCAACAACGCCAGCAACGGCATCGAGCCGAGCTTTGCTCACCACTACAGCCGCAACGTCATCAAGCCGGGCAAGAAGAGCAAGGAGAGCGTGGATGTCTACTCCTTCGAGCTGCTGGCCTATCGCGAGCTGGTGAATCCGGCCGCCATGCCCTATGCCGATGATGAAGCGAGCCGTCTGCCGGACTATTTCATTACTGCCGATGACATCAGCCCGGCGCAGCATGTGGACATTCAGGCGGCGGCCCAGCGCTGGATTGACTCCTCCATCTCCAAGACCGCCAATGTGCCGACCGATTTCCCGTTCGAGCAGTTCAAGGACATCTACATGTATGCCTCGGACTCTGGTCTCAAGGGCTGCACCACCTTCCGCTTCAACCCGGAGGCCTTCCAGGGCGTGCTGGTGAAGGAGAAGGATCTGGAGAACACCCTGTACGATTTCACCCTGGAGGATGGCTCCGTCATCTCCGTCAAGGGGAACGAAGAGATCGAATACGATGGTGAGCTGCACACTGCCGCCAACCTCTACGACGCCTTGAAAGAAGGCTATTACGGTAAATTCTGAGAACGACATTATGGTCAAAAAGATCGACAAAAAAATCGTCGCCTACAAGGTGCGTACCAAGGATGAGCCGCAAGAAGATCTCTCTGCGCAGGATGACGTGGTGCACATGCACGAAACCGTGCTGCGCCCGGAGCGGCTGATGGGCACCACCTACAAACTGAAGACGCCGGAGCATGTCTCCGAGCACTCGCTGTTCATCACCATCAACGACATTATTCTCAACGAGGGCACGGTTCACGAAACTCGCCGTCCGTTCGAGATTTTCATCAACTCCAAGAGTCTGGAGCACTACCAGTGGATCGTGGCGCTGACCCGCATCATCTCGGCGGTATTCCGCAAGGGGGGGGATGTCACCTTCCTGGTCGAGGAGCTGCGTTCCGTATTCGATCCCAAGGGCGGCTACTGGAACAAGGGCAAGTATGTGCCGTCGCTGATCGCCGAAATTGGCAACGTGATCGAGAGCCATCTCACCGAGATCGGCATGCTCAAGGCGCCGGGGTTGGATGAGCATCAGCAGGCGTTTCTGGCCGAGAAACAGGCCGAGTTTAAAGCCGCTCAGGAGGCCGAAGAGCAGCAGGCTGGCAGTGGTTTCCCGGCCAATGCCGCGCTCTGCTACAAGTGCCACACCAAGGCGCTGGTGCTGAAGGATGGCTGCATGACCTGCCTCAACTGTGGCGACTCCAAGTGCGGCTGACAGACATGCCCAAGTAGTTGAACGATAGAAAAAAGACCGGCCACAGTGCCGGTCTTTGGATTGCTGTTTTTATGCGCAATCAAATCAGGCGGCCAAGTGATTTGTTGCGCGATAGTAAAATCGGGCGTAGCGTTGAGGGTAATAAAACTGTCACGGCCGTGTGGTTTCAATGACATCTGAGATTCACACACGTGGCCCTTCAGTGCCAAGGAGGATGCTTATGGACAATACGGACCGAAAGCTGTTTATCCTGGATACCAACGTTCTGCTTCACGAACCCCTCGCTATCTACTCCTTCAAAGAGCACGACGTGCTCATCCCCATGACGGTGCTGGAAGAGCTCGATAACATCAAGGATCGCAACAAGGATGTCAGCCGCGACGCGCGGGTCGCCATCCGTGCGCTGGAAGATGTGTTCCGCGATGCAACCCCGGATCAGATCACTCAGGGCGTTCCGCTGGCTGGCGAAGCGAGCGGCAATATCAGCATCTTCAGCGATCACCATCTGCCGCAGGATGCCGAGGTCTTTACCGACAAGGAGGCCGACAACCGCATCATCAACGCGGCCCTCTATCTGCAAAAGCACGAGTTGAAGCGTCAGGTGGTGCTGGTCACCAAAGACATCAATATGCGCCTCAAGGCTAAAGGGGCAGGGCTTGCTCACGTTGAAGATTACCGCAGTGACCAGCTGATCGATGATATCCGCCTGCTGGCCAAGGGCTTTCAGGTGGTGCCCGGCAGCTTCTGGGAGCGGGTTGGCGAGTGCGAGAGCGAGACCCATGGCCGCGATACCATCCATGTGATCGATGCCAATCTGCTGGAAGGGGTTCACGTAAACCAGTATCTGGTGGATGAAGAGAATTTCTTCGCAGCCCGGGTGCTCAGCAACGATGGCAGCAAGATCCGCATCAAGGATCTGGGCCGTGAGCGACTGATGTCCCGCAAGGCGTGGGGTGTCCATCCCAAGAATGTCTATCAGGGGATGGCGCTGGATGCACTGCTCGATCCGCACATCGATCTGGTGATCCTGACCGGCCCGGCCGGTTGCGGTAAAACCTTGCTGGCAATGGCGGCGGCCTTGGAGCTGGTGATTGAGAAGGGCATTTACGAGAAGGTGATCGTCACCCGGAATACCCCGGAAATTGCCGAAAGCATCGGCTTCCTGCCCGGCACCGAGGAGGAGAAGATGATGCCCTGGCTGGCGGCGGTGACTGACACCCTGGAGGTGCTGCACAAGCAGGACGAGAACATGAGCGGCTCGCTCAGCTACATCATGGAGAAGGCCAACATCCAGTTCAAATCGGTCAACTTTATGCGCGGGCGCAGCATCCAGAACACCTTCGTGCTGCTGGATGAGTGCCAGAACCTGACCGCATCCCAGATCAAGACCATCATCACCCGCTGCGGCGAGGGCACCAAGATCGTCTGCTCCGGTAACCTGGCCCAGATCGACTCCAACTACCTGAGCCCGGTGACCTCGGGTCTCACCTACATCGTCGAGCGTTTCAAGGATTTCGACGGCAGTGCCAACATCTTCCTCAATGGCGTGGTGCGCAGCCGACTGGCTTCGTTCGCCGAGGAAAATCTCTGATTTAGCTGACTATCTTCATATGAAAAAGGGAAGCCACTTGGCTTCCCTTTTTTGATCCCGTCACCAGTTCAGTGTCCTTGGGTCACTGTCCAAGGTAGCGCAGCAGCCCCGGGTGGTTGCTGTGTTGCAGAATATCCGGCTTTCCCTGCAGGGCGATGCGCCCCTCGTCCACAAAGAGCACCTGATCGGCGATAAGCTGGGCATCCTCAGGATTGTGGGAGACCATCAGTACGGTAATGCCTTGCTCGCAGGCTAGCCTCGCCACTTCCGCCAGCATCTCCCGGCGCAGGGCCGGATCGAGGGCAGAGAAGGGCTCATCCAGCAGCAGCAGCGGTTTGCCGCGCACCAGCGCGCGAGCCAGCCCGACCCGCTGCTGCTGGCCGCCGGAGAGCTGTTCAGGCTGGCGGTCTAACATCTCACCAAGGCCAACCCGCCCGGCTGCATCGATCACCTGTGCCCGTTGGGCGGCACTCAGGCGCAGGCCCGGGTGCAAGCCGATGGCGATATTGTCGAACACCGACAGATGGAGGAACAGGTTGTGATCCTGAAACAGGGTGGTGATCGGTCGCTCGGCGGGGCCCAGTGGCAGCAGGTCTTCACCATCGAAACTGAGGCGGCCTGATTCCACCGGCACGAAGCCGGCGATCATCCCGAGCAGGGTCGACTTGCCCGCGCCGCTTGGGCCAATCAGCGCGGTGATCTCCCCCTTGGGCAGGGTCGCGCTGAAGCTGACGCGCCAGTCGGGGTAGCTGGTCGCAAGCGTATCAATGTTCAGCATGTTTTCCTCCTCAAAGGGTCCGTTCCACCAGCCGGAACAGCCGCAGAAACGCTGGCACAGGGGCGCAAGGCGTTTAGTATCTCAATGTTGCTCGCCATTTTTTCCTCCAAGTCCCCGCTCCACCAGCCAGAACAGGGAGAAACAGAGTGTCAGCAACAGCAGAGCGGTGGCGGCTGCCTCGGTCAATCGATAGCTGCCAAGCTGTTGATAGAGCAGCCAGGGCAGGGTGGTGAGCTCCTGACTGCCAAACATGGCGATGGCGCCGAGATCCCCCAGCGAGAGGATCATCGACAGCGCCATCGCCAGTGCCAGCGGGCGGCGCAGCAGCGGCCACTCCACCAGTCGCAGGCGATGCAGGCCGCGTACCCCCAGACTATCCGCCAGCCGGTCGTATTGGCGCACCACCAGCTGCATGGGGGCGGAGAGGGTGCGCAGCACGTAGGGTAGCGCCATCAGGGCGTTGACCAGCACCACCAGCCAGGGGCCGAGGGCGAACACATCGGCGAACGGCATAAACAGGATGAAGAGACCGGTGGAGAGCACCACCGCCGGGATCATCAGGATCATCGAGCCGCTGGCCTCCCACAGGGCCGCAGCCCGCCGCTGGCGGGTGCGCACCTTGAGGTGACGGCTGGTGAGCAGCAGGCCGCTGCCGAGCAGGGTCGCCAGGGTGCCTGCCGCCAGCGCAATCAGCAGCGACTGGCCGCTCGCCTGCCACAGTTTGCTGGAGGTGAGAGCCGTCAGCAGGCCGGGGTGAAGGCCGGCGACGACGATGGCCAGCAGTGGTGGCAGAAAGATGGCGAGCCCGATACCGAGCGAGAGCAGGTCCACCACGGCCGTGCCCGGCTGATGACGGTCCGGTCGCAGGCAGGGACGACGGGGGGTCACCCGACTGGCCGGGGTGCTCTGCAGCTTGTGTTGCAGGGCGAGCAGGGCGGCGGTCAGGATCAGCTGCACCAGCGCCAATCCGCCCGCGGTGGCGAGATCGAAGTCAAAGCGCAGCGCCTGATAGACGGCCACCTCCAGGGTGGTGGATTTCGGCCCGCCCCCCAGTGCCAGCACGGTAGTGAAGCTGGTGAAGCAGAGCATAAAGATGAGGCTGGCCAGCCCGGGCAATATGCCGCGAATAAGCGGCCACTCCAGCAGCCGGAAGATGTGGGATGAGCGCATGCCGAGCTGGCTGGCGAGGCGCCAGCTCGATTCGGGGATGCTCTCTATACTCTGCAGCATCAGGCGGGCCGCCAGCGGCATGTTGAAGAAGACGTGGGCCAGCAGGATGCCGAACAGGCCGTAGAGGTAGTTGCCGGGATCCAGCCCCAGTGACCGTAGCAGTTGCGGTAGCCACCCCTGTTTGCCGTGTACCGCCACGATACCGAAGATGGCGATGATGACCGGTAGTACCAGCGAGAGGCCAAACAACTTGATCAGCAGGGTTCGGCCAATGAAGCGCCGCCGTGCCAGCGCGCGAGCCATCGGAATGGCGAGCCCCAGGCTCAGCAGGGTGGAGAGCAGTGCCTGCCCCAGACTGAAGCCCAGCACATGGCGCAGATAGGGGTCTGCCAGCAAAGTGCGCGGGGCCAGCGAACCGGCCTGCCACAACAGTGCCACCAGCGGCCCGAGGGATAACAGCAGGATCAACAGGGTGGCTGCACTGCCCGGCAACCACCAGAGGGGACGAGCCTGTGGTTTCAGATGAAGGCTCACTGGGTGACGGCTTGCAGCCACTCGCGGATCCATCCTTTGCGATTGGCTGCCACCTCATCGCTGCTGAAGGCGAGCGGCTTGGCTACGGTGATCATCTGCTCGAAGCCCTTGGGTAGCGGCGTGTCGATCACCGGATACATCCAGTTGCCGGTCGGGATTTCCTGCTGGAAGGCGGGGCTCACCATAAATTGCAGGAACTGGTCAGCCAGCTTCTCCTGTTTGGCGCTCTTCAGCTTGGCAGCCACTTCTACCTGACGGTAGTGACCCTCCTCAAACGCCGCAGCCTGATACTGGGGCTTGTTCTCGGCTATCAGGTGATAGGCCGGAGAGGTGGTGTAGGAGAGCACCATGTCCGCTTCGCCATCGAGGAACATGCCATAAGCCTCGGACCACCCCTTGGTGACGGTGACCGTCTTCCTGGCCAGCTTGGCCCAGGCTTCAGGAGCCTTGTCACCGTAGACAGACTTCATCCACAGCATCAACCCCTGCCCCGGGGTAGAGGTGCGGGGATCCTGATAGATCACCTTGAGATCGGGACGCTCCACCAGCTCTTTCAGGCTTTTTGGCGGCTGCTTGAGTTTGTCTTTGTCATAAACAAAGGCAAAGTAGCCGTAGTCGTAGGGGACGAAGGTGTCATCCTGCCAGCCCCCCGGCACCTTGATGCCATCCAGCTTGGCGGGGTGGGGGGCGAACAGGCCGCTCTGCTTGGCTTCGCTGATGAGGGCATCGTCGAGCCCCAGCACCAGATCGGCCTTGCTGTGGTTGCCCTCCAGTCGCAGCCGATTGAGGATGGCGACCCCATCTTCGAGGGGAACCAGATTGAGGGTGCAGTCGCACGCTTTCTCGAAGGCCTGTTTGATCTTGGGCCCCGGACCCCACTCGGCAGTGAAGGAGCTGTAGGTGTAGACGGTGAGAGCATCGGCGGCGAACACATTGGCCGACAGCAGGCCGGTGGTGACCAGCAGCAGGGTCTTCATGGGTGGCATTCCCTATTACTTGTTAATAACGAGGTGCCAGCGGGTGAGGGCGCAAAAAATGAGCGCCATGCCTCAAATTCCTCCGCCAGCATTATCTGGATCAGGTACACGGGTATAATCTCAGCGGTAAACCGCACCCCGTTTGAGAAACGAACCGCATTGTATTAACGTTCTTTTGGGTAGACCAGCACAATTGTGCAATACCCATGAGATGACGCCCACCCAACAGAGGATGTTCGCGTGCTTACCAATACCAAGGAAAGGCGTGCCTTTGCGCGCATGGTCATCAATGCTCCGGTCACCGTCTATCAGCAGCAGCTGGTGCTGGAGGGGATCTGCCGGGATCTCAGTGCCAACGGCATGGGAATTGCGGTCTCTGAACACCAGCTCGACATCAATCAGCCCATCCGGATCAGTCTTGCCACCAACAACAACCTGTTGCCTCCCTTTGAAGCTCATGCCCGTATTATCCGGGTGCTGGAGGAGGAGAGCGGGTTGCTGCTGGCGGTGGAGTTTCTGCCTCAGGGTTAATCCTCTCTCCTCATCGGCAGAGGGAGGGGGTTAGCCTTTTTCCTGAACCGGTTGCAAACTCAACTGCTTGCTATCGACCAGCGTTTTGCTGGTCGAAGCTATTTGGCCCGCAGGCAAGGTGGCGGGGCCTGTGGGTTCGAGCAGCAGGTAGTTTTGCCCCTGCCAGTTGAGGGTCGCATCCCCCGGCTTGGCGGGCAGGTCAACAGCCAGCAGGGCATGGCCGGGGACGAACACCATGGCCTGTTTCAGCTCGGGAAAGAGCTGGGCCAGCATGGCGGCCATCAGGGTTACCTTGCTGTCGCAATCACCCCGGTTCTGTTCCAGTACCTGACGGGGCGGGAGGAAGCCCTTGCCCTGTCTTCCATTCAGGCTGTCGAGCTGCTGATAGGGGATGCTCTGGATAAAGGTGAGCATATGGGCCACGGTTTTCTGGCGCGCTTCTGTTTCGGTACTGCCCTGCTGTTTGAGCTGATCCGCCAGCGGAGCCAGCCCGCTGCGACTCTCCAGCGCGATGCGCACATGATCTTGCTTCACCGCCAGCTGCCCGTCGGGGGTGTTGAAGTACTGGAAGTAGTGTTTGGTCAGCCACGCCTGCTCCTCTTTGCTCCGCTTGGACTGCAGAAAGGCCATCGCCTCGCGCGCCTTGTCCTGATTGCGGCTTTTCAGATGCAGCTCCAGCGAGGGGCGGGAGAGGGTGAACTGCACCTCGGGGTAGTTCTGGCGCACCTCCCGCAGCAATACCTGCAATACCTCCTCCTGCATTCTGGCCGGGCGATAGGCGATAAGGGGCGGTAACTTGCCCTGTTCGAGCCGGTAGGTGAGCTGTTGGGATTTGCCTTCGCTATCCTGCCAGCCGACGCTGATCTGGCCGAGGCTGTTGTTGAAGCTGGTTTGGCTGGCCCCCGCAGGCAGGGCAAGCAGCAGGGCACAGAGCAGAGGAATTGCCGTCGGTCTCTTCATCATCCTTTCCTGTGGCACGGGCCAGTTCCGGTGGTCCAAAGTGGGAAGCGTCGCGGACAGTAAAACAGGGAGCCGAAGCTCCCTGTTGATTCTACTCGTTTTTTGCAACTGGCTGATTAAATCCAGCTCGGCTGCTTTGCCTCAAAGGCGCTGATGGCGGCCTCGTGCTGCAGGGTCAGGCCGATGGCATCCAAGCCGTTGAGCAGGCAATAACGGCGGAATTCGTCGATCTCGAAACCGAAGCTGAGGCTACCTGCACGTACCTGATTCGCTTCCAGATCCACTTCGATCTGGATGCCCGGCTGGGCGGCGACCAGCTGGAACAGGGCGTCGACCTCCTCCTCCTTCAGACGCACCGGCACCATGCCGTTGTTGATAGCGTTGCCGTAGAAAATATCGGCAAAGCTCGGGGCAATGATGGTTTTGAAGCCGTAGTCCGCCAGCGCCCAAGGGGCGTGCTCGCGGCTCGAGCCGCAGCCGAAGTTCTCGCGGGCCAGCAGAATGCTGGCACCGGCGAATTGCGGTTGGTTGAGCACGAACTCGGGGTTGGGCTGCTGGCCGGCATCGTCCAGGAAGCGCCAGTCGTGGAACAGGTGCTTGCCAAAACCGATGCGGTTTACTTTTTGCAAAAACTGTTTGGGAATGATGGCGTCGGTGTCGACGTTGGCGCTGTCGAGGGGGACGACGATCCCTTTATGCTGTTTGAATCCTGTCATCATTGGTTCCTCTTACAGTGCACGAATGTCGGCGAAGCGGCCGGTGACGGCGGCGGCGGCGGCCATGGCCGGGCTCACCAGATGGGTGCGGCCGGCGCGGCCCTGACGTCCTTCGAAGTTGCGGTTGCTGGTGGAGGCGCAGCGCTCCCCCGGTTGCAGCCGGTCGTTGTTCATTGCCAGACACATGGAGCAGCCGGGCAGGCGCCACTCAAAACCGGCCTCGATGAAGATCTTGTCGAGCCCCTCGGCTTCGGCTTGTGCCTTCACCTGCTCGGAGCCAGGCACCACCAGCGCCTGCACGCCAGCGGCCACCTTGCGACCGCGGGCGATGGCGGCGGCAGCACGCAGATCCTCGATGCGGCTGTTGGTGCACGATCCGATAAACACCTTGTTGATGGCGACGTCGGAGAGCTTCTGACCAGGCTGCAGATCCATGTAGGCGAGTGCCTTGCGGGCGGATTGCTGCTCCATCAGGTCGCTGAAGGATTCCGGCGCCGGAATGGGTTCATTGACGGCGATCACCTGACCCGGATTGGTGCCCCAGGTGACCTGCGGGGCGATGTCGGCGGCGTCGAGCACTACCTCGGCATCGAAGTGGGCACCTTCGTCGCTCTTGAGGCTCTGCCAGTAGGCGATGGCCTGTTCCAGCGCCTCGCCCTTGGGAGCGAACTCCTTGCCACGGATGTAGTCGATGGTGGTCTGGTCGGGGGCGATCATGCCGGCCTTGGCGCCAAGCTCGATGGCCATGTTGCACACCGTCATCCGCCCTTCCATGGTGAGGCCTTCGATGGCCTCGCCAGCGAATTCCACCACATAGCCGGTACCGCCGGCGTGGCCGACCCGGCCTATAATGGCCAGCACCACGTCCTTGGCGCTGATGCCCTCGGCCAGTTTGCCGTTAACCGAAATGCGCATGGTCTTGGCGCGGCCCTGTTTCAGGGTCTGGGTGGCCATCACATGCTCCACCTCGGAGGTGCCGATGCCGAACGCCAGCGAGCCGAAGGCGCCGTGGGTGGCAGTGTGGGAGTCACCGCAGACGATGGTAGTGCCGGGCAGGGTAATGCCGAGCTCGGGGCCCATCACATGGACGATCCCCTGATATTTGTGGTTGAGATCGTAGAGGCGAACCCCGAACTCTTTACAGTTGTCGGCCAGCGTCTCCATCTGGATGCGGGCCATCTCGCCGGAGGCGGCGATGTCCTTGGTGGTGGTGGAGACGTTGTGATCCATGGTAGCCCAAGTCAGATCCGGGCGGCGCAGCTGGCGATTCATGGCGCGCAGGCCGTCGAATGCCTGCGGGCTGGTCACTTCATGCACCAGATGGCGGTCGATGTAGATGAGGGGGGTCTCCCCTTCCACTTCCCGTACCACGTGGGCGTCGAATACTTTCTGATAGAGGGTCTTGGCCATTGCTTCTCTCTTCCTTGTTCTCTGTTATGCGGCTCAGATCCGGGCGGCGATCTGGCTACCCATCTCGGACGTGCTCTGCACCGGATGGCGGGCGCTGGCCTGATGCAGGTCGGCGGTGAAGTAACCCTCGGCCAGGGTCTGGGCCACGGCCTGCTCAATGGACTGGGCGGCAGCCTCTTGACCCAGGCTGTAGCGCAGCATCAGGGCGGCGGAGAGGATCTGGGCGATGGGGTTGGCAATCCCTTTGCCGGCGATATCCGGGGCCGAACCACCGGCCGGTTCGAACAGGCCGAAACCCGATTCGTTGAGGCTGGCGGAGGGGAGAAGTCCCATGGAGCCGGTGATCATGGCGCACTCGTCGGAGAGGATGTCACCGAACAGGTTGGAGCAGAGCAGCACGTCGAACTGGGACGGATCCTTGATGAGCTGCATAGTGGCGTTGTCGATATACATATGGTTCAGTTCGACATCGGGATAATCCTTGGCAACTTGCGTCACCACCTCACGCCACAGAATGGAGGAGGCGAGCACGTTGGCCTTGTCGATGGAGGTGACCTTGGCCTTGCGCACGCGGGCGGATTCGAAGGCTATCTTGGCGATGCGCTCGATCTCGAAGCGATGGTATACCTCGGTGTCGAATGCCTTCTCGGTGGGGCCTTCCCCTTCACGCCCCTTGGGCTGACCGAAGTAGATGCCGCCGGTCAGCTCGCGCACGCAGGCGATGTCAAAACCGCGATCGGAGATGTCGGCACGCAGCGGGGAGAACTGTTCCAGACCGGTATAGATACGGGCCGGACGCAGGTTGCAGAACAGCTTGAAGTGGGCGCGCAGGGGCAGCAGGGCGCCACGCTCAGGCTGATCGTTGGGGGGCAGATGTTCCCATTTCGGGCCGCCCACCGAGCCGAACAGCACGGCGTCGGCCGCTTCACAGCCAGCGATGGTGCTCTGCGGCAGCGGGGTGCCGTGGTTGTCGATGGCGATGCCGCCCACGTCGTGGCGATCATATTCGAAGGCAAAGCCGAACCTGGCCTGCACCTTTTCCAGCACCTTGACGGCCTCGGCCATCACTTCCGGGCCAATGCCGTCACCCGGCAATACTGCGATCCGATAACTGCTCATACTGTCTCCGTCTTGATAGTGTTATTTCGTTCCATCTGTTCGGCCACCTGATCGGCGCGCCAGATGCTGTTGATCACATGGAGCAGGGCGTGGGCCGAGGATTCGATGATGTCGGTGGCCAGCCCCATGCCGTGGAATTTGCGCCCCTTGTACTCGGCGACGATATCGACCTGACCGAGGGCATCTTCCCCTTCGCCCTTGCTCTTGAGGGCATATTTGTCGATGCGGATCTCATAGCCGGTGATGCGGTTGATGCACTGGTAGACCGCATCCACCGGGCCATTGCCGGTGGCCGCTTCGCAGATCAGATCCTGCCCCACTTTCAATTTGACCGAGGCGGTGGCCAGCACCGAGCTGCCGCTCTGGACCCCGAGGTACTCCAGCTTGAAGTGCTCGGGCTCTTCGTGGATCTGGCTGAAGAAGGCCAGCGCTTCGAGGTCGTAGTCGAACACCTGCCCCTTCTTGTCGGCCAGGGTCAGGAACTTGCCGTAGAGGTGGTCGAGGTCGTAGCTGCTCTCGGCGTAGCCCATGGACTCCATCCGGTGCTTGATGACGTGACGGCCGGAGCGGGAGGTCATGTTGAGGTTGTTCTGGGTCAGGCCAATGCTCTCGGGAGTGATGATTTCGTAGGTATTTTTCGCCTTGAGCACCCCATCCTGATGGATGCCGGAGCTGTGGGAGAAAGCGTTGGCCCCGACGATCGCCTTGTTGGGTTGCACCGGCATGTTGCAGAGCTGGCTGACCAGCGTGCTGGTGCGATGAATTTCGCTGTGGCGGATATTGGTTTGTACCCCGAGCAGGTCGGCGCGGGTTTTGAGGATCATCGCCACCTCTTCCAGCGAGCAGTTGCCCGCCCGTTCGCCGATGCCGTTGATGGTGCACTCGATCTGGCGGGCCCCCATCTGCACCGCGCCGATGGAGTTAGCCACCGAGAGCCCCAGATCGTCGTGGCAGTGGACCGAGATGATGGCCTTGTCGATGTTGGGCACCCGGTTGAACAGGGTGTGGATGATGCCGGAGAACTCGGTCGGTACCGTGTAGCCGACGGTGTCCGGGATATTGATGGTGCGGGCCCCCGCCTTGATGGCGGCCTCCACCATGCGGCAGAGATTATCGATCGGCGTGCGGCCCGCATCCTCGCAGGAGAACTCCACATCATCGGTGTAGCGCAGGGCGTGCTTGATGGCGCCGACCCCCATCTCCAGCACATCCTCAAAGCTCTTTTTCAGCTTGCTCTCCACATGGATGGAGGAGGTGGAGATAAAGGTGTGGATGCGAAACGCCTCGGCGACCCGCAAGGCTTCACCGGCGGCATCGATATCCTTGGGCAGGGCGCGGGCGAGGGCGCAGACCCGGCTGTTTTTGATGTGGCGGGCGATGGTTTGCACCGATTGAAAATCGCCGGGAGAAGAGACCGGGAAGCCCACCTCCATGACGTCGACACCGAGCCGCTCCAGCGCCTGGGCTATCTGCAGCTTCTCCTTGACTGTCAAACTGGCCGCCAGGGCCTGCTCACCATCACGCAAGGTGGTGTCGAATATGATGACCCGATCTGACATGTGACTTCCCTCTTCCTAAGTTCGGTAACGTGCATCCTGCGGCGGCATAAAAAAACCCGTGCAGGGTGCACGGGTTTTTGTAAATTCCGGCTATGCCTTAGCCCGGCTACAAGGATCCCGCGCGAGTTAACGCGATTAGGGAGATTAGTAGTAGCGGGGTGGCGATACGCATGACGTTGTTATTCCTTCCAGTCGATAACGCTTTTACCAATATCGAGATTTTTATGCTGTGTCAACACGGAAGGTCAGGGGCAATCTGCTGACGTATTTAATCGGATTGTAAAGGATTGCAAATTTCCTTGTCCCATATTCGGCCCATGACCGATTATCTGGTCATTCCTGCTGTGCTCTATTCTCTGCACAACCAGATCGACTTATCAGCATTGGCTGAATTATCTGAGGTGTTAAATGGAAAAACGTAGACCTGGTCGTCCGGTCGGACGTTCTGACATTCGTGACAAGTTGCTTGCTGCCGCCCGTGAGCGTTTTCTCAATACTCCCTATAGCAAGGTGACTACACGCGAAATCGCGGAGCTTGCTGGCTCCAATCTGGCAATGATCCACTACTACTTCGGCAGTAAAGAGGGTCTTTACAAAGCGGTGCTGGGCGATGTCGCCGAGCCCCTCGACCATGCCTGGCAAGATGAACACAGCAATCACAGCCTCAACGAGCTGCTCAACACCTACTATCAGGTGATGGCGCCCAACAGCGAGCTGACCTCTGCCATCTCCAGCGCATTGTCGACCGAGAAGAGCCCGGGCCGGGATTTTGTGCTGAACCGCCTGCTGGAACGTCAGTTGCCGCAGTTCGATGCCCTGCTGGAAACCATGAAGTCCAACGGTGAGCTGGGTGACAACCTGGATCCCGACATGCTGAAGATCTCCTTCCTCAGCATGATGTGGCAGCCATTCGTGATGAAAGATCTCTACGAGCAGGTGTTTGGTCTGAAAGTGGATGAGCACTTCATGGCCCGTCTGGCGGACCACAACTGCCGTCTGATGGAGACCGGTCTGCGCGGCAGCCACTGATTTTGCCGCAACATCGAGATTAAAAAGGGCCATTCGGCCCTTTTTTCATAAATCTGTTATCCCTTGTTCAACGTAACGTCATCCCGCCTTCTTACTCTGCAAGCAGAATTCAGGGAAGGAGGGGATATGAACAAGATCCAGCAATGGGACCTGCAGGTGTGCCGGGTCTGCCTGCTTCACGGCTACAACCGGCAGCAGGCGAGGGTGAGTCGTCTCATTTCCCGCACCGGTGATGGTCCGCTTTACGCCGTGCTGGCCGCCCTGCTCTGGTGGCAGGGGGAGGCAGAGCGGGAGCTGGTGCGACTGGCGCTGCTAGCCTTTGCCATCGAATTGCCCCTCTATCTGCTGCTGAAAAACAGCCTGAAACGGCAACGGCCGGTCGGCTTGCCGGTCTTTATCACTCCTTCCGATCGTTACAGTCTCCCCTCCGGCCACACCGCCGCCGCTTTTCTGATGGCCACCATACTGGCCACCGGCTTTCCGCTCTGGGCGCCCCTGCTGTTTGGCTGGGCGGCGCTGGTGGGGGCATCCCGGTTGCTGCTCGGGGTGCACTACCTGAGTGATCTGGTAGCCGGTGCCCTGCTGGGTGGCGGGTGCGCCGTGCTGGCGCTCGGCTGGAGCCACTCATGAGGATACTGTTCGGGGTGCAAGGCACCGGCAACGGCCATATCAGTCGCAGTCGCACCCTGGCTCGGGCGCTGCGCACGGCAGGGGTCGAGGTGGATTATCTCTTTAGCGGCCGCCCCGCCGACCGCTACTTCGACATGGAAGAGTTTGGCGCCTACCGCGCCTTTCCCGGCCTCACTTTTGTCAGTCACGAGGGGCGAGTTTCTCCATGGCGTACCCTGCAAGCCGCCTCGCCGCTCACCTTCTGGCGGGATCTGCGGGCTCTCGATTGCAGCGAATACGATCTGGTGGTGAGCGATTTTGAGCCGCTAACCGCCCACGCCGCCCGCCGCTATGGCAAGCCGAGCCTCACCGTCAGCCATCAGGCCAGCTTCAACTGGCCCATTCCGCGCTGGGGGGAGGATGGGGTAAGCCGTCAGCTGATGCGCCACTTTGCTCCTGTGGATCAGCCGCTCGGGCTGCACTGGTTTCACTTTGGTCACCCCTTGTTGCCGCCGGTGATCGACCCTATCGCCGCTGCGCCGGATAACGGCGAGATCCTGGTCTATCTACCGTTCGAGCAGACCGAGGCGATCGCCGCCCTGTTGTCGCGTTTTGGTCAGCAGCGCTTCGTCTGCTTTCACCCCGCCATTCGCACCCCCAGCCAATGGCGCAACCTGCGCTTCGAACCGCCGTCGCGCCACGGGTTTATCGCCGTGCTGGCCGGTTGTCGCGGCGTGATATCCAACGCGGGTTTCGAGCTGGCTTCCGAGGCGCTCACCCTCGGCAAGAAGCTGTTGGTCAAGCCCCTCGGCGGCCAGTTCGAGCAGCTGACCAATGGCAAGACCCTCGAGATGATGGGGCTGGCGACTCTGATGGATGTGCTCGATGCCAATCTGGTGCGTACCTGGCTCGACAGCGCTTCGCCAGGGGCGGTTTGCTACCCCGATGTAGCGGGGGAGCTTGCCCGCTGGCTGGCGGCGGGCGCTGACGAGAGCGTGGCCTCTCTGTCGCGGCGGCTCTGGGCGCGCACCCTGTTTCCGGAGGAGGTGAGTGATCGTCTGAGCGAGCTGGATGGCGGCGACTGTTTATCCAGTTGCTGGTTATCGCAAGTGAGCGTTGTTGACTAGACTGAAAGGCGATCCCACCAAGGAGAGGACGGAGCAAATGCGCTTTACCAATGAAAACGGCGAAGTCATGAACCTGGCTGACAATCTCACCCTGCACGAGTTGCTCGATATGGGGGTCAGCATCTCGGTCAGTGAAGAGACCGATCCGGATCAGCAGATCTGGCTGGCGGAGCCGGATCAGGAGAGCTGAGTCATCATTCGGCATCAAGCCCACCGCTGAGCGGTGGGCTTTTTTGTGGCTGTTTTTCCCCTCTGCGGAATGATCCGCTGGCCATTCCCCGACTTCCTTCCCTTTTGTCTCATGGTCGCTGCGGCAAGTCATTGAATGTTAATAGCCGGTTGAAATGTATGACTGTTATGGTCAGATAAAGCCGTGGACAAGCGTTATGAAGCGGGTTAAGTTGGTTTTTCACCCTATTTTCGGGTGAATGACGGAAAAATCCTTTTTTTCTACTGTCGACGGGGCTGAATTGGGCCGATCTGCATTCAGATAACAACAAGAAACGGATCGGGCCGTGCCGGGAAGCACGGCATCGTCGGCGGGATTCGCTAAACGGAGCAAAGCCTGGAGGGCTTTATCATGGAGATGTTATCAGGCGCCCAGATGGTGGTTAGAGCGCTGGAAGATCAGGGAGTTGAGCACGTCTTCGGCTACCCTGGTGGCTCAGTGCTCGACATCTATGACGCTCTCTTCGAAAACGGCAAGATGGAGCATGTCTTGGTGCGGCACGAGCAAGCCGCGGTTCACATGGCTGACGGTTACGCCCGTTCCACCGGCAAGGTGGGGACTGTGCTGGTAACGTCGGGCCCGGGAGCGACCAACTGCATTACCGGTATTGCCACCGCCTATATGGATTCCATTCCGCTGGTGATCCTCTCCGGCCAGGTGCCGACCAGCATGATCGGTGAGGATGCGTTCCAGGAGACCGACATGATCGGTATCTCCCGCCCGGTGGTGAAGCACAGCTTCCTGTGCAAGAAGGCGAGCGATATTCCCGAGGCCATCAAGAAGGCCTACTACATTGCCGCCAGCGGCCGCCCGGGGCCGGTGGTGGTGGATCTGCCCAAAGATGTGCAGAACCCGAAAGAGAAATTCCCCTACCAGTATCCCGAGACGGTCTCCCTGCGCTCCTACAACCCGACCAAGTCTGGCCATAAAGGGCAGATCAAGCGGGCAGCCAAGCTGTTGGTAGAAGCCCAGCGCCCGGTGATGTATGTGGGCGGTGGCGCCATCAACGCCAATGCGGACCATCTGGTGACCAAGCTGGCGGAGCTGCTGAATCTGCCGGTGACCACCACCCTGATGGGGCTGGGGGCCTTCTCCGGCGTCCATCCGCAATTTATCGGCATGCTGGGGATGCACGGCACCTTCGAAGCCAACAAGACCATGCACAACGCGGATCTCATCTTCGCCGTCGGTGCCCGCTTCGATGACCGCGTCACCAACAACGTGGCCAAGTTCTGCCCCAATGCGACCGTGGTTCATATCGATATCGACCCCACCTCCATCTCCAAGACGGTGCAGGCCCATGTGCCCATCGTCGGCTCGGTGGAAACCGTGCTGGAGCAGATGCTGGAAGTGATCCGCGAGTGTGGCTTCGATAACGACAAGGAGGCGCTGGCGGACTGGTGGAGCCAGATCAATCAGTGGCGCGCCCGTCACTGTCTGGCCTACGAAAAGTCGGCCACCCAGATCAAGCCGCAACAGGTTATCGAGACCCTCTACAAGGTGACTCAGGGTCAGGCGTTCGTCGCCTCCGACGTCGGCCAGCACCAGATGTTTGCCGCCCTCTACTACCCGTTTGCCAAACCGCGCCAGTGGATTAACTCCGGTGGCCTCGGCACCATGGGCTTTGGCATTCCGGCCGCCATGGGGGCCCAGTTTGCCAACCCGGATGCGGTGGTCTGCTGCGTCACCGGCGATGGCTCGGTGCAGATGAACATTCAGGAGCTCTCTACCTGCATGCAGTACGGGGTGCCCATCAAGATCATCTCCATCAACAACCGTGCGCTGGGCATGGTCAAGCAGTGGCAGAAGATGTTCTACGGCGGTCGTCACAGCCACTCCTACATGGAGTCTCTGCCGGACTTCGTCAAACTGGCGGAAGCCTACGGCCACGTCGGTATTGCGGTGAGCGATCCGGCCGAGCTGGAGAGCGCCATGGAGAAAGCCTTCGCCATGAAGGATCGGCTGGTGTTCATGGATATCTCGGTCGACCCGGATGAGCACGTCTATCCGATGCAGATCAAGTTTGGCGCCATGGACGAGATGTGGCTGAGCAAGACGGAGAGGACCTGACGATGGAGCATATTATTTCGGTCGTGCTCAAGGAGCTCAAGTTTGGTTCCATCAAAGACGAGATGTGGCTGAGCAAGGCGGGAGAAATATCATGAGGCATATCATTTCGGTACTGCTGGAGAACGAATCTGGCGCCCTGAGCCGGGTGGTGGGCCTCTTCTCCCAGCGCGGCTACAACATCGAGACCCTGACGGTGGCACCGACCGAGGATCCCACTCTGTCGCGCATGACCATAGTCACCATGGGTGACGAGCGGGTGCTGGAGCAGATCCAGAAGCAACTGCACAAGCTGGTGGATGTGCTCAAAGTGTGCGATTTGAGCGAAGGGGAGCATATCGAGCGGGAGATCGCGCTAGTCAAGGCGCGCGCCGCCGGTGGGGCCCGTGACGAGCTGAAACGGCTGGCGGATATCTTCCGTGGCCAGATCGTCGACGTCACCCCCGAGCAGTACACGGTGCAGCTGGTGGGCACCAGCGAGAAGCTGGATGCCTTTATTAAGACTGCCGCCCAGACCAACGAGATCATCGAAGTGGTGCGCTCCGGCGTCTGCGGCATCTCGCGGGCGGACAAGGCGCTGCGGCCCTGATGGCTGGCGGGACAGCTGATGATGCGTCAGCTGCCGCAGAGTGAAAGGAAAGAGGGCTCTGCGGAGCCCTTTTTGTTTGGTTTTTCTTTACGAGGGGAGGGATGATGTTCGGTATTCATGATCTTGCACTGTTTATGGTCTCGGGGTTGCTGCTCAATATCATGCCGGGACCCGACTCCCTGCTGGTCATGCTGCGCAGCGGCTCGCAAGGGTGGCGTGCCGGTTCGGTCGCGACGTTGGGCATCGGCACCGGTGTCATGGTGCATGTGCTGGCGGCGGCCCTCGGTCTGTCGGCCCTGCTTAGCGCGTCGGCCGAACTGTTTGCCCTCATCAAGCTGGCTGGTGCCATCTACCTCATCTATCTGGGGTTCTCCCTGCTGCGCCAGCAGGCTACGGGTGCAATGGAGAGAGGGGCCACCCTGCCTGCCCTCTCATATGGCCAGATTTACCGGCAGGGAGTGCTGACCAATGTGCTCAACCCCAAGGTGGCGCTCTTTTTCCTCGCCTTCGTGCCCCAGTTCATCGCACCGGATGCCCCCGACAAGGCGTTCGCTTTTATCCTGCTCGGCTGCATCTTCAACCTGGGCGGTATCATCTGGTGTCACCTGCTGGTCTTTACCACCGTCTATGCCAGCCACAGGGTACGCTTGTCACAGCGTCTCGGCCGCTGGCTCAACCGGGGCATCGGCACCCTGTTTGTCGGACTCGGGATCAAGCTCGCCTGCGACTAGCGCGCGGCTTTCTGACCTGGGGCAGATTATCGTGCGCCGTGCTGTGGTATGGTCGGCAGTCAGCTGCGGGGCCAGCCCCGCTCTCTCTTTTTCAGGTCAGGCCCACTGGCCGCAGCAGCGAGATCCCTTGCCCAGATGAACATCGCCCGGCTCAAGAACTTTACCGAGATAGTGAAGAACAACTTCAACATCTCGGCGACGGCGGAGAAGCTCTACACCTCCCAGCCAACCCTCAGCAAGCAGATGAAGATGCTGGAAGATGAGCTGGGGCTCGCCCTCTTTACCCGCAAGGGGAAGAATCTGGTCGGCTTGACCAGCGCAGGCGAGCAGGTGATGGAGTTGGCCAAGGGGGTCGTGGCGCAGGTGGAGCAGATCAACCAGTTGTCGCTGGGGGAGCAGCTGGCCACCAGCGGGGTGCTGCGTATCGCCACCACCCACACCCAGGCTCGCTACAAGCTGCCAGCGGTGATTACCGAGTTCAGCCGTCGTTATCCCGATGTGGCGATCCAGCTCCATCAGGGGGCACCTGCCCAACTGGCCCAGATGGTGCAAAGCGGCGATGTGGATATGGCGATCGCCACCGAGTCCATGTATCTGTTCGACGAGCTGGCCGCGGTGCCCTGCTATCGTTGGGGGCGCAGCGTGGTGGTACCCCACGGTCATCCGCTGCTCGACTGCCAGCCGCTGTCGATGGCGGATCTGGCTCGCTATCCCCTCATCACCTATGTATTCGGCTTTACCGGCCGATCCAAGATGGACAAGGCCTTCAGCCGCCACGGCCTCTCGCCGAAAACCGTGCTGACCGCCACCGATACCGATGTGATCAAGCACTACGTCCGGCTCGGGATGGGGGTCGGGGTGATTGCCAGCGTGGCCTTCGACGAGGGGGATCGGGAGGATCTGGTGAGTCTCAATATCGACCACCTGATCGCCTCGAGCGCGACCCACATCTGCCTGCGCAAACATGCCCACCTGCGTGACTACATGTACGACTTTATCCACCTCTACGCCCCCCATATCAGCCGGGAGACGGTGCAGCTGCACCTTATCAACCAGCCGCCCGCTGCCAATATGGCGGAGTTGCCATGGCTCTAGCCGCGGGGTGTCTGCCGCGTACAGAGCAAAAATACAGAGACAAAAAAAGAGAGGCCTTGGCCTCTCTTCTGGTTTTATCGGTATGCGGGATTAAGCGCTGCGGGTCGCCAGATTGATAAAGATCTGGGCTCCGACCAGCAGGCAATCGTCATCGAGGTAGTAGGGATTCGCATGCAGGTAGTTGCAGATCCCCTTGGCCTGACAGCCGCTGCCGAGGAAGAACATGGCCCCCTTGCGGCCACGGCAGGCGTTGACCATGTAGCTGAAATCTTCGCTGCCGGTCATCGGCTGCCCCTGAGCGTTGATCCCCTCAGAGGGCAATACATCGGCGGCCGCTTGCAGCAGACGGGCGCAGGCATCGGCGTGGTTCTCGACAGCCGGATACCCGGCATAGACCATCTTGGTCTTGAAGCCGCGCAGTTCGCTCTGGGCCACAATCTCCTTGAAGCTGTTCTTCAGGATCTGGTCGGTCTCGGCATCCATGGCGCGGATGGTGCCGCGCGCCTGCACATGGTCGGCGATGGCATTGGGAATGGTGCCGCCGTTGATCATGCCGCAGCCGAATACCGCCGGACTGAACGGACTGGTGCGCTTGGCGACGATGTAGTCCATGTCCTCGATGATCCGCACCGCTTCACGGATGGCATCCAGCCCCTTGTGGGGGGTCGAGCCGTGGGCGGAGATACCGTGCACATCCAGTGTCCAGGCGGAGCCCCAGGAGGACATCACACCGTGGTTGAACTTGATGGTGCCGGTCTCCATGGCGCCGTCGTTATGGAGGGCATAGACCTCGTCCACCCCCTTCATACAGCCCAGTTCGACCATCTTCTCGGCGCCCGGCACCCGCATGTCCTCTTCCGCCATCTGGAAGATAAAGCGGACGTTGTAATGCAGGCGATCGCGGTTGGCGGCCAGAAACTTGGCTGCGGTCAAGGCGATCGCCATATGGGAGTCGTGACCGCAGTTGTGAGCCATTCCCTCGTGGGTTGACTTGAACGCAACGTCGCTCATGTCGTGCATCTCGAGGCCATCCATGTCGGCACGGAAGGCGATGGTCGGCAGCACAGGATCAACCACCAGATCGCCGTGGAAACCGGTGAAGCCCGGGTAGTCGGTGAGACGGTAGCCGAAGTTTGCCATCAGCTCGCGGCAGTAGGCCGAGGTCTTGAACTCGACACCGGAGGCCTCCGGAATGGTGTGCAGATGGTGGCGTACTTCGTGGCTGAAGTCGCGCAGGGCCAGCAGGGCCGGTTCAATGTGGATGTTGTTCATCAGATGATCCCTTGAATGGAGAAGCCGAGTTGGGCCACCAGCGAGGCGCCGAAGAAGCAGCAGGTGGAGACGATCATGAAGATCAGGATCACTTTCCAGGACATCTTCTTCAGCTCTTCCAGCTGACCGCCCACCGAGAGACCGGCGAAGGCCAGCAGCGGTACGCAGCAGGAGAGGAAGGAGATCTTGGCAACGGCGTCGATAAAGAGACCGCGCACCGGGGTCTCCGGCAGGCAGATCAGAATGCCGATGATGGTGGCATAGGCAAATGCCGGCAGGGAGGAGGGCAGGTAGCGCTTGGCAATCAGCGAGGCGAACACCACCAGCGACATGGCGATAAAGCTGTCACCCATCAGCCAGAGCGGAGTGCCGGTGGTCAGGGTCTGGGTAAACATGGCCAGCAGGATCGCCAGAAAGACGAACCGCATATCCATTACGATGCTTTTCATGCTTTCTCTCCTTTGGCAGTCAGGGCATAGATTTTTTCAGCGAGCGGCAGACCCAGATAGGTAAGGGAGAGGGCGCCGAGGGCAGACGAGAGCAGGTTCGAGGCTGCCGCGATACTCAGCACCTGCTGAGCCAGCGCTTCGTCGAGACCGTTGATCAGGGCGCCGGAGGCGGCACTCAGCATGGAGCCTGAGCCCACGCCGGAGCCGGCAGCCAGCGCCAGCGGGTGCAGGCCGGTGAGCGGGGCGATACTGCCCAGTACGCTGAACCAGAGGGTGCCGATAACGGAGCCGCACAGGTAGATAGCCAGCACGCCGATGTACTCCTGAGAGCCGGTGCCGAACTTGCCCTGAATTACCGCGACTGACGGCTCACGGCTGATGGAGGAGCAGGCCCCGATGGCGCGGCGGCCAAAGCCGAACTTCACAGCCAGCGGGATGGCGATCAGGATCGGCAGCAGGTTGCCAATCTCCTGCAGGAACAGCGGTACGCCGACGCTCAGGATCATCTTCAGGTTGGGGATGATCATCCCCGCGTACTGGGTACCCAGGATCAGCAGGCTGAAGCCCACCATCTTGCCGCAGAAGCCCTCTTCTTTCTCGGTGAAGAGACTCTTCCAGCCGGGGATGCGATCCTTGACCGGCTTGGCGGAGACAATCATGCCGATGATGACGGCAAAGAGCATCGGCAGGATCGGAATGATGGCGATGCCTATCTTGATCTCCTGCTTGCCTATCAGGTACTGGGCCACAAAGATCAGCATGGCGGTTGCCAATATGCTGACCGTGACCGTCTTGAGGGGGCTGGTTTGCTGCATAGTCTTTTCTCTTGTTATTCCCATGTGTGGCCATCGTCAGGATTGTCCAGACCGATGATGGGGGAATCATAGGGAGCGAAGAGGGGCAGGAATGTGACCTTCATCAAGCTGGCCATATGGCATTTTTTCATGGGGTATGCCCTTTAACCCTATGGATACCAAGGGTTAAATGTCGTTAACAGAGCGTCAGCATTGGCAGGACAAGATAAGCAAACAGGAGGGAAATGGTGACACCGCCCCGCAGGGCGGTGACGCGGATCAGACGGGCGTTTTGAGCCGTGCACTGCGCAGCAGCAGGGGAAGCTGGTAGAGCACCAGAGCGCCGAGCACCAGTCCGGCACCGGCCAGTTTGGCTCCGCCGAGCGGCTCGCTATAGAAGAGGGTGCTCAGGATCAGCGTCCAGACCGGTTCCAGCAGCATCATCAGGGCGGCATGGGCGGTGGTCATCTTGCTCAACGCATGGGTGAGCAGCCAGTAGCGCAGGGTGGTGGCGATCAAGACGCTCACCGCAAACCAGCCCCAGATGCCGTGGCTGACTCCAGCCTCGGGCCACTGTTCGGTCAGCAGGGAGAGCAGGGTGCCGAGCAGGCCGGTCATCGCCAGCTGGATGCAGGTGAGCCAGGTGGGGGCAATGGATTGGGCGAAGTGGCGATGGACGGCAAGCTGGATACCGAGGGTGGTGGCCGCCGCCAGAAACCAGAACAGCGAGAGCGACACGCCCCAGTGGGTACTGCTGGAGAGCAGCAGCAAACCGGCGATGGCGATGGGTAGGGTGAGCCAGTAGTGGCGGCCGGGTTTGGCCTGAAAGGCTCCCCAGGCGGCCAGCGGTGCCATCAGGGTCGCGACGCTCATGATAAAGGCGCCGCTGCCCAGCGCATCGCTCTGGCTGATGGCGGTGACCCACAGCAACAGGCTGGCGCCGAGCAATGTGCCGCAGCCGGCGGCGCGCAGCAGTTGGGCGCGAGTCGGCGGTGGCTCGCGCAACCAGGCCAAGGGCAGCAAAAGCAGCGCCGCCAGCAGAAAACGGCTGCCGATAAAGGCGGCAGTGGGCAGTTCGCGGATCGCCTCTTTCGAGAAGAGCCAGCCAGCTGCGGCCAGCAGGGTGACCAGTACCATCAGCAGCAGGGGAGTGCGGTTCATCGGGGTCGTCATGGTGAAATGGAGGGGAGAGCATAAAGGAAAGGCGCCAGGTATTGCTACCTGACGCCTTTCGCATCTGCCTTGAACCGCCGTCGCGGCTCGCGGCCAGCAATCAGTTCATGCCGTAACGCTTGAGCTTCTTGCGCAGGGTGCCACGGTTGATACCCATCATCACGGCAGCGCGAGTCTGGTTACCACGGGTGTACTGCATGATCACGTCCAGCATCGGCGCTTCGACTTCGGAGAGAACCATATCGTACAGATCAATCACTTCCTGACCGTTCAACTGGGCCAGGTAGTTACGCAGGGCCTGTTGCACAGAGTCACGCAGGGGGCGCTGGGTCGGCTCGGCAGCGTGATTGTGAGTAGTTGTTACCAATGCATCAGAAGTCAGGGTTTGTTCGAACATATTCGGTCGGCTCTTTAGTTATCTTGTTAACCTAATCCATCGAAATACGCTTCGAGTGCCTCAAGTTGCGCGTCTGCGCAATCCAGGGCATTGAAGTGCTTACGGAATTCTCGGCCCGTCTCTTCTTCATCCAGATACCAGCCCACGTGTTTACGGGCTATGCGCGCTCCCAGATATGCACCATAAAACCGGTGCAGGTTGGTTACATGCTCGTTCATCAGGGTGCGAACCTCTTCCCTCTCGGGAGGCGGCAGCTTGGTGCCCGTCTCAAGAAAATGACGGATTTCCCGGAAAATCCAGGGTCGTCCTTGCGCAGCTCGGCCGATCATCACGGCGTCTACACCGGTATAGTCGAGGACATACCGGGCTTTCTCCGGGCTGTTGATGTCACCATTGGCGACAACAGGAATCGATACGGCCTGCTTAATCGCCCTGATCGTGTCGTACTCCGCTTCGCCCTTGTAGAGGCATGCACGGGTACGACCATGCACGGCAAGGGCCGCGATACCGCAATCTTCGGCGATTCGGGCGATCTCCACGCCATTGCGGTTATCCGGATCCCATCCTGTGCGGATCTTCAAGGTGACAGGCACCTCCACTGCATCCACCACGGCCCGGCAAATTGCTTTGACCTGATCGGGGGCACGCAGCAGGGCAGAACCTGCCAACTTCTTATTCACTTTTTTTGCCGGACATCCCATGTTGATGTCGACGATCTGTGCGCCCTGCTCCACGTTGTAGCGGGCAGCAAACGCCATCATCTCGGGGTCGGCTCCGGCAATCTGGACCGATCGCAATCCGCCTTCTGCAGAGTGATCCATCCTCATCCGGGTTTTCTGGGTATCCCAGACATCCGGGTTGGCCAGCAGCATCTCGGAAACGGCCATGCCAGCCCCCAATCGCAAACAAAGTTCACGGAATGGTCGGTCAGTTACACCGGCCATGGGAGCCACAATCAAGGGAGTTTCAAGCGTGTGGGGACCTATCTGCATTCCACGGTTACCATCGGCTTAGGGCGGCGTATATTACGCATTTTTTAGGCAGGAGAAAAGGTTAGTATTTGAGCGTCAGCCATTTTTTTCTGAAAAAAACGTCGCGCCAAGGCTTGCAAATTCTGGAGTTATTGAAAAACGGCCAGATTGCCGGAGAGTGAGCGCTGTACCATTCGGGTCGGACGCCTGCATAATTGTCAGTCCACTTGCAGGCCCGCTTTGCGTTATGATAGCTGGCTTAAATCGAGCAAATGCTCCAAACATTTATGCAACAAAAGCGGATTGGGGATCTATGACGTCAAGGTTCATTAAATCACTCTGGCCGTGTCTGATGGGGGCCGTGCTGGGGTCGGCGCAGGCGCAAACCATCAGTTTTGGCGAAGCCTGGACCCGGGTCATCCAGCAGGATGAAGGGCTGGCTGCCGAGCAGGCCGGGGTCGATCGGGCCAAGCAGCTGCGCGAGGCGGCCAAGGATATGTATCTGCCCAAGGTGGATCTGGGGGCCAGCTATACCCATCTTGATCAGCCGATTGAACTTGATGCCCTCGATCTCAATCCGCTGGCCAAGCAGAAAGATCTGATCCTGGCACTCGGCAGCCTGTTCGGGGTCGGAGCCAACGCATTTGTCACCCCCCTGACCAAACAGAATGTGGTGACCAGCTCGGTCAAGATGCTCTGGCCGCTGTTTGCCGGTGGTCGCATCGATGCGGCGCAGGATATCCGCCAGGCGCAGGTGAGCGAGGCGCAACAGCTGCTGGTGCTCAAGGAGCAGTCCACTTTCGAGAGCCTCTCCCAGACCTATTTCGGCGTGGTGCTGGCTGCTCAGGTGGTGCAGACCAAACAGGAGATCGAAGAGGGGCTGGCCCACCATCTGGATCATGCCAAGAAGCTAGAAGCGCAGGGCCAGATAGCCAGGGTGGAGCGTCTCTCCGCCCAGTCGGCCTATGACAGAGCGCGCATCGATACCCAGAAGGCGCGCCGCAGCCTCGAGATCGCCGAACTGGCCCTCGGCCGCATGCTGAAGTTGCCAAATGCCCAGCCGGGCAGCGGCCTGTTCGTCAACAAGGAGCTGCCGCGCCTCGAGGGGTTGGTGAGCCAGACCCTGGAGGTGCACCCCGGTCTCAAGCTGCTCATTGCCAAGAAGGAGCAGGCCAAGGGGATGATCCGGGTCGAGCAGGGCAAATATGCCCCCGAGGTGTTCCTGTTCGGCAACTACAACCTCTATGAAGATGATTCGCTCGCCTCCAAGACCGCGCCGGACTGGCTGGTGGGGGTGGGTGTCAGCATGCCGCTGGTGAGTCGCGATGGCCGTTCCGAGACGGTGCAGGCAGCCAAGAGCGCCGAGCTGCAGGTCAATCTGCTGCAGGCCAAGACTCGCGATGATCTGAAGCTGCTGGTGGAGAAGACCTGGCGCGAAGCAGCGCAGGGGCTGGAGGAGTATCAATCCCTCTCTTCCACCCAGGCGTTGGCAGAGGAGAACGTGCTACTGCGGGACAAGGCCTTCGGGCAGGGACTCTCTACCTCCCTTGATGTGGTGGATGCCCAGAACCAGCTGGCAGGAGTCAAGACCCAACGTGCGGCGGCGGCTTATCAATATGTGGTGTCGCTGGCTCGCCTGCTGGCGCTCTCCGGCCAGATGAACAGTTTCAATCAATATCAGCACGGTCAGGTGATCGAGGTGAACTCATGATCGCACTCCAGTCCGTTCCTTTTTCTATTTCTGTTTCGACCGCCAAGGGTCGCCCGTTTGTCGAGGTGAAGTGATGAGCCATCCCCCCATCAAAAAGAAGATGAGCCAGGGTAAACCGCTGTTGTTGCCGCTGGCGCTGGTGATCCTGGTGGTCTGGCTCGGCTGGCGCTTTTGGCTCGCTTATCAGCCGGAGCCGGTGCATCTGCAAGGGCAGATTGAAGCGCAACAATATTCGGTCTCCTCCAAGGTGCCGGGCCGCATCGACGAGGTGCTGGTGAAAAAGGGTGATCAGCTGACCAAGGATCAGCTGGTCTTTACCCTGGCGAGCCCCGAGATTGAAGCCAAGCTGAGCCAGGCCAAGGCCGGTGAGGCCGCTGCGGGGGCGCTGGCGCAAGAGGCAGAGAAAGGGGCCCGAGCCCAACAGATCGCTGCCGCCAAGGATCAGTGGCAAAAAGCCAAGGCTGCCGCCCAACTGCGTGGCAAGACCTATGAGCGGGTCGCCAGCCTGCACCGCGACGGCGTAATGCCGCTGCAAAAACGCGACGAGGCCTGGACTGCCTGGCAAGCCGCCCGCTACAGCGAAGGGATGGCGTGGCAGCAGTACCAGATGGCGTTGGAAGGGGCGCGGGAAGAGACCAAGATCGCCGCTCGCGAGAAGGCCAAGATGGCGGCGGGTTCTGTTGCCGAGGTTGAGGCCTATCTGGCCGACACCCGCATCACCAGCCCCCACAGTGGTGAAGTGAGTCAGGTGCTGCTGCGTAGCGGCGAGCTGGCGCCGCAAGGCTTCCCGGTGGTGACCCTGCTCGACATGAACGATGCCTGGGCCCAGTTCCACGTTCGCGAGGATCTGCTGCCCCGTTTCCCGGTCGGTACCGAGTTTGATACCCGCATCCCGGGCCTTGGCGATCAGATGGTGCGCTTCAAGGTGACCCATGTGGCCGTGATGGGGGATTTTGCCACCTGGCGCGCCACCGATACCCGTCAGGGTTTCGATATGAAGAGCTTCCAGGTGGAGGCTCGCCCGCTGCAACCGGTTGAGGGGCTGCGGGTTGGCATGAGTGTGCTGGTTGAACTCTGATGGGACGTGAATTTCGGCTGCTGTGGCAGGATCCGTTCAGCCGTGCCCTGATGAGCTGGGTGCCGCTGCTGCTGATGGGGATCCTCTGCTGGATCTTCTCGGCTGGATTGGCCCGCGACCTCAAGGTGGGGCTGGTGGATCTCGACCACAGCGTGCTGTCGCGCCAGCTCGCTTTCTCGCTGGATGGCTCGGCCGGGCTCAAGGTGGTGCAACAGTTTGACTCCATCGATGCCGGAGCCCGAGCCCTGCGCGGTGGCGATATCTATGCGCTGGTGGTGATCCCCAACCATCTGGAGCGGGATGCCCGTCAGGGCACCCAGCCGCAGGTGACGGTGTTCAACAACGGCCAGTTTATCCTCATCGCCAAGCTGGTCAACTCTGCGCTGGCACAGGTGGTAGGTACCCTCAATGGTCAGGTAGGCGTGCTGGAGGCGATGGCCGATGGCAAGGCGCTGCCCGGTGCGCTCGGGCAGTCGGTGCCCATCAGCAGTCAGGTCACTGCGCTCTACAACCTCAACTCCAGCTACGCCCAGTTTCTGCTGAGCGCCATTCTGCCCGCGGTGTGGCAGATCCTGGTGGTGCTGTTCGGCCTCAATGCGCTGGCCCGTACCGATCGGCTGGGGCTGGACTGGACCACTCGCGGCGTCTGGTTTGGCCTCTGGCGCACCCTGCTGCCCCACGTGCTGATTGGCTGGGGCTGGGGGATTGTCTGGACGCTGCTGCTGTTCAAGGGCTTCTCCTATCCCATGCACGGTAGCTGGTTGGTATTGCTGGTGGGGCTGGGGCTCGCCTCGGCCGCCTGCGTCACCATGGGGGCTTTTTTCTACGGCATTATCCGGGATCCGGCCCGCGCTCTGTCGCTGGCGGGGGCTTACACTGCGCCCGGTTTTGCCTTTATGGGAGTCACCTTTCCGGTGAGTGCCATGGGGGATTTCGCCCGCTTCTGGCGCAGCCTGCTGCCGGTCTCTCACTATGTCGAGCTGCAGATTGGTCAGAGCAACTACGGTCTGCCCCTCGCATCGGCGCTGCCGCAACTGGGGGCTCAGCTGCTGTTCCTGCTCCCCTTGCTGCTGGTGGTGCGCCGTTACAAGCAGCAGGCCGAGCTGGCACGTCAATCAGCCGCAGTGGCAGTCGCTGAAAAGGAGCCTGAGTGATGCTGGGATTTGTCGATCTGTTGCGCCTAGAGCTGCGCACCCTGCTGGCGGATCGCGCCATCATGCTGACCCTGTTTGGCGGGGTGATCTTCTACTCGTTTCTCTATCCCCAGCCCTATCTGCATCAGCTGCCACGGGAAGAGGCGGTAGTGGTGGTCAACGACGATGGCAGTCAGTTGTCCCGTCAGCTGGAGTTTATGGCCGATGCCACGCCGCAGGTGAAGCTGGTTGCGCGGGCCAATTCGCTGGCCGAGGCGCGCCAGCTGATGATGGCCGGGGAGGCGAGCGGGATCCTGCACATCCCCAACCACTTCTATCGGGACCTGATGCTGGGCAAGAGCGTCACCCTGAGCTATGCCGGTGATGCCTCCTACTTTCTGGTCTACGGCACCATTGCCGAAGGACTGGCGCAGGCCGGTGGCACTCTCGCCGCGCAGGTGAAGGTGGCGCGGCTGCTGAGCCACGGCGAGGCGCTGCCACAAGCGGCCATGGGCTGGAATGCGGTGGCCCTCAACGTGGTGCCGGTGTTCAACCCCACAATGGGTTATGTGAACTACGTGGTGCCGGCGGTGTTCGTGCTGATCCTCCATCAGGTGTTGCTGATGGGGGCGGGGATCCTGGGGGCGACCCAGAACCAGCGCAGTTGTCGCGGTGAGCATGGTTACTGGCAAAGCGCGCCGGTGTTGCCGCTGCTGCTGGCCAGAACTCTTGTGCTGGCTGGGTTGTTCCTGCTGCCGGTGAGCTACTTCCTCGGCTTCTGCTTCGATCACTACAATATCGCTCGTCATGCAGATCCGGTGCAGCTTTGGCTGTTTGCCCTGCCGTTCCTGCTGGCCACATGTTGGTTCGGGATTGTGTTGGGTGCCCTCTTTACCCGGCGCGATCTGCCCACTCAGGTGGTGCTCCTCTCCTCCCTGCCGCTGGTCTTTCTGGCGGGCTTTATCTGGCCGCTGGAGCTGATCCCGGCCCCCCTCAACTGGCTGGCTCAGTGGGTGCCCACTATCCCCGCCATCGAGGGTTTTCTGCGCCTTAACCAGATGGGGGCCGACTTTGCGCAGGTTTCCCGTTACTGGTGGCAACTATGGGGTCTGGCGCTGCTCTACGGCGCGCTGGCCTGCCTGCTGCTGCGTTGGCGGCAGCAGTCATTGCCGGTGGCCAGCCAGCCGATCGTGCAGAGTGAGACGACCGCCGGTTAAGCGGGATAGGGCAAGCGCCCGTGAGATAGCGTGTGCGGTAAAGCGAAAACGGTCAGCCCTTGGGCTGACCGTTTTGTTATGTGGTGGGGTTAAGCGGTTTACTGCTGCTTTAGCCACGCTGGAGTTCGGGATCCCCGATGGCGTAGATCTGCCCCACCGCCGTCTCATCCGCCAGCAGGCGCAGCCCTTGGGCGGCCACATCGGCGCGGCGCACCAGTCCGTGTACCTCCTTGCCCTGACTCAGTTCGGCGCGGCCGGTGGCGTCGCCATCCTGAAGGCCCGCCGGGCGCAGAATGGTCCATGCGAGGGCGCTGGTCTGCAGCCAGCTCTCCGCCAGACTCTTGAGGCGCACCTCGTGACCGAAGGCGGCGCGGGCCCGCTCCGGCAGATACTGCCAGCTGTCGCCACAGCCGAGGGAGGTGACCAGCAGCAGCCGTTGCAGGCCTGCCTGCTCCATGGCATCGATCACATGTCGGTTGCCCTGATAGTCCACCGGCGCGGCCTGACGGAAGCTGCCGAGGGTGGAGACGACCTGTGTATCTTGCCCCGCACGGGCACATGCCTGCTGCACCGCAGCCGGATCCAGCGCATCCCCTTCGATGACTTCGACCCCCAGCGCACATAGTTCTGTGGCCATCTCGGGGTTGCGTACCAGCGCAACGACCCGGTGACCCTGGCTCAGGGCGTGATGAGTAAAGGCGCGGCCCAGCCCGCGGCTGGCTCCGAAAATCAGTGTGGTTGGCATAGCTGAGCTCCCTTGGCAAAAGGGGCTAGCCTAGTGGCTTGTTCGCCTGCTGTAAATGAGAGTTGTTTCTATTTGTGAGGCAGCAAGGAGGAGAAGGTGCGAGCCGTCAGCGACTCGCACTCTTTGAGAGGCATCAGCCGTTGTAGTTGCCGATGCTGGGGCGACGGCTGGGGCCGCTCAGGTGGATATCCACCGGATTGAATGCCTTGATCGCCTCATAGCTGAAATCACCGATCGCCTGATGCAGGCTCTGGGGCGTGTGGTTGGTGATGATGATGACGCTCTTTGACAGGTTGCGACGGCGGCGCAGCAGGTGGCCGAGGAAGCTGGACTGGCTCTCCGCCATTTTGGCGCGGTTGGCCGATACCTCATCGATGATCAGCAGATCCACCTCTTCCAGCGCGCGGCGGTACTGGTTGCGCTCGTCCTGATCGGGGATGACGTTGAAGAACAGCCGATCGACGATGGAGGCCCACTGCTGGAAGATCACCGATTTCTGGTGACGGGCGATCAGCTCATGCGCTACCGCTCCCGCCAGGGTCGACTTGCCGGTGCCGTAGTCGCCGTAGATCAGCATGCAGCCGCCACCGCTCTTCTCCCAGTGCTCGAAACCGCTGATAAAGTAACGGGCGGTTTCGATGGGGTATTGCAGCGCCGGATCTGTGGCATCCATCTTGTCAAATACCCAGTCGGGGTTGAGGTCGGCTTGGGCGATCAGCTTCTGGATCCGCTCCTGACGGGCCGCCTTCTGCAGCTCGCGCACCTCGGCGTTGGCCTTGGCGTCGTACTCCTTGCGCAGGGTCTCGTAGTCATACTGGCCGCCACCGGTCTCTTGTTGCAGGCGACGAATGCGCTCCAGCAGGCCACCCACATGGCGGCTCAATTCCGGGTCGTGAATGCGGTGATCCTGCTTGGCCTTGGCGATCTTCTGGCGCTTGGCTTCGATCTCTTCCAGCTCCTGGCGCAGGGGATCTTGCGGGTCAGTCATGGAATGCTCCTTCTGCTCGATCAGGGATGGGTAGACAAGGGGTTGATTCTGCCTGCAGGCGGGGGCCGCTATCAATCATTATCCGGCTCCTGCTGCGCAGCGGGTTCTTGCGTCTGCTGTTGGGCCAGTCGCTTGGCCTCTTCAATCATCTGTTGGGCCCGTTTGCTGGGGCCCGACTCTGCCGGGGCCGGCGTCACCTGTTGGTAGCCCTGCACCTCCATCGGCTTGCGACGGGTATAGCGGCGGGTCTTGAGGGCGCGAATAAACTTGAGCATCCATTGATGCTGGGAGTCGAACACCTCGGGGCGCCCCAGCCAGTAGGCGATAAATTCTCCCAGATCCTCTTCGCTATAGCTGGCATCGATCACTCCGCACAGGCGGGCGAGGGCGGGCAGCTCCTCGTCCGGTCGCCATTGCAGATGCATCTGGAAGGGGCGCTCCGGCAGCGGGCTGCGCAACTTCTGGGTCAGCAATGGCAATTGGAACGGGCACTGATGGTAGTGCTCACTCTCGGGCTGGGTCTCGACTTGCAGCAGGCCCGCCTCCATCAGTTCATCGAACAGTTCGGTGAGCTGGCGGGCATTGACCTGAAACGAAAAGCCGCAGGGATCACCCGGATCGACCACTGCCAGCGCCCGACCCAGCTCGGGATAGTTGAGCCGGGCCGCCTGATTTTCCAGCACCAGTCGGCGCAGCTGCAGGGTATAGAGACTGCGAGCCGGATGGGACAATCTTGGGTGGGCAAGGGCGCTGTATTCGGCTGGGGTCATGGTCTTCTTCACGAGCTGGAGTGGGGGGCATTATCCCCTATGGTGCTCTCCTGCACAATTCGTCACACTGCAAGTGAGTGCCCTGCATGGTCGGGTGGTGAAAATTGAGCGTACCGCGGAGCGTTGAGCAGGGAGAGCGGGATTGTGTCGATAATCCAGCAGCTTGCACTATTTTGGTATGCAGATTAGCCAATCCGGCTATTTGTGACGCAAGGCACGCGGCATTTCTGCTGATTTAGACTAGTCTTATTACTTAAATAAACAATTGACTCATAAGGTTTTTGTCAACATGCCAAAACCCGGACTGCGGATCCTGGTGGTGGAAGACGAAGCAGTTTTTCGCCATTCGTTAGTGAGTTACCTCGCGCGGGACGGGGCAACGGTGTTTCAGGCTGAGGATGGAATTGAAGGGTTGTCAGCTGCAGCGATTTATCATCCCGACGTGGTACTGTGCGATCTCAATATGCCCAATATGGATGGCCGCGAGGTAATCGCCTGTCTCTCTGCGCGCTATCCCCATATTCCGGTTATCGTCATTTCGGCCCAGAGCTCCATGGAGGCGGTCGCCAGTGCCTTGCGTGCCGGTGCTCGGGACTACCTGCTCAAGCCCCTCGAGAACTTCGCACTGGTCGATCGCAGTATCGACCAGTGCCTGAATGGGAGTTCCACGCGAGCTCAGCAGCTCGAATTGATGGCGCATATGGATTACTTCAGTGCGCATGATCGGGCTGCCAGCCGTTTGCTCGCCGGGCTGAAGCCACCGGGATTGCAGGAGTGGGGCCCCTGGCAGGTCACGTTCAAGGGGCTTGGGCACCTCTTCATTCCCGATACCTTCAAGGTGGAAGACAAGCTGCTGGTGCTGGTGATGGAGATGCCCATCATGGGGACGGATGCAGGATTTTGCGGGGCGCTGGTGCGCTCTCTGATGAACGTGCCCTATCGCCAGTTTCAGCAGAACGAGAGCCGTTTGCTGAGCCAACCGCACCGGTTGCTCGACTACCTAAACCATCAGTTGATGGAGTCCGGGTTGCGCCACGCTTTTGCCATGGCTGCTCTGCTGTTTGATCAGCACGATGGGCTGGTATTTGCCAATGCCGGGCTCACTTCCCCCCACTGGTTGATGCGCTCGGGTGGATTACCGCTTGGTCTGATGCGCAACAGCCACTACGCTCTGCACAAACGCAGCTGGCATGAACCATTCGATCTGCAGTTTCGCAGCGACAGCGGTAGTGCGCTCAATGTGCAGGTGCGTCATCACTGAGGCTGCTTGACTAGAGACCAAAACAGACAAGGCGCCCGATGGGCGCCCTGTCTGTTGTCTACAATCCTGACCGTTTAGACGGTGGCGGAGTGTAGTTTCTTCTCTTGAGCTTGCGGCTCTTTGGCCGGGCCTTCGGCACCGTGCATCCAGTAAACCAGACGATTAGCCATGGTCAGCAGCAACAGGGCGCTCAGCACCGCAGCCAGGGCGATGCCACCGAAGATGGCGATCGGGCCGGCTTCACCAACAATGGAGCCGATAAAGCCCGCAGCATAGTTGGCGATGGCGATAAAGCCCATCCAGGCACCCATCATGAGGGAAGCCAGACGCAGCGGAGCCAGTTTGGTCACCATGGAGAGGCCGATCGGGGAGAGGCAGAGCTCGCCCAGGGTGTGGAACAGGTATGCGCCAACCAGCCAGAACATGGAGGTCTTGACGGTGTTGTCACCACCCTGCTGTAGCACGGCACCCACCATGAACAGGAAGCCGATAGCCAGGAACAGCAGACCCATGGCGAATTTCACCGGAGAGTTCGGCTCTTTCTTGCCGAGCTTGATCCAGATGGCCGCAACGACCGGTGCCAGAGTGATGATGAAGAAGGGGTTCAGGGACTGGAACCAGGCAGTCGGCACTTCGAAGCTGCCGATCATGCGGTCGGTATACTCCTGGGTGTAGAGGTTCATCAGACCACCGGCCTGCTCGAAGCCGGCCCAGAAGATGATGGTGAACAGACCCAGTACCAGAATAACCTTGATGCGATCCACTTCCTGCTTGGTCAGCGGTGCTTTCTGCTCGGTAGTACGCAGGGCGGCTGCGCGCTGGGCGGCAGTGACACGACCGATGTCACCCAGGAAACGTTGGGCCATGGTGGCCTGGATCACCAGAGAGAGCAGCATGCCGATACCGGCGCCGACGAAGGCTGCTTGCCAGCCGTAGGCGGTGGCGGCAGCACCACAGATCACACCTGCCAGCAGGGAACCCAGGTTGATGCCCATGTAGAAGATGGTGAAAGCACCATCACGGCGGTGATCGCCCTCTTCATAGAGGTCACCCACCATGGTGGAGATGTTCGGTTTGAACAGGCCGTTACCCACGATCAGCAACGCGAGGCCCGTGTAGAACATGGTGTTGACCATATCCGGGAACATGGCGTGGGGCAGTGCCAGAGTGAACTGACCTGCGGCCATCAGCACGGCACCGATCAGGATGGCGCGACGTTGACCCAGGAAGGTGTCAGCCAGCCAGCCGCCGATCAGCGGAGTGATATAAACCAGACCGGTATAGATACCGTAGAGTTTGAGGGCATCTGCCTGACTCCAGCCCAGACCGCCGTTGGCAGTCAGGTCGGTCAGATAGAGCACCAGTACGGCACGCATGCCGTAATAGGAGAATCTCTCCCACAGTTCGGTACTAAAGAGCAAAAAAAGCCCTTTAGGGTGACCTAAAAAGGTCCCTTTTGACGGGTTATTCATTGGAACTTCCACCTGTGTCTTATATTTTTTTGAGTTTTTTATGCAAGGGCGAGAAACACGCCTCAACCCTTATAGAACATGCGTGAATAAATTACAACATTATGATTTGCTGAGAGTTTATTTACTCTTGATTGATTTTTTGTTGCGCAAATGAAAAAGGAGCATCATTTGATGCTCCTCGAATACCTCTACAAAAAACAGATTTTTTAGCGATTACAACTGTTTGACGAACTGCTTCAGCCAACCGATGAACTCGCCGTTCAGCTCACGATGGCGTACGGCATATTCCACATTGGCTTTCATATAGCCGAGTTTGCTGCCGCAATCGTGGCTCTTGCCCTTCATGAAGTAGGCGTTGACCTGCTCCTGCTCCATCAGCATGGCGATGGCGTCAGTCAGCTGGATCTCGTCACCGGCACCGGCCGGGGTCTTCTCCAGCAGCGGCCAGATATTGGAGGAGAGGACGTAACGACCCACCACCGCCAGATTGGAGGGGGCTTCGTCACGGGGCGGCTTCTCGACAATGGCCTGCATTGGCAGGGACATCCCCTCGCTCAGGGCCTCGCCCTTGATGTCGGCGATGCCGTACTTGTCCACTTCGCTTTCGGGAACCGCTTCCACCATGATCTGGCTGATCTGGTTCTCTTCGAACATATGCACCATCTCGGCCAGGTTGTCTTTTTTCGGGTCGCTGGCCACTTCATCAATCAGCACATCAGGCAGCAGCACGGCGAAGGGGTTGTCACCGATCAGCGGGCGGGCACAGAGGACCGCGTGGCCCAGCCCTTTGGCCTCCCCTTGGCGGACGTGCATAATGGTGACGTCTTTCGGGCAGATCTGTTGCACCTCTTCCAGCAGCTGACGCTTGACTCGCTTCTCGAGGGTCGCTTCCAGTTCGAAACTCTTGTCGAAGTGGTTTTCGATGGAGTTCTTGCTCGAGTGGGTGACCAGCACGATCTCTTTGATACCGGCGGCGATGGCTTCGCGCACTACGTACTGGATCAGCGGTTTGTCGACCACCGGCAGCATCTCTTTCGGGATGGCCTTGGTGGCTGGCAGCATACGGGTACCCAGACCGGCTACCGGGAGCACGGCCTTGCGAACTGTCAGAGGAGTCTTTTTCATGGAAAACTATCCAGCGGGATTAAAGTGCGGCCATGATACTCCAAGAAAAATGGGGCAGCCACAGGCTACCCCATTCGTATATGCAGAGCTCGGACGTTATTTGACGATGATCATGTCACGGTTGGCTTCCAGCGTGGCAGGGCCAATTCCATTGACATCTGCCAGCTGATCGACCGAGGTGAACTTTCCCTGTTTCTCCCGATAGTCGACGATGGCTTGTGCCTTCTTGTCGCCAATCCCTTTCAGGCTGGTGAGTTCGGCAAGGGTGGCCGTATTGATATTCAGCTTGCCGGCTTCCTTGGCGACCTCGGCTGTGGTGGTTTGCTTCGGCGCTGCTTTATCAGCGGCCAACACAGGTTGGCTGAACAGGGGCAAGCAGGCTAACAGCATGATTGCAGAGAGCTTCTTCATCAGCATTTCCATTCCTCCATGATGTTGGATTTTGCCGAGTAGGCAGTTTGAGAAATAGCGTATCGAACGGGTCTTTTTCACTGCTATTTCTAACAGGTCAAATTCTCATGCCGATGGTGGCGGATTTGCTATAAGCGCTTAGCCATGAATGCCGCCGTATAGCCAACCTTATGATCTGGAATGTATTTCAGATGCATCTTTGATTTGACGAGCAAACTTCTCCGAGATGCTCTGCTCAAACCGTTGTGGAGGTGCCGGATGGAATTATTCTGCGCAACAAAGTGCGGATGGCATGTTTCACTGGTCTTCAAAGAGAGAACCAATAAAAAAGGCTGCTCACCTGGGGTGAGCAGCCTTTGTGATCGGTTTTTTCAGGCGGATGCTGATTAGGCTTGTTCGTCAGCCTGAGCAGCCTGGATACCGGTCAGGGCGATGGTGTAGACGATGTCGTCAACCAGGGCACCACGGGAGAGGTCGTTGACCGGCTTGCGCATGCCTTGCAGCATCGGGCCGATGGAGACCAGGTCAGCAGAACGCTGCACCGCTTTGTAAGTGGTGTTACCTGTGTTCAGGTCAGGGAAGACGAACACGGTAGCTTTACCGGCAACCGGTGAGTTCGGTGCCTTGGACTTGGCTACGTTCTCCATGATGGCCGCATCGTACTGCAGCGGGCCGTCGATGATGAGGTCGGGGCGCTTGGCCTTGGCCAGCTCGGTCGCTTCACGCACTTTCTCTACATCGGCACCGGCGCCGGAGGTGCCGGTAGAGTAGGAGATCATGGCGACGCGCGGCTCGATGCCGAACGCGGCTGCGGAGTCGGCGGACTGGATGGCGATCTCGGCCAGCTGCTCGGCAGTCGGGTCCGGGTTGATCGCGCAGTCACCGTAGACCAGCACCTGGTCAGGCAGCAGCATGAAGAAGATGGAGGAGATCAGTGAAGAGCCCGGAGCGGTCTTGATGATCTGCATTGGCGGACGGATGGTGTTGGCAGTGGTGTGCACCGCGCCGGATACCAGGCCGTCAACTTCATTGCGCTCCAGCATCATGGTACCCAGTACCACGTTGTCTTCAAGCTGCTCGCGGGCAACCACTTCGGTCATGCCCTTGTTCTTGCGCAGCTCGACCAGACGCGGCACATAGCGCTCGCGCACAACGGCCGGATCGATGATTTCGACGCGATCGGTCAGTACCACACCCTGCTGTTCGGCAACGCGACGGATCTCTTCCGGGTTACCCAGCAGCACCGGACGGGCAATGCCACGCTCGGCACAGATGGCGGCAGCCTTGATGGTGCGCGGCTCGTCACCTTCCGGCAGCACGACACGCTTGTTGGCCTGACGGGCCAGCTCGGTCAGCTGATAACGGAATGCCGGCGGGCTCAGACGACGGGAACGGGTAGAGCTGACGGTCAGTGACTCGATCCAGTGTTTGTCGATGTGGCCAGCGACGTAGTCCTGTACCAGCTCGATACGCTCGCGGTCATCTTCCGGAATATCGACGTTGAAGTTCTGCAGGCTTACGGCGGTCTGCCAGGTGTTGGTACCGGTCATCATGATCGGCAGGCCGGTGGCCATGGCCTGTTGGCACAGCGCCATTACCTGCGGCTCCGGATGATAGTTACCGGTCAGCAGCAGGGCGCCCAGCTTGACGCCGTTCATGGCGGAGAGGCAGGCGGAGACGATGACGTCAGAGCGGTCGCCGGAGGTCACCAGCAGGCTGCCCGGACGGAAGTGCTCAACCATGTTGTGGATGGAGCGGGCACAGAAGGTCACGGTCTGCAAACGGCGGCTGTCCAGCTCGCCTTTGTGCAGGATCTTGGCGGCCAGATGCTTGGCAAGATCCTTGGCGCGCGGGGCGATCAGCTGGGTGTTCCAGGGGATGCAACCCAGGATGCGCAGCGGGCTCTTGCCAAACACTTGCAGCACTTCCAGGTTGTGAGCCGCGTCAGAAGCGTGGTGATGGGCCTCGAACATCTCGGTCAGGTCAGGGCGGGTTACGCCATGCTCGTCAACCGGCGCGCCCACCTTGTTGATCACGCAACCAACGATGCGGGGGTTGTTGACACCACCGAAGTTGGAGCAGGCCAGCTCAATGCGCTCTTTCAGCTTCTGGCTGGAGTCATGGCCCGGGTGGGTCACGAATACCATGTCAGCGTCCAGCGCCTTGGCGACGTCGTAGTTCAGCTTGTTGGCAAAGGGCTGCTTGTCGGTCGGCACCATACCTTCGACAACCAGCACTTCGGCACCACTGGATTTCACGTGCTCTTCGAAGCGGGCAACGATCTCTTCCAGCAGGATATCGGTGTTGCTGGAGCTGATCATGTTCTCGGCGTAGGAGAGGGTGAAGGGCTCGGGCGGGTTGATGTTGGCAGCTGCGCGGATAACGGCGGTTGAGCGCTCTGCGCCGGTTTCACCCGGACGCGGCTGGGCAACCGGTTTGAAGAAGCTGACATTGACACCGTGACGCTCCATGGCGCGAACAACGCCAAGACTCACGGAAGTTACGCCGACACCAGTGCCGACCGGGATAAGCATAATAGTGCGTGCCACTTTATACCCCTTGTTCATTTTTTGGGATCAGGAAAAGGCCGCCCTGTGGGCGGCCTCGAGTTACTGCGTCAATTAAGCGCCGACCAGTTCCAGCGCGTCGTGGGCGATAACCCACTCTTCGTTGGTCGGGATAACCAGGGCCTTGGTAGAACCAGCCTTGGTGATCTCGCCACCCTTGCCGAAACGAGCCTTCAGGTTGGCGTCGTGATCGACGTCAAAGCCCAGCAGACCCAGCTTGTTCAGGGTGATTTCACGGATCGGGGCGGAGTTTTCACCGATACCACCGGTGAAAACAACGGCGTCCAGACGACCGTCCATGGCGGCAGCGTAGGCGCCGATGTACTTGGCCAGGCGATAGCAGTAAACGTCCATAGCACGCTTGGCTTCTTCTTTGCTGTCGTAGTTGTCTTCAACAAAACGGCAGTCGGAGGTCACTTCAGTCAGACCCTGCAGGCCGGACTCTTTGGTCAGCATGGTGTTGATATCGGCCACGCTCATGCCAAGCTTGTCGTGCAGGAAGAAGATGATGGCCGGGTCCAGATCGCCGGAGCGGGTACCCATAACAAGGCCTTCCAGCGGGGTCAGACCCATGGAGGTATCAACGGATTTGCCGTTCTTGATGGCGCAGACGGAACCGCCGTTGCCCAGGTGGCAGTTGATGATGTTCAGCTCTTCAACCGGCTTGTTCAGCTGCTTGGCAGCTTCCAGGCTGATATAGTAGTGGCTGGTGCCGTGAGCGCCGTAGCGACGGATGCCGTTCTCTTTGTAGAGCTTGTACGGCAGGGCGTACAGGAAGGCTTCTTCCGGCATGGTCTGGTGGAACGCGGTATCGAATACGGCCACGTTCTTGTCAGCCAGCGCCGGGAATACGCGGCGAGCTTCACGGATACCGATCAGGTGAGCCGGGTTGTGCAGCGGTGCGTACGGAACGGCGGCTTCGATGCCGTCGATCACGTCGTCACAGATAACGACGGAAGAGGTGAAGCGCTCGCCGCCGTGAACAACACGGTGACCGATGGCGATCAGGTTCTTGGACAGTTCCGGATTGAGCGGCAGGATCTTGTTGACGATGAAGTCCAGCGCTTCCTGGTGAGCGGCACCCGCACCCAGATCGGCACTGCCCTTCTCGCCATTCAGTTTCCACTTGATGCGGGCGTCGTCGAGGTTGAAGCACTCGGCCAGGCCGGACAGCAGGTCATCACCGGTGGTTGCGTCAATGACGGCAAACTTCAGGGAAGAGCTGCCACAGTTAAGAACAAGAACCAGCTTACTCATGAATAAATCCTATCGCAGATTGGGTTGTGTAGGCGGATGCGTTGGACGCGGTGCGGCCAAAAACTTTCAACTTATCCTTATGAGGGTTGGCAATCTGTTGCTTGCCCCTTGTATAGTGATACAAGACCCGAAATCCAGACGTCCCTGACAGGTCAATAGCAAGAAGCTTTTGACGCAAAAATGGGCGTACAAAGGATAACCCGATTGTTGAAAAATAACAAAGTCATCCTCAACCTTTGTTACTTTGCATCAAATTTTGTCGAGGTTTTGCCGTTAGTACGTTCAAAAAGCGCTCGGAGGTAGTATGAGCATGAACATTTTTGGAACTAAGTTACAGCAAGGCCGCCATTATATGACGCTTTGGCCGCGCCGTCCCGAGCTCAATTCGATGTTTCCTGAAAATCGGGTGATCAAGGCGACCGAGTTCGCCCTCAAGGTGATCCCCGCACTGGCGGTGTTGAGCGTGATGCTGCAGTTCCAGTTTGGCGAGCTGCACTACTGGCCTTCTGTCATCACTTCCGTGCTGTTTCTGCTCAGTTTGCCGCTGCAGGGCTACTACTGGCTCGGCCAGCGTGCCGATACCCGATTGCCCCCGTCGCTGGCGAGCTGGTATCGGGAGATCAACGGCAAGATGAACGAGCAGGGTGGCCGCCGCCAGCTGGTTTCCCAGCCGCGCTATGAAGAGCTGGCCGATACCCTCAAGGCCGCCTTCCAGCAGCTCGATAAATCCTTTCTCTACGAATAACCCGTTTCAGATGCAAAAAGGCGCCAGTGGCGCCTTTTTTGTTGCGGTTGGTATGCGGATCAGGCCGCCAGCACCTTGCGGATCTCCTGGATGGAGAGCTTGTACTGACGTGGACACTGACGCCACACCTGCAGCATCCGCTGGTATTTGTCGCGCATGGCGATGTCGCTGGAGAGCTCGTCGCACGGGCACTTGAGCTCGGGGAAGCGCTTGTCCACCTCCAGCAGGAAGCAGACGTAGTCAGCCAGCTCACGCTCTTGGCTGCGGCTGTAGCCGTTGAACTCCAGCCGACTGGCGTTGATCTCGCCCTGATCGGCTACATCCAGATTGCCCCATGAGATGGCCAGTGCGTGGTGCAGCTCCAGGGTGTCGATTACCTCTTGGCAGGTCGCCAGATCCAGATGGCCGAAGCTCTTCTCCAGCTCGAGGATCTGCAGGCAGTAGCCGCGCTCGATGATGGTGCTTGCGCGCTGGTAGGCGTCCGCTTTCTCCGGATTGAGTTTCGCCAGAATTTCGTACTGGTTGCTCAGGATCAAACGCTCAGTGTTGCTCATGTTCATGGGATATCTCGCTGGAATATGATTCTTGGGTCACGTTAACCCATATATAAAATGAATTTTTTGATCTGGGCGGGGGAGTTGGTGAGAAAAATCCGTTGGCAAGGGGCGGCTGACCAGACAAAAAAGGCCTGCATGGCAGGCCTTTCAATGACGCAGGGGAGGGTTATCCCTTGAGGAAATCCAGTACCACCTGATGGTGATCGCTGGTTTTGAACTTGTCGAAGTGGTGGGCAATCTTGCCCTCTTCATCGATCAGGAAGCTCTGACGGTGAATGCCGTCATACTCTTTGCCCATGAATTTCTTCGGGCCCCAGACGCCAAAAGCATCGGCGACGGCGTGGTCTTCATCGGCCAGCAGGGTGAAGTTGAGCTGGTCCCGCTCTTCGAACTTTTTCAGCCGTTTGGCCGGATCCGGGCTGATGCCAAGCACCACCACATTGAGGGCGGCCAGCTCGGCGTTCACATCGCGCAGGCCGCAGGCCTGGGTGGTGCAGCCGGGGGTCATTGCCTTGGGATAGAAATAGACCAGCACCTTCCTGCCGCGCAGGCCAGCGAGGCTGACCTGATTACCATTCTGGTCGGGCAGGGAGAAATCGGGGGCGGGGCTGCCAGCTTGTAGTGGTTGCATGGGGTCTCCTCGGGTAAAACGCCCTCAGGCGTGTTTGCGATTGACGATAAACTCGAACGATTCGGCACCCAGTTGACGACAGAATTCGGCGAAGGCGGTTTGCGAACCTTCCACTTCACCCTCTCTGGCCAGATTGAGCTGAAAACTGATCTTCAGCAGGTTGAATGGCTGCTGCTCCAGGGTCATGGATTGCATCGCCTGAATGTTCCAGCCATGTTCGCTGAAGAACTGGGTGCACTGGCTTACGATGCCGGGCTCGTCGCGGATCAACAGGTCGGCACTGGCGCGGACGTCATACTGCAGGGACTGGTGGCGCTCGGTGCGTTTCATCATGGTGATGAGATCCCACTCCTGGCTACGCAGAGGCAGGCTGATTTCGAGTTGCATCATGCTGTTCCAGTCGCCCGAGAGCAGCATGATAAAGGTAAATTCATTGCCGAAGATGCCAAGGCGGCTGTCCACAATGTTGCAACCACAGCCACTGACGTGGCGGGTCACTTCATTGACGATGCCAGGCCTGTCCGTGCCGATGGCCGTTACGACCAGGTAGTGAGTCATAAATCTTCTCTCGTCCGTTATTTCGTTGCGAAAGCCGCGCTGGCAAGCCAACCCTCCGGCCCTGATGACCACTCCCTGAGGGACGCTGCCGACTTTCGTCCATTACTTTTTGTTCCGGATGGTATCACGGCTTGCCCCCTCTCTCCCTTGTTTTTCAAAGGGGTCAGCTTTACCATTACGCCCCTGAAAATCGGGAGAAAAGTCCATGTTACGCGGTAGTATTGTTGCGCTCGTTACCCCCATGCTGGCTTCAGGTGAAGTCGATTGGGCCAGTCTGGCCAAACTGGTCGACTATCATGTCAGCGCCGGGACCTGCGCCATTGTTGCGGTGGGTACCACAGGGGAATCGGTGACCCTGAGCGAGCAGGAGCATATCGCCGTCGTTGAAAAGACCGTTGAGTATGCCGCCGGACGCATTCCCGTCATCGCCGGTTGCGGCTCCAACAATACTGCCCATGCCATTGAATTGGCAAAGCGACTGGCCAAAACCGGCGTGGTGGCGGGTCTCTCGGTGACTCCTTACTACAACAAGCCCACTCAGGAAGGTCTCTATCGCCACTATTGTGCGATCGCCGAGGCTAGTGGTCTGCCCCAAATTCTTTATAATGTGCCCGGTCGCACCTGTTGCGATCTCAAACCGGAGACCGTGGCCCGTCTGGCCAAGGTTCCCGGCATTATCGGTTTGAAAGAGGCAACCGGCGATTTGAGCCGCACCCCGCTGCTGCGCGAGCTGTGCGGGCCGGAGTTTGCTCTCTACAGTGGCGACGATGCCACTGGTTGTGATTTTATGCTGCAAGGTGGCGATGGCGTGATTTCGGTCACCACCAATATTGCAGCGGCCCAGATGGCCGACATGTGTCGTGCTGCGCTGGCCGGTGATGCCGGGCAGGCGCATGACATCAACAATCTCTTGATGCCGTTGCACAAGACTCTGTTCTGCGAACCGAGCCCCACCCCGGTGAAATGGGCCTGTGCCCAACTGGGGTTGATTGCAACAGCCACCTTGCGCCTGCCGCTGGTTGACCTCACCCCCGAGGGCGAGCAGCTGATGGCGCGAGCACTGACCACAGCGGAGTTGATGGCGAGTGTTTAAATCTAATGGAAAGGGAAATAGAGCCCGTCTGGTGCTGAGCGTTGCGACTGTGGCCGTCTTGGCCGGTTGCAGCACCCCCCAGGATCGCAAAATGGCCAACCGCGACTTCGGTTATGAAGATGCCCGCCTCGAGGGCCGCGCGTTCTTGATCCCCGCAGGATTGAGTGCCCCCACCTTCAACAGCCAGTACGACATCCCGCCGCTGCCCGAGAGCAGCCGTGAAGGTGCCCTCGGCGCCCAGGTCGATGTGCGTCCACCCGCCCAGCTGCTGACCGTGGTACCGGGCAGTCAGGTGGTGCAGAGTGCAACCGAACCGACCGTTGCCTTCTATGCCCTGAGCACCAGCCAGAGCGTGGAGCGCGATACCTGGTCGTTCCTGATGAACTTCCTGGCCAAATACAAGGTCACCACCGAGAAGCTGGATCAGCAGGATGGCGTATTGCAGACCGGCTGGTTTGACAACACTGTTGCCCTCGATGGCTGGGGTGAAGATGACGAAGACTTCAAAATCCGTCAGCGTTACCAGTTCACCGTGCGCAACGATGCCCAGCGCCACGCCGTCAATATGTCGGTCCGGGTACTGGATCACGAAGAGACCATCGACGGCGAGACCAGCAACAAGCTGACCCCTGCCGATGCCCAGCGCTATGCCGCGCGAGTGCTGAACCAGTTCTCTCTCTATTACGACAGCCAGCTGAAAGCCCGCGAGCAGCACAAGTCCAACGATGGCATGGGTCTGCAACTGGGTCTGGACAACAACGAGCTGAGCGCCTGGATTGCCGAAGGTTCCTTTGATCAGGTGTGGCGTCGCCTTAATCAGGTACTGCCTGCTTACGGTTTCACCATCAAGGATACCCAGCAGTCTCTGGGCTGGATCGACGTCGAGTACGAAGAGCCGGGTGCCGAGTTCTGGAAGGCGAAAGGGAGCGAGCCGTTCAAACTGGAGGAGGAGAAATACCGCTTCCAGCTTGGCGAAATGGCGGGAGGCAAGACCTCCATCACCCTGTTCGACAAGGACAAGAAGCCGGTATCGTCCGGGGTTATCTCCCAGATGTATATCAGCCTGTCCGAGGCGTTCGCCAAGGGGCTGGCCGATCAGGCAGCAGCAAAAGCAGAATAAATACAGGGGCCTTGTGCCCCTGTTTTGTTATCAAAATCCCCCTGAAAACGCGGGGATTCCGAGCGGTTTTCGATGATGCGAGCCCCCTTGCCAGTCCGTTGCAAACAGAGCGCGCGGGTGAGGGACTCGCGATGTTTACCCCCCACAAACAGGAAGTGTTATTAGCCATGAGTCTTGCAGATCAAGTATTGGCGGTGAATGACGATTTGCCGATCCGTACCGATAAACCTGTCCATTCCGGCAAAGTGCGCAGCGTCTACTGGTTGACCCCCGAAGACAGTGCCCGGCTCATAAAAGAGAAAGGCTATGATGTGCCGGCCGATGCGCCCCTCGCCCTCATGGTGATCAGCGATCGCATCTCGGCCTTCGATTGCATCTGGCAAGGTGTGGATGGCCTGAACGGCGTGCCGGGCAAGGGCGCGGCGCTCAATGCTATCTCCAGCCACTGGTTCAAGCTGTTCAAGGAGAAGGGACTGGCCGACAGCCACATTCTGGATATTCCGCACCCCTTCGTCTGGATTGTGCAAAAAGCCCGTCCGGTGATGATCGAGGCGATTGCCCGCCAATACATCACCGGCTCCATGTGGCGTGCCTACAAGGATGGCGAGCGCGAGTTCTGCGGCATTACCCTGCCAGAAGGGCTCAAAAAGGATCAGAAACTGCCGGAGATCCTCATCACCCCTTCCACCAAGGGCGTGCTGACTGGGCTGGATGGCGTGCCGGAAGCTGATGACGTCAACGTCTCCCGTGCCGATATCGAGCGCCATTATAAGGGCTTCAACTTCAGCAAGCCGGCTGACATCGACCGCTACGAAGTGCTGCTCAAAGAGGGCTTCAACGTTATCAGCGACGCGCTGGCCGGGCTGGATCAGATCTTCGTCGATACCAAGTTCGAGTTTGGTTACGTCCACGATGCCGCCGGCAACGAGAAGCTGATCTACATGGATGAAGTGGGCACCCCCGACAGCTCCCGTATCTGGGATGGCGCGGCCCTGCGCGACGGTCAGATTGTCGAGAAGTCCAAAGAGGGTTTCCGTCAGTGGCTGCTCAACCACTTCCCGGATCCGGACATCCTGCTCAACAAGAACCGCATGCCGGAACGTTTTGCCCTGGCCCGCGACAACAAGCTGCCGACCGAAGTGATGATGGATATCTCCAACACCTATGTCGGGATCGCCGAGAAGATCATCGGCCACAAGCTGGCGCGTTCTGCCAATCCCAAGCTGGAGATCATCGAGGTGCTGCGCGATCAGTACGGTCTGATCGACTAAGGGTTGCGCTCTTTTTTGTCGCCTAGAAACAAACGTTTACCGGTGGCGATGGAGAGAGGCAGAGAAACAGACGGGCCCCGCTATGGGGCCCGTTTTTATTGCTGGTCTGGCGGCAAGCGAGCGGCGATCAGCCGTTGACCCTGAACACCTGACCTGTCTGGATGCCCAGCACCGACTTCTTGTAAGCCTGCGCCACCTTGGCGGCGGGCACCGGCACGAACCCCGGGAAGAAGTCGGCGTATTTGTCCATCGACTCCGCCAGCACGGTGGGGCTCACCACGTTGATGCGAAGGCCCCTTGGCAGCTCGCAGGCGGCCGCTTTCACAAAGTGATCGATGGCGCCATTGACTGTGCTGGCGCTCACGCCCCAGTTGATCGGCTCCTCGCTCAGAATACCGCTGATCAAAGTGATGGAACCCTTGTCAGTCAGATAGGGAATGGCGGCTCGGGTCAGGTTGATCTGGCCCATCAGCTTGCTCTCCAGTCCCACCTGCCACTGTTCGTCGGTCATCTCGGTCAGGCCGTTGAAGGCCACGCTGCCGCTGGCGACAACCAGTGCATCAAACTGGCCCACTTGGGCAAACAGCGCCTTGATGGAGGCGGGATCGCACATGTCGACCGTGGCATCACCACGGCTGTGGCCGACCCGGATCACCTGATGATCTTTGGCAAGCAGTTCACTGACCGCGGAGCCGACGGTGCCGGAGGCACCCACAATCACAATTTTCATCTGCATCACTCCTGGTTGGGATGTATCGATTCTAGCGCAACAGAAAATGCGAAAAAGCGCGTAAAATAAACCCATTGTTTCCATATTGGAGCTAATGATGGATATCGCCCATCTGGCCAGCTTTTACGAGGTGGTGCTGCGCGGCAGTTTCTCGGCTGCGGCCGATACGCTTGGGGTCAGCAAGGGGATGCTGAGCCGCCATGTCAGCGCGCTGGAGTCCTCCCTCAATGCGCAACTGTTGCAGCGCACCACCCGCCGGCTCAGTCTGACCGAGGCGGGGAAGACCCTCTATCAGCAGGCGGGGGAGATCTTCGCGCTGGCTCGGCAGGCGGAGCAGGATATTCAGGCGCTGACCGAAGAGGATTGCGGACGACTGCGTTTTACCTGCCCGGTCAGCACCGGCGATCGGATGGTGAGCGAGCTGCTGACCAGCTTTGCCGCGCTCTGCCCGGGAGTGGAGGTGGAGCTCAACTTCACCAACCAGATGGTCGACATGAGTCAGGGAGAGAACGACATCGCCCTGCGCGCCATGAGCGAAGTGCCGGATAATCTGGTGGCCCTGCCGCTGGGGCGGCTCAAGGATGTGGTGGTGGCGAGCCCCGCACTGGTGGCGCGAGAGGGGCGTCCCGCCACTCCCTATGAGCTGAGCGGGCGCAGCTGCCTGTTGCAGGGGCACAATCCGGCCTGGGAGCAGTGGCACTTTATCCATGAGGGGGAAGAGGCACACATTCTGGTGCAGGGCAAGGTGCGGGCCAACCACTACAGCACAGTGTTGCAACTGGCGCGCGCTGGTATGGGCTATGCCAAGTGCCCGCTGATGCTGGTGGAATCGCTGCTGATGGCGGGGGAGCTGGTGACCGTGCTTGACGAGTGGCAGAGCGGTCTGCATCAGCTTCATGTGCTGCATGCCCAGCAGCGGCGGGTACCGCGCAAGATCCGGCTGTTCAAGCAAGTGCTGGCCCAGTGGTTTGCCGAGCGACCCAACTACCTGCTCTGAGCGGCGTTATTTTTCTGTCATCTTCGGCTGCTACCCTGCGCCCATCATCGGCATCAGGAAGATCAGCGGGAATGAAGAGCAATAGAGGGTTGACCGGGTTTGTGCTGCTCTGTGCAGGCTTGGGGGCTGGCAGTGCGCAGGCCATGGTGGAAGTGAAGGTGCCGGAGAATTTCCGCATCCTCGCGGTGAGCAACGGCACCTTGCAGGATGAGCAGCATGCCACCCTGGCGGATGGCGAACAGCAACTGTTGGTGCGCTTCGAGGGGGTGATCCCCAGTCGCAGCAGCAGCGAGAATGATCGGCAGGTACGCTCCGAGCCACAGGTGGTGCGCTATAAGGGCAGCAATCAGCATTTGCAGCTGACGGCCAGCGTACCGGCCGATGAGCGGGGGATGCAGGCGTATGCAAAGGCTCCTGTGGTGGCGTTGCAGGAGAATGGTCGCGCGCTGGCTATCCAGCAGGATGCGCTGGTGACCAGTGGTATGCTGCTTGGGGTGGATTGGAATGGCAAACTGGCTGAATACAACCGCAGCGGTGGCAAGGCGGCGCTGACGGCAGTCGCTGTTGCTGCGCCGCCAGTGGCTATGCCCGCCAGCGGGGCGCAACCCGGTGTGGCTGCCAGCGAGCTGGAAGGGCAGTTGCAGCAGTTGTTCCTCCGGGCCGATCCGGCTTTGCGCAAGCGCTTTATCGGTTGGGCCGTGCCACAGCTTTAAGTTTTTCGCCCGTTGCAGTAACGTGGGCCCTCCCTTTTGGATGCCCTCTTCATCTTACTCAACGAGGTGTTCATGTTTGAACTGCATTCACGCCTGCAGGCGGATACCTGCTGGCTTGGCGATCTACCGCTCTGTCGCGCCCTGCTGGCCAAAGACAGTCAATACCCCTGGCTGATTCTGGTGCCGCGAGTGGCCAACCTGCGCGAGATCCACCATCTGGCACCGGAGCAGCAGCAACAGCTGATGCAGGAGTCCTGCGCCGTCGCCGCCCTGATGGAGCAGGCCCTCAGTCCGGACAAGATCAACATAGGGGCGCTGGGCAATCTGGTGCCACAGCTGCACATTCACCATGTCGCACGTTTCGCCACCGATGCTGCCTGGCCCGGCCCCATCTGGGGGGCTCATCCGATCGTGCCTTATGAGCCACAGGTGCTGGCGCAGCAGGCCGACAGATGGCGTGACCGGCTCGCCAAGCTGAGCGGTTTTACCCCTGCGGCTGCTGATAACGGCGTCAACTGAGAGGCGTGTCGCTATTTCAGTCTTCGGGCCGCGCCATCTGTTAGAGTTATGGTATAGATAAGCCCATTCTCGATGTTCAGGAAGGTCCCATGATAGTGACAAGAGCCGATGATGACGTCGTGTTGACGACTGAGGATGTACTGCTCAGCCTGTGCAACTCGGTGACCGATGTGTTGAGTGCCGCGACCATGAGTCAGGTGCGGTTTTCCGGCATGGTGCAGCGGATCAGCAAGACCTGCCTCAAGCCGGATATCGGCTGCTTCGTGCTGTTCGATGGCGGTTTTTCCGGTCTGGTGGTGATCAACTTCTCCGCCGCTGCCGCCATGGAGTTGTACGAGAGCTACATGCTGAGCATGGGGCTCTCCAAGGAGGATCTCGCCATCTCCCATACCTCTGACGAGGTGAGCAACGTGATGGGCGAACTGATGAACCAGATCGTTGGCAGCTTTACCGTCAAGGTGGGCCGGGATTTGCAGACTCACATTACCCAGAACCAGCCGAAGATGCTGGCCCTCAACAAGCAGGTGATGCTGAGCGTCGATACCAATCTTGACAGTCCGGAGTCCCGCCGCGTCACTTTCTTCACCGCCCGCAACAACATCTTCTATCTGGAGCTGGCGATGGACAAGACCGAGTTTATTCGCATTCACAATGAGGGAATGGAGCACGAGGAGCTGGATCCTGACGCCCTGATCGCCCAGGCCAAGCAGGATGCCGCCAAGCCGGCCCCGGCAGCCGCTGCGCCAGCCAGTAATGATCACGATGATCTGCTCGACTCTTTGGGTATTTGAGGCAAATGCCGGATAGCAACAAGGCCACCTTCGGGTGGCCTTGTTGTATCGGTGCTCACAACCGTTATTAGAAGTTGTAGAGCAGGCCGGTGTTGAACATCACCGATTCAGAATCGTAGAAGTTGATGTCGGAATCGGACTTGGCGTAGCCAGCGGTAAAGGTTGCCGAGAGCGGTGCAATACCGAACAGGCGGTGCCAGAAGAAGGTACCGGTCAGGGCAAACTCGTCGGAGTCGGCTTTTTTGTTACCAAAGTCAGGGATTGGGTTGGCTTCATCATATTTGGTCTGACCCAGATAGAGGTTGCTGACGAAGGACCACTGGGATGCCCGCTTGCCGTAGGTCAACTGGAGGCCGTTGCTCTTGTAGCTCTGGGCGCTGCCGTCCAGGTCAGCCTGACGGTGGATGAAAGCCGGCTCCAGCACCTGACCGGCTGCCAGCTGCCATTTGTAGGAGAGGTCGAGGGCGTGGATCTTGCCGTTGCGATCCAGCTTGGCCGCCGTGTCGGCACCATACTGGCTGCCACTGCGCTCTTCATCGACTTCGATGTTGCGGGTGGTCAGGCTGCCGAAGAAGTTGCTGCCCCAGATATTGTCCCAGGCGAAGCGCACCCCTTTTGACTTGATATCGGTCGACTGGCGATCGACGCTTACGGCGAAGGGATCGCTCCACTGCTCGGTTGGCATGGCATTGAAGACCACGGAGCCGGCCACTGTGCCCTTGTTGCTCATCTCCTGGCGGATACCGAGTTGCTGGGTGAAGTCGAAACGGATGGCATCCTGGATCAGGTTACCGAGGAAGACCTGGGTGCGGGTATCGGCAAAGGTGTAACGGATATCTGCGTTGAGCAGCGGGGCGACGGCGGAGCTGCTCTCTGCACTGCCCAGTCCGCTCAGTCGACGATTTTCGTCGTCACCGCTGTAAAAGTTGGATTCGTAATTGATGACGTTGACGCCGCCAAGCAGGAAACCGGACCAGCCCGATTCGTTGGGAATGGTTCCCAAATCCGCATATGCACTATTTGCGACCAGCAGGCCCAGACCAAGCAGGGTAGTGTTGCGCATCAGATAACTCCTAAATTAAACGCGTTTAAATTACCAGGTGGGCGATTATAGGGGGCCACCCTTAATGGCAACTGACAGAATTTCATCAAATATCCTAACTCACTCATTTCACTAGGCGAATCGTTAATTAATTGTGCGAGATAAGAAGAGTTCAATTCTCTGTGCTGGTATTCTGTTCGCGGATATGGGGGAGAAAATAACAAGATGAAGCAGATTAAATCCTGGGCACAATATTACGTCGATCTGATGACCAAGCTGGGACTGGTGCGCTTCAGCATGTTTCTGGCGGCTGGCATCATAGTGCTGGCTGTCGCCATCCAGATGGGGGTGACCCTGTTCCTGCGCGGCAATATTGATGTGATCGACTTCGTGCGCTCGGTCTTCTTTGGCCTGCTGGTGACCCCCTGGGCGGTCTATTTTCTCTCCATCGTGGTGGATCAGCTGGAGGATTCCCGTCAGCGATTGAGCCGGATGGTGCGCAAGCTGCAGGATATGCGCGAGCGGGATCTGGAGCTCAACAGTCAGTTGCAGGAGAACATCAGTCGCCTCAATGCCCAGATTGCCGAGACCAACCGGGCCGAGGCACTGCGTCTGCAGGCCATCGAGGATCTCGAGAACGAGGTGTTCCAGCGGGAGAAAGCCCAGCTTCATCTGGGGGAGCGTACCGCTCTGCTGCGCTCCTTTATCGACTGTTCCCCGGATCTGGTCTACTACCGCAATGAGGATGAGCAGTTCTCCGGTTGCAACCGCGCCATGGAGGAGCTGACCGGCAAGGCGGAGAGCGAGCTGATTGGCCTCACACCTTTCGATGTCTACAAGCAGGAGATCGCCAACAAGGTGGTGGAGACCGACAAGCAGGTCTTTGCCAGCAACGAGCCGCTCACCTACGAGCAGTGGCTGGAGTATCCCGATGGCCGTAAAGCCTACTTCGAGCTGCGCAAGGTGCCCTTCTTCGACCGCTTCGGCAAGCGACTCGGCCTGCTCGGTTTTGGCCGCGACATCACCGAGCGCAAGCAGTATCAGGACAAGCTGGAGAAGGCGAGCCGCGACAAGACCACCTTTATCTCCACCATCAGCCACGAGTTGCGCACCCCGCTCAACGGCATTGTAGGGTTGAGCCGGATGCTGATGGATACCCCGCTCGACCCGAGCCAGCGCCAGCAGCTCAAGACCATTCACTTAAGTGCGGTCACCCTCGGCAACATCTTCAACGACATCATCGATCTCGACAAACTCGATCGGCGTCGGCTTGAGATCGCACCAACCCGGATCGACCTGCCTGCCTTCCTCGACGAGCTGGAGACGCTGTCGCGTATTCAGGCGGAGCAGAAGGGGCTCTATCTGCACTTTGATCGCGATGGCGACATGCCGCAGTTCGTGATGGCGGATGGCACCCGACTGCGTCAGGTGCTGTGGAATCTGGTGGGCAATGCGGTCAAGTTTACCGATGAGGGGGGGGTCACCGTGCGTTGCCTCTCCCATCCTGCCGACGAGCCGGGCAAGCTGGCCCTGCACTTTGAGGTGGAGGATACCGGCATCGGTATCCCGCGCGCCCAGCAGGAGAAGATCTTCGCCATGTACTATCAGGTGCAGGGCAAGAAGCACGCCACCGGCACCGGCATTGGCCTCGCGGTCTCCCGTCAGCTGGTGCAGGCGATGGGCGGCCAGCTCTATGTGGACAGCGATCCGGGCGAAGGTTCCTGCTTCACTGCCGAATTGGAAGTGGCTTGCGCCGAGCCTGTGTTGCCAGAGCAGGAGGAGGAGATGCCTTCCCTCGATATCCTGCTGGTGGAGGATGTGGAGCTTAACGTGACGGTGGCCTGCGCCTTGCTCAACAAGCTGGGTCATCAGGTGCAGGTGGCACGGGACGGCACCCAGGCGTTGGCGATGGCCAACCCGGATGATTTCGACCTCATTTTGCTCGATATCCAGCTGCCGGACATGACCGGCTTCGATGTGGCGAAAACCCTGCTGGAGCGTTATGGCGACAGCCTGCCACCCATGGTGGCACTCACCGCCAACTCAACCGGCGATCGCCAGTACTACCGGGATCACGGCATGCAGGATGTCATTAACAAGCCGCTTGGCTCCAAAGCGGTGCGGGAGGTGATTGGTCACCTGTTTGCCGATCTGGCCGAGGATGAAGCGGACGAGCAAGCTGATGCGGGCAATCAGGATGCCCTGCTGGATATTCCCTTCCTCACTGATTATGCCGATACGGTGGGCAAGCCGGTGCTGCTCTCCAGCGTCGAGCTGTTCGAGAAGATGATGCCGGACTACATGGCGGTGCTCGACTCCAACATGATCGCCCGGGATCAGGCGGGGGTGGTGGAGGAGGCACACAAGATAAAAGGGGCGGCAGGCTCCATTGGCCTGCGCCGATTGCAGCAGACGGCCCAGCTGATCCAGAGCCCGGATCATCCCGCCTGGTGGGAAAACGTGGAAGACTGGATTGAGACGCTGCGCCGCGAATATCCGGGCGATATCGCCCGTCTGCGGCGCTGGTTGCTGTCTTGAGTCTGATGGAAGTTGCTGGCAAGGAGCTGCGAGATGTATAGCCGTTTGATTACCCCCGCGCGCATCCACCCTTGGGGGAATGAGGAGCTGCTGGAGGCGACCGAGCAGGATCGCGCCCGTATCGTGCAGGCCGCGCCGGTGCGTCGGTTGCAGCAGAAGACCCAGGTCTTTCCGCTCGATGTGAAGGCCTCGGTGCGCAGCCGTCTCACCCACTCGCTGGAGGTGCAGGAGACCGGCCGCCAGATCAGCCGCCGCATTCTGGCTGCCTTGCCAGCAGGCACGGTCTGCGAAGGGGCTTTTATCAATCTGGTGGAGATGTCCTGCCTGCTTCATGACGTGGGCAACCCGCCGTTTGGCCACTTTGGCGAGCAGGTGATGAGCCAGTGGCTCGGCGAGATGCTCGATCCCCTCTATCAGCAGGCGCTGGCGCAGCCACCTTCGGCCCAGTGGGCTGAATTGCGTCAGGATCTGCAACTGTTTGATGGCAACGCCCAGAGTCTGCGGCTGGTGCACAGCTTGCACGAGCTCAACCTGACACTCGGACAACTGGCGGCGCTCTGCAAATACCCGCAGCAGCCGCAACCCGGGGTGAGCTATGGCCAGCATCATGGCTGGAGCAGCAAGCGGGGCATCTTCTTCAGTGAGCAGCCGCTCTACCGCGCCCTCGGTCAGAGCCTGGGTCTGGCCCCCGGCTGCCGTCATCCGCTGGTTTACATCATGGAGGCGGCCGATGACATCTCCTACTGCATCGCCGATCTGGAAGATGCGGTAGATCGGCGGATCCTGACTCAGGGTGAACTGCTGGCGGCGCTGCGAGCTGCTGACCAGAGTGACTACATGGGCACCTTGCTGGATGAGGCGCTGGCTTCTGGTCGGGGCTTTTTCCCCCATTTTCGCCAGCAGCTGACCCGGGATCTGGTGGCGTTGGCGGCGCAGAGCTATGTCAGCGAACATCAGGCCATTTTGCAGGGATCCTATCCGCAAGCGCTGCTGCACGGTCAGGCGCCGGCGGCGCGGGTGCTCGATATCCTCAAGCGGGTGGCCCGTGAGCTGGTCTTTATGCGCCCCGAGGTGGAAGCGCTTGAGCTGGAGGGGTATGCGGCGCTGCGCGGGGTGCTGACCAGTTATGCCTGCCTGTTGTCGCTGCCAGCGCCACAGTTTGCCCGTCTGCTGGCCGGGGAGGGGAGTCAGACGCTTTTCTTTGCGCGCCGCCTCTATCACCGTCTCTCGGCCCGCCATCTCAAGGCCTATCGATTGGCGATCGCCACCCCGGATCCGCGCTTTGCCTGCCAGAACGAGCAGGAGTGGTATTACCGGGTGCGGCTGCTGCTCGATTATGTCAGCGGCATGACGGATACCTATGTACTGGAAGAGTACCGGCTACTCTCGGGGATCTGATGCCCCAGGCTCCCTGTCGGGCAGCATAAAATGCCGTAAAAACGTTTAAAAAGGAGTCGCAAGAGGCTTGTTTTAAATTCGGATATTTTTTAGACTTCTGCAATCTGTTCAACTTTTACCCGGTAAGGAGACGAAAATGCAACATCTGATGCTCAATATTGCATTCTCTCGCGGCACTGCGTGCGGCGTGAAATCTCGTGCTCTTTTACCGCGTGGCGTAAACAGGTAACCCCTGTCTTTTTATCACCCGCGGTTCGTCCCGCAGGGTGATATCCACTTTCTCCGGGAGAACCGCATGTTCAACTGGAGAATGTCATGTCTATCGAACTGGTTTTACTGCGCAGTGTTGAATCCCTGGTCCAGAGAAGGATTGCCCGGGTCGAGCGTCGTCTCGCCGTGGTCAATCTGTCACCTGCCCTGCTGAAAGATATTGGTCTGGAAGGGTTTGAGGGACAGATCGCCCATATCCGCGAAAGCGAGTATCAAACCGGCTTTCGGCTCGGGAATCGAATAACCTGATCCATAGGGGAGGGTAAACGCTCTCCCCGTGGTGACGTGGCAGGCGTAATGCCTGCCATTTTTGTGTTTGCAGGTTGATTTTTTATTCACTTTTCTGTGCCCCGGCACTATCCTCTCTGCCCCGTTTGTGACAGATGCGTATGTTTTCTCGCCTTGTTCCGCCAGGATCGGCAAGATTAGATATGGTGGCCTATCTGTTTTACTCATCAGGACAAGACTTCATGTCACTCTTTCGTCAGCTTTTTCTCCCCCTGTTGCTGCTGTTTTCCGGCCTGCCTGCTGTTGCTGTTCCCCAGTTGGAAAAGGCAGTGGCGGACCACCAGAGTGCGGTTGATGAAGAGTTGGTGGTCGGGGTGCCCCGTGGTGGTTATCCTCCGTTCCTCTATGAACTGCCCAATCAGCGCTATGCCGGTCCGCTCAAGGAGCTGGCCTCGCGTATTGCGGCAGAAATGGGGGTCTCCCTGCGCTATGTCTCCTACAACTCCTATGTGGATGCCCGTGGTGCGCTGAACAGACGCCAAGTTGATGCCTTGATCGGGGTCGAGCTCGATGCGCTCGAGCTGGAGGGGATGAATCATATTGGCTATCTGGGCTCCTACGCCCGCGCCATCTTGATGCGCCATCCGGATCAACGTTTGACCCTGGAACAGGCGCGCAAGCTTCGCTGGGTCTGTATTCGCGGTTTTGGCAGTTGCAATGAGCTGGCGCGACTGGGGATGCCTCATGTGACCGAGCTGGAGAGCCGTGACGAGGCGACCTATATGGTCAAACTGGGGGCGGCCGATGCTTATCTGGCTCTGGGGCCGATCATTGCCATGGAGATGGAGCGGTTGCCTGAGTCGATGGGGATTGTGATCCCGGACTGGATCCCCGGTAGTGCATTGACCATTGCAACCAGTACCCATGACCCGGCGCTGACGGATCGCATCTGGCAGGCCTACCAGCGGATCCCGGTGGCTGATGCCCGGTTGCGGCTGAATCAGGAAGACAGCCGTTTCAAGGCGGGTTTGTTGCTGGAACCAGACGAGGTAGCCTGGTTAAAGAAGAAGAGCAAGGTGGTCAGGTTTGCCGTTGCGCCGTCGTTTGCCGGTATCAGCGAGATTGATGACGAAGGGGTGTTGCACGGCTATGCGGCAGATTTGATGAAGTTGTTGAGTCTGCGCTCGGGGATCCGCTTTGAACTTGAGCCGACCAGCACCTGGCAAGAGTCTCTGGCTCTGCTGAAACAGCACAAGGTGGATCTGATCCCCCTGATGACACCGCTCAGGGATCGCGAGGCATTTGCCTCCTTCAGCTCCTCCTACCTTAAATTCGACAGCTATGTGGTATCCCGGCGCGGCGCGCGCCCGTTGAAGTCGCTGGCGGAGCTGAAAGGGCGCCTGATTGGTGGCGTGACCGGTTCTTATGAAGCTTCTCTTATCAGCGCCCATGGTGGCAACGTCATTGAAGTGGGCAAGGATACCGAGCTGCTTACCCTGCTTGATACGGGGAAAGCCGAGTATGTGCTGTTGACCATGACCAATCTGGGGCAGCAGGCCATGAAGGGCTTCAACGAAAAGTATCAGGTGGTGCTGAGCTCCCCCGAGTTTTCCGTGCCCATCAGCATGGCCGTTGATATCAGGCAGCCCGAGCTGCTGCGGATCATGGACAAGCTGTTGCTGACCATCACGGATGAGGAGTGGCAACTGCTGGAGCGGCGCTGGCTCAATGTTTCGGTAAATGTCGAATCCGATTACAGCCAGTTCTACAAGTGGCTGGCGCTGGGCGGAGTGGCCTTGTTGACCTGCGGTCTGCTGGTGATGTTCTGGGCCCGCAGCCTGCGTCGCCAGATTGCGCAGCGGAAAATCGCAGAGAGCAAACTCAACGAACAGTTGCTGTTTGTACAGACCCTGCTCAACTCATTGCCGACCATGGTGGCATTGCGCGACAGCGAGCAGCGTATAACCCTCTGCAACCGGGCTTATCGCGATGCCTTTCTCGTTGATGTCAATGGCGAGGCGCTTGACGACCTGCAAAGCATCCCCGAGCCCCTGCGTGCGAGCGTGCTGGAAGAGGAGCGCCGGATATGGCAAAGCGGCCAGGAGCTGGAGGGGGCCGGCAATAGCTTGCGTGCCGATGGCACCCCTTTTCATGTTATCTATGCCAAGCGCCCTTACCGGGACCCCGATGGCAACATGCGGGGTGTGCTGACAGTGCTGACCGATGTCAGCCGTATCAAGGAAGCCGAGGAGCGTGCTCGTCAGGCTGAAACTCGCCTGACCCAGATCACCGACAGCATGCCCGGCGTAGTCTACCAGTATCTGTGGCTGGGGCCGGGCAAGGGACGCTTTCTTTATGCCTCTCAGGGGGCCAACGAGATCCTGGGGGTATCTCATCAGGATTTATTTAACGCTGAATCGGGTGGTGAGGTATTTGGCTTTACCGAACAGGCCCTGCAGGAGTTTGTCAGCAAGGTGGCCAACCATGCCGAGACCCTGGCCCCCCTCGATCTGGAGGTCAAGGTGGAGCGCCCTGACGGGGATCGCTATCTGCAGGTACGCGGCAATTTTGTCCGTCAGGAGCAGCAGGCGCTGATACTCAACGGGGTGATTCAGGACATCACGGCCCTCAAGCAGCAGGAGCATGAGCTGCGCGAGGCACGTGCTTATGCCGAGCAGGCGATGCAGGCGCGCAGCCGCTTTCTGGCCACCATGAGCCACGAGTTACGCACCCCCATCTCCGGCATGCACGGCATGCTCGAGTTGTTGCAAATGAGCGAGCTCAACGACGATCAACGTTACATGGTGCGTAATGTTGTCACCTCGACCAACAACCTGCTCTATCTGGTCAACGACATACTCGATTTCTCCAAGATCGAGGCGGGTCAGTTGCAACTGCATTGTCAGGTCAGCCGGTTGCAGACGGTGATCTGCGATGCGATCCGTGGCCACGCTACCCTGGCCCATAGCAAGGGGCTCAACGTGACGCTGGAGTGGGGCCAGCATGTACCTGATTGGGCCGATATCGACGGGGTACGGGTCGGTCAGGTGATCTCCAATCTGCTCAACAATGCGGTAAAGTTCACCGAACAGGGGAAGGTCTCCATCCGGGTCAGCTACCTGCGCGATCAGCTTGCTATCAGTATCCGCGATACCGGTATCGGGATTGCCGAGGAGAAACAGGCATTGTTGTTCACTCCGTTTGAGCAGGTGGAGTCCGACATCAATCGCCGCTTTGGTGGTACCGGGCTGGGGCTGGCAATCTGTGATCAGCTGGTGCGCAAAATGGGGGGCGAACTCACCCTGACCAGCAAGGCGGGAGAGGGATCCCGTTTCCGCTTTACCGTGCCGCTGACCAACCCTCAATGGGATGCGCCCCCGCTGGCTGGCACCGAATGGTGGTTTTTCAGCGCCGATGCCAGCCTCGAGGCGGCCATGCGGCGGTTGGGCGCCAAGCTAAGGCATCTGGATGCCAGCCAGCTCAACCGCTCACTGGAAGGGTTGCTGCTGGCTGATCAGCTGTGGTTGGAGCAGGCCCTCGGCGGTGAGTGGCAGGGATGGTTGCAGCATGTCTCATTGAGAGGGATCATAGCGTCACCGAACGAGGCCCTTCGCGGCCGGATCGGCGGTCAGTTGTGGTGGCGATTGGGGCTCTCTCCTCTCTACCCGGACCTGCTGCTGGAGAGTTGTCTCGAACTGCTGCAGGAACGGGTCGCCCCGGTTTTGCCTGCGCTGGCCGACAAGCTGGGAGGACGGGTGCTGGTGGCTGATGATCATCCGGTCAATCGCGCCCTGCTGGCACGACAACTGGCTATCCTCGGAATTGAATCCCAGGTAGTGGAAGATGGCGAAAAGGCGTTGCGGGCCTGGCAGGGGCAGCCATTCTCCCTGTTGCTGACCGATTGCCACATGCCGGTGATGGATGGCTATGCCCTGACCAAGGCGCTGCGGGCTGCGGGCGTGACGGCGCCCATTATCGGGGTGACGGCGGATACCTCGGAAGAGGCTCATGCCCGTATGGTGGAAGCGGGAATGAGTGACATGCTGTTCAAGCCCTACCCGCTGGATACCCTGCGCCAGCTGCTGGCACACTGGCTCGCTGAGTCGGTACCGGCGGGCGATACAGCGGTGATGGCGGTCGATGATGTGCTGGCCGTTCAGGCTGAACGCTGGTTGACCCTGTTTGGCGATGAGCCGACGGCGCGGGCGATGGCGGCGGAATATCTCGACTCCAATCGTCAGGATGGGGCTCATATGATGGCTGCGCTGGCTTGCCATGATTTCAGCGTACTGGTAGAAACTGCCCACCGGATCAAGGGGGCAGCCCGCATGGTCGGGCTGCAGGAGCTGGCCACACAGGCTGCCAGGCTGGAGTCGGCTGCCAGATTGAAGCAGCTTGAGGAACTGGATGAGCTGACCAGCAAGGTGCAGCTATTGATGACGGCGATCGCCCACGACATTGGATTATGGCTCGATGAAAAAAGCACAACATGAGTTGGTCATTATGGTCGTGGAAGACCATGGATTTCAGCGCAAGGCGCTGCTGCACCAGGTCCGCAGCCTGGGTTACCAGAATCTGCTGGAGGCGGCCGATGGTGCCGAGGCGCTGGTACTGAGCCAGCAACACGCCGTCGATATCCTGTTTTGCGACCTGCGGATGCCGGGCATGGATGGCATGGCACTGCTGCGCCGCCTGTCACTGGGCGGTTTTCGCGGGGGGATTATCCTCTCCAGCGCCCTTGAAGACGATGTGGTGGAGGCCGTGTTGCGGATGAGTGCCGCCTATGGCTTGCAGGTGCTCGGCCGCATAGAGAAACCCTCTACCCAGCAGCAGCTCAAGCTGCTGATCGATGCCTGGTCACCCCGGGAGGAGCCTGCCAGGGAGGAGGAGGGGCACAGGATCGGCCTGGATGAGTTGTGCCGTGCACTCGAGCAGGATCAGTTGCTGCCCTGGTATCAGCCCAAGGTGAGCTTTGCCTCCGGCGAGTGGGTCGGGATGGAGGCGCTGGCCCGCTGGCAGCACCCGGAGTACGGCCTGATCTCTCCGGGGCGTTTTATTCCACTGGCGGAGCGCAACGGACTGATCGATCAGTTGACTGAAGTGATCATCGGCAAATCCCTTAGTGATGGTCACTTGTGGGAAGAGACCGGACTCTCGCTCAATCTGTCGATGAACCTCTCCACTACCTCGCTGATCGAGGGCGATCTGTGCAATTCCCTGATCAATCAGTGTCAACGCTGGAGCATCAACCCCGAGCTTATCACCCTGGAGGTGACCGAGAGCGCCTTTGTACAGGATCTGGGCAAGTCGCTGGAGGTGCTGACCCGGCTGCGGATGCACGGCTTTGGCCTCGCCATTGATGACTTCGGTACCGGCTACTCCTCCATGCAGCAACTGGCGCTGCTGCCCTTTACCGAACTGAAGCTGGATCGCTCCTTTGTCGACCGCTGTTTTGAAGACCCATCCCGTCTGGCCATTATCGAGTCCAGTATCGAGCTGGCGCGCAAGTTGGGCCTCAAGTCGGTGGCTGAAGGGGTAGAGGATGAGCAGACCTGGCGGTTGCTGGCAAAGTTGGGCTGCGATGTTTGTCAGGGGTTCTTTTCTGCCAGACCGATGCCACGCAGCGAGTTGCAAGAGTGGCACCGGGCTTGGCAAGATAGATTGCCTACACTGATATCTATCTGATTCTGTTGGCTGGATCCCTCCGTTTGAACAAGGATGTTCATGAAAATCTCAAGCAAGTTGCTGCTCAGCTTCGGTTTTATCAACCTGCTGATCCTGCTCTCCTCCGCGCTGGTCTATTACCGGCTGACCCAGATCAATCAGGCCCAACACACCCTGTTGGAGCAGGCGCTGCCCGCTCTGCAGCGGGATGAGGCGAGCCAGAAGGCTCTGGTTGCCACCGTTTCTGCCCTGCGTGGCTATCTGATCCTCGGCAAGGATCCGGCTCAGGCTTCCCGCCTCAAGCAGGAGTGGGAGTCGGCCTGGCAGGCCATCGCCCATCAGGCCTTCAGCCCGGCGCTCGCCAAGTCTCTCGAGACCTTCAAAAGCCATCAGGAGAAGGTGTGGACCATAGCCCAGAGTGAAGAGAATCTGCCCGCTCACACCCTGATGCTGCAGGAGGCGGGGCCGCTGGCGGAGGCTGCGCTCGATCAGCTGCAATCCTTTGCCAATGAGGAGGTGGCGACCTCGCAGGATCAGCTCGCGGGCGATCGCCGCATGCTGCTCAAGCAGGTGGGAGATGCCTACAACAGCCTCGCCAATTCCCTCTCTGCCCTGAGGGATTTTCTCATCTCAGGCGATCCCGAATACCGCAGCAAGTATCAGGATTACTACCAGTTTCACCAGCAGCGGGTGGCTGAGGTGAAGCAGCAAGCCGCGCTCTTTACCGATACCCAGCAGAGCCTCTGGCAGCTGTTTGAAGAGATGGCGACCCCCTTCTCCGAGCTGGTGGGGCAGGTGATCGAGAAGCGCCAGGCGCCGGATTGGGATCAGGCCAACTACCTGATGGCCACCGACATCGAGCCGATGCAGTCCAGCCTCAGCGAGCAGTTGGTCCAGCAGGTGAATAAAACCCGCGCCGAGGTGGATCAGATTTCGGCGCAGATGACCGGAGCCGGAAGGGCCATCAACCAGACACTGATGTTGGCCACCGGCAGTGCCATCGTGCTTGGCATGCTGGTCGCCTGGCTCTTTAGCCGTCGTCTGACCCGTGACATTGCCAGTCTGGTGATCCGGGCGGGGCTGGTTGCGGATGGTCGGTTGGCTGCCGAGCCCTTGCCGATAACGGGTCAGGATGAGCTGGGTGGATTGACCGGCTCCATCAACCGGATGTCTGCCCAGTTACGTGATCTGGTCGGCGAGTTGCAGGGCGCAGTGGGACAGGTCGAAGAGGCCTGTCTTGATGTGGGCAACACCACCAGAGCCATAGTGGCGGATCTGACGGAGCAGGATCAGCGGGTCGATGCGGTGGCGGCAGCTATCGATCAGATGTCAGTGAGTGCCCGTGATGTGGCTGGCAACATTGCCGGTGTGGCGGATAGTGCCCAGCAGGTGCAGCAGACCCGTCAGGGAGAGGCTGCGCTGGCGCGAATGAGCGATACCATGCAGCAGATTGCCGCCATGATTGGGCAGGCCAACGAGGCCATGGGGCTGCTGGAGCATCAGAGTGAACAGGTGGGGCAGATCACCGAGGTGATCGCCACCATTGCGGAGCAGACCAATCTGCTGGCCCTCAATGCGGCGATAGAAGCGGCACGGGCAGGCGAGCAGGGGCGCGGTTTTGCGGTGGTGGCCGACGAGGTGCGCCAGCTGGCGACCCGCACCCATCAATCAACCGCCGAGAGCAGCCAGACTATTGCAGCCATCTCCCGGCAGACTCGCCAGACGGTGAGTACCGTCAGCAGCGGCACCCGGCTGGTGGAGCAGGGGCGGGATGCCGTTGGATTGGTGACCGATACCCTGAGTGCCATGAACGAGCTGGTGCACTCGCTGTCTGGCCAGCTGCAGGCCATTTCGGTGGCAACCGAGCAGCAGTCGCGGGTGGCCGCCGAGGTAGCCGGAACGGTCGATGACATTGCTGCGCTCAGTCGGCAATCCTGTCTGCGCAGTCAGCAGGGGGAGGAGATCGTAGCCAGACTGGCTGGCAATACCGGCAAGCTGAAGGCGGTCATCGCCCGCTTTGATCTTGATGCGTGAGATGGCGGGACCATCCCGCCATTGCTATTGCCATTCACCGGGCCGTCTGGCCCGTGAGTTTAATCCAGGCGTCTGAATGCCTGGTTGTCGAAGCTGCTGGTGGTTTCGCGATTGAGCAGGCTAACTAGCAAAATCGCCCGTTTCTCCCCATCCGGTTCCATATAGATGGCTTCGAAGCCAGCCAATGGCCCCTCTTCAATCAGCACCTTGTCACCCGAGCAGGGCAGATTGGCGTAGCTGGCTCTTGCCTCGTCGCTGTCATCACGGCTCATCAGCTGATAGACCAGCTTGCTGCTGATGGGGGTCCATTCACTGCCAAAGTGGATGATCCGGCTGATGCCGCGGGTCGATTTCAGAGTGACTGGTGTCACCTCTTCCAGATCGACAAAGATAAACAGATAGTTGGGGAACATGGGCTCCCGTACCGGAACTCGCTTGCCCCGGCGCAGCTTTTCGATCTCCACCATGGGGTAGTAGGATTCGATACCCTGGGCATCGAGGTGGGCGCGGGCGCGGGCCTCTTCTTTTGGCTTGCAGTAGGCCAGATACCATTTTTTCATGTTATGAGTATGTTCGTGTTGCCGTGCTCGCCGATATGATAGCGGCGCCAATAAAAAAGGCCACGCATTGCGTGGCCTTTTTTGTCGAGTGAGCAATTACCAACCTTTTACCAGGCCGCCTTTGAACAGCTCCAGCCCTTTCTTGTAGACATCATCGGTCTGGAAAGCCTGTACGAACTGTTTGACCTTCTCGTCATCCTTGTTGTTGTCGCGGGCGACGATCAGGTTGACGTAGGGGGACTCTTTGTCTTCAACAAACAGACCATTTTCGGTCGGGGTCAGACCAATCTGGCCGGCAAAGGTGTTGTTGATGATGGCCAGATCCACGTCTTCCAGCGAGCGGGGCAGCTGGGCAGCTTCCAGTTCAACGATCTTGAAGTTGCGCGGGTTGCTGGCGATATCGAGTACGGTCGCCTCCAGACCAGCACCATCTTTCAGGGTGATCAGGCCCTGCTTGGCCAGCAGGATCAGGGAGCGGCCAAGGTTGGTTGGATCGTTCGGTACCGCGATCTGGGCGCCATCTTGCAGCTCGCTCAGCGACTTCAGCTTCTTGGAGTAACCGGCGATCGGGTAGACGAAGGTGTTGCCGACCGGCACCAGCTTGAAGCCGCGATCACGTACCTGTGCATCCAGATAGGGTTTGTGCTGGAAGGCGTTGATGTCGATGCTGCCATCGTTCAGCGCCACGTTCGGGGTGACATAGTCGGAGAAGTTGACGATCTCGACGTTCAGACCATATTTCTCTTTTGCCACCTTGGCGGCTACTTCGACCAGCTCGGTCTCAGGGCCGGCAATGGCGCCTACTTTCAGGGTCTTGTTCTCTTCCTTTTGACCGCAACCGGCCAGTACCAGACCAGCCAGCAGGGCTGCCGCAACGGATTTGATGCCAAATTTCATAAAACCTCCTGTCAGAAATCGACGATTAACGATGATCACATTTGTTGACCAGGCGCTCACCCGCGCTCTGGATAAGTTGAACCAGCACGACCAGTATCACGACGGTGACCAGCATGACGGTCGGATCGAAGCGCTGATAGCCGTAACGGATGCCCACATCACCGAGACCACCACCACCGATGGCACCAGCCATGGCGGAGTAGTTCACCAGCGTGACGAGGGTAATGGTGACGCTGTTGAGGATGCCGGGCAGAGCCTCGGGCAGCAGCACCTTGGTGATGATTTGCAATGGCTTGGCGCCCATCGCCTTGGCCGCTTCCAGCAGGCCGTCGGGTACTTCCATCAGGGCACCTTCCACCAGACGGGCGATGAAAGGGATGCAACCGACGGTCAGCGGCACGATGGCGGCGATGGTGCCGATACTGGTGCCGACAATCAGCCGGGTCAGTGGAATAATCGCGACCAGCAGGATGATAAAGGGCACCGAGCGACCCACGTTGACCACCATGCCCAGAGTGCGGTTGAGCAGCGGGTTGGCCAGGATCTGGCCGGCTTTGGTCACATGCAGTGCCACGCCGAGCGGCAGGCCGAGCAGGCAGCCAAACAGGGCGGAGGCAAACACCATGATAAGGGTGTCGCCCAGGGCCGTGATGAGCAGATTAATCATGGCTTCGGACATAACCCATTACCTCCAGCTGAATGTGATTGTCGATAAGGAACTGCTGGGTTGCCTCGCACTGGGCTTCATCTCCGAACAGTTCTGCCAGCAGGAAACCGAATTTGACGCCACCTGCGTACTCGATGTCGGCACTCAGAATGCTGATATCGATATTGAAACGGCGGCTCGCCTCGGAGATGAGGGGCGTATCGACCGTGCTGCCGGTAAAGCCAAGTTTCAGCAGCGGGTAGCTGCTGGGCACTCGCTCATTGCTCATCCGATCCTGATACTCCTGCGGTACCTCCAGATGGATGGTGGAGCGAATGAAATCGCGGGCCAGCTGGGTCTTGGCATTGCTGAAGAACCAGGCCACTTCGCCCTGTTCGATCAGGCTGCCATCGCTGATGATGGCCACTTCGTCACAGATCCCCTTCACTACATCCATTTCGTGGGTGATGAGCAGGATGGTAAGCCCCAGCTTGACGTTGATCTCCTTGAGCAGGGTCAGGATCGAGCGGGTGGTCTGCGGATCGAGTGCCGAAGTGGCCTCGTCACAGAGCAGCACTTTGGGGGCAGGGGCCAGCGCCCGGGCGATGGCGACCCGCTGTTTCTGGCCGCCAGAAAGCTCGGACGGATAGGCGTGGGCACGGGCTTCCAGCCCGACCAGCGCCAGCAGCTCGGCAACCCGTTGCTGGATCTTCTCTTTGCTCCAGCCCGCCAGCTCCAGCGGAAAGGCGATGTTGGCAAACACGGTGCGGGAGGCAAGCAGGTTGAAGTGCTGGAAAATCATCCCGATCTGGCGGCGAGCCTGGGTCAGATCCCGTTCGCTCAGGGCGACCAGATCCTGGCCATCAACGATGACTTGACCCTCTGTCGGGCGCTCCAGCAGGTTGACACAACGAATGAGGGTACTCTTGCCGGCACCTGAGGCACCGATCACCCCGAAAATTTTGCCTTGGGGTACATGCAGACTCACATCACGCAGGGCGTGCACGGCGTCACTGCCTGTACCGTAGACTTTGTTGAGACCGATCAACTTAATCATGGATTCTTCCGTGCTAACAGCCTTAAAGCACAGGGCGCTACAGGCGGGGAAATTGGGCAGAGGTTCCACTGGGTTACTCTGTCATCATGGAGGATGATGCTAAGATGTCTGGATGGCCATGTCAACGCATGTTTTTACGTCTAGACGTCTAAAAAAGTGATAAGGATTTCTGTCAGGCGGATAACGATCAGGATGGTATTGTTGCTCTTCCAGATCCTGTTTCGTCCCTACGGGATATGACCGAATTAAAGATGGTTTATATCGGGTATATGCTGGTTTTATTAGTGTGCCAGCCCGTTTCTGTTTACATCTGCTGTCGAGCTTAATGTTCCTCCATCGTTGCACAAATTGCTGCACAAATCGTTCCCTATTCGTGACCGGATCACCTGATCGCCACTTTGTCGGCGTCAACCTTGATGCAGCGCAAGGGGGGCTCGGATAGGGATTGGGTCGGTTGCGCTTGTTTTTTATACTGATGATGCCGACAAGCATGGAGGGCTGTGCGATGAGATTCCAACAGATCAAAGAGTTGCTGCACTATCTTGAGCAGGTTCACCACCAACTCGGGCTCTGTTACGGGCGTTTGACCAGTCAGGTGGACAGCGAACGCAGCCGGATGTTGCTGGTCTATCTACAAGGGCGTGAGGATGCGGCCAGTGCCCATTTGCACGAATATGCTGCTCAGCTGGGAGAGGCGGTCAGGGAGACCTGGCTGAACCAGAGTTTCAGCGAGGATATGCTGCCTGCCATTACCCGCTTCGAGCTGCCGGCATCAGTTCAGACCCAGGATATCGTCACTCAGGTATGCCGCTGGGAAGAGCAGCTGGTGGGCGAGCTGAGTCATCTGGCCCGGGAGTGCCCGACACCGGCCACCACCGCTTTGCTCGAGAATCTAGCCGGGCTGGAGCAGACCCGCCTGACCCGACTGGTGCACGGGGTGCATCGACTCGACGACATGTAACGGGTGATAAGCGCCAAACACGCAAGATAATGGCCAAACAAAAGGGCCCGGCAGCAGTGCCGGGCCCTTTCAATTGGTATCTGCTGACTTGCAGTGAGCGTCGGTCAGCCCTGCTGCTCGGCCGCGTAGAGTGCGGCCCCGATAATGCCCGCCTGATTGAGGCTGGCCGCTGGAATCAGCGGTGCCCGGGTCTCGATGCGATCGACAAATTTATCCAGCTTGGCGGCGCTGCCGCCCCCCAGAATGAAGAGGTCGGGGGAGAAGAGAAACTCGAGGCGGGCCAGATACTTGTTGAAGCGCTTGCCCCAGCGGTTCCAGGAGAGATCTTCCCGTTTGCGCACCGCATCGGAGCAGTAGTGCTCGGCGACCATTCCTTCCAGCATCAGGTGACCCAGCTCGGTGTTGGGCAGCAGATGGCCGTTGACGAAGATGGCGGTGCCGATACCGGTGCCGACCGTGATGAGGATGATGACCCCCTTGCGATCTTTACCTGCGCCAAAGCGCATCTCGGCCAGACCCGCTGCATCGGCATCGTTCAGCACATAGCAGGGTTTGCCGGTGACATCGGCAAACAGATGTTCGGCATCGGTCTCAATCCAGCTCTTGTCGATGTTGGCGGCACTCTTGGCAACCCCGTTGTGGATGGTGGCTGGAAAACCGCAGCCCACCGGCCCTTTCCAGTCGAAGTGTTCGACCAGTGCCTTGAGGGTATGGGCGATGGCGGCCGGGGTGGCCGGTTGCGGTGTGGCAATGCGATGACGCTCGCCGATCAGTTCGCCTGTTTCGGTGTCGACCAGGCAACCCTTGATCCCCGAGCCTCCAATATCCACTCCCAACATTTGCATCTGTAATGTCCTTTTAGTGTGCCGACCATGTTGTCTTGATCGCAGTGTTGATCACGACGGGTCGGCAGAGCATGAAAAAAGTGCTGCAATCCGGCAAGGGGCAGATCACTTATGCGTGATCCGGCAAACCTTTTTCGATGCAGCGGATCAGCAAACGGGTTTTCTTGTTCTCCTCATCCTGACGCAGTGCCAGAGTGGCCAGCGCCCATTCGATATGTTCGGCCACCATAGGCTCGGCGGTGGTCAGTCCCAGTTGCAGGGCGGCGATTACCTCGGGGGTCGCCGGGCCGTTGCCAAGGGCTACCGCCAGATTGCGGCGCCAGCGTTGATAGCCGATGCGGCGGATCGGGCTCCCCTCGGTCTGTTTGAGGAACTCGGCCTCGCTCCAGCACCACAGGTCCAGCAGGGGCGGGCGATGCAGGCTGGGGCGGGGGCTGAAATCGGGTTCCGGGCTGGCATCGGCATAGCGATTCCAGGGGCAGATAAGCTGGCAGTCGTCACAGCCATAGATGCGGTTGCCCATCAAGGGCCTGAACTCTTCCGGAATAGGGCCATCGTTCTCGATGGTGAGATAGGAGATGCAGCGGCGGCCATCTACCACATAGGGGGCGACAATGGCGCCGGTCGGGCAGATGTTGATGCAGGCGACGCACTTGCCACACAGCTCCTTCTCCACTGGCTGGTCGAGCGGCAGCGGCAGGTTGATCAACAGCTCACCGAGAAAGAAGAAGGAGCCAGCCGATTCGTTGAGCAGCAGTGAGTGTTTGCCAACCCAGCCGAGGCCCGCCTTGGCCGCCAGTGGCCGCTCGAGGATGGGGGCGGAGTCGACGAAGGGGCGCCACTCACCCAAGGTCTCTTCAGTGCCTTGAAACAGCTCGGCGCAGCGCGCTTCGATGCGATCACCCAGCTGTTTGAGCCGGTTGCGCAGCACCTTGTGGTAGTCGCGACCGAGAGCATAGCGGCTGATATAGCCGAGAGTCGGATCGCGCAGGGTAGCGGCGAAGCCCGCCTCGAACGGTAGGTAGTTCATCCGCACCGACAACACCCGCATCGTGCCCGGCAACAGCTCGTGGGGGCGCGCGCGCATCATGCCGTGGCGCGCCATGTAATCCATGCTGCCGTGATAGCCCGCATCCAGCCAGGCCTGCAATCTCGGCTCTTCGATACGCAGATCGGTGTCGGTGATGCCCGCCTGGTCAAAACCTAGCTCCCGTGCCCAGAGCTTGATATCGTGGGCCAGCTGGTGGAAGTCAGGTGCGCTCATGCGGCTTGGCCTGGCCGGTGTTTGCTGGCGTGGGTCGATTGATAAGAGGCGGGAGCCGTCATGGTAGAGATCATCAGGGGCGCGTTGGGCACAAAAGAGGGGAGCAGTTTACCACAGGGGTTGTGGCAGACTGAACAGATCCGCGCACTGGAGCGCAACTGGGCCGCGCGTGAGGGGCAACCTCTCTATGCCCTGATGGAGCGAGCCGGTGCCGCGCTGCGCACCTATGCCACCCTGCATTGGCCCGACAGTCGCTGCTGGTGGATTTTCGTCGGCCCCGGTAATAACGGCGGTGATGGCTATGTGCTGGCCCGCCTTGCCCGCCAGATTGGCATCGAGGTGGTGGTGATTGCCGCCAGAGCACCCGACCAGCTGAAGGGGGATGCCAGACGGGCCGCCGATGAGTGGCTGGCGGCCGGTGGCCGGGTCTGGCTGGCCGAGCAGTTTGATAAGGACCAGCACACCACCCCGGATCTGGTGGTCGACGCCCTGCTTGGCACCGGCGTCAACACGTCCCTCTCGCCACTACTGACAAAGATCGTCGCAACAATCAATGGCTTGGCTGTGCCCGTGCTGGCGGTGGATCTCCCCTCCGGCCTCAACGGCGATACCGGCCGTGCCATGGGGGCCGTGGTGCAGGCCACTCGCACCCTCACCTTTATCGGTATCAAGCAGGGAATGCTCACCGGCGACGGGGTGGATTGTGTCGGCCAGCTCGACTGTGATCCCCTAGGCGTGACGCCTGATGAAGCTATGCTGCCCGCCGCCTGGCGTATCGATTATCCACTGCTCAGCGCGCAGCTGACCCCGCGCCCGCGCGCTTCCCACAAGGGTTCTTATGGCAAGGTACTGCTGGTGGGGGGCAATCGCGGCATGCAGGGGGCCATCGTGTTGGCGGCCCGCGCCTGCCTGCGGGCGGGGGCTGGGCTGGTGCGGGTGTGTCAGCATCCGGAGCATCCGCCGGTCAGTCTTTATCAACCCGAACTAATGAGTCTTATCACCGCTGATAACGAGGGATGGGCGTCGGTGCGGGTCATTGGCCCCGGGCTCGGTCAGGATGATTGGGGAAGGGGGCAAATTGCCCGTTATCTCACCGATCGGTTGCCATTGGTTTTGGACGCCGATGGATTGAATTGGCTGGCGCAATCTCCCCGCCATCAGGATAATTGGGTGCTCACGCCCCATCCCGGCGAAGCAGCGCGCCTGCTGGGATGCTCCATTGCCGAGATTGAAACCGACCGGTTTGCCGCCGTGCAGGCACTGCAGCGGCGTTATGGCGGTGTGGTTTTGTTAAAAGGGGCGGGAACACTTATTTATGACGGCGAGCGGGTCGCTCTCTGTTGTGAAGGCAATCCCGGCATGGCAAGTGGCGGCATGGGCGATCTGTTATCTGGTATAATCGCCGCCCTTTTGGCCCAGGGCTGGTCTGCCACCATGGCAAGCTGGCTGGGCGCCGTGATCCACGGCGAGGCTGCAGATCAGGCCGCCGCTGACGGCGAGCGGGGCATGCTGGCGTCAGACTTGCTGCCGCTGATCCGCAAACTGGTTAATCCCGACACCATTACAAGTTAAAAAGAAGAACATGGCAAAACAGTTGATGATGACACTGCCGGACGAGGCAGCAACCGTGGCACTTGGTGGCCGTCTGGCACAGGCCTGCCAGCAGGCGACTACAGTGTTTTTGCATGGCACGCTTGGCGCCGGTAAAACCACCCTTACCCGCGGCTGGGTGCAGGGCCTTGGCCATCAGGGCAAGGTAAAAAGCCCGACTTACACCCTGGTCGAGCCCTACGAACTCGATGGCTGGCAGGTCTACCATTTCGATCTCTATCGCCTGGCTGATCCGGAAGAGCTGGAATTCATGGGCATTCGGGACTATTTTGCCGCCAATACTCTCTGTCTGGTGGAGTGGTCCGAGAAGGGCGAGGGCTGGTTACCGGCCCCAGACCTGGAAATTACCCTCACCTATGTAGGCGAGCAGCGCGAGGTTCTGATAGAGGCTCGCACTGCTATTGGCGAAGCCATTCTGGAACGGTTGTCATCTACGTGCGCTTGATCCTTGTTATTGCTCTCTCCTTGATGGCGCTCCCCTCCTGGGCAAATCAGCTCAAGAGTGTGCGAATCTGGCCATCACCGGATAATACCCGGGTGGTGCTCGATATGAGCAGTGCCCCCAACTACAACTACTTCACCCTGGCTGGCCCCGATAGATTGGTGATCGATCTGAAAGGGGCGAGCAACGCTGCCAATCTGGCCCGGGTCGAGAACAACAGCGAGCTGGTGCGCAAGATACGTGAGAGCACTCCGCTGGAGAAGGGTGGCCTGCGGCTGGTACTGGATCTCAGCTCCGCCATCACGCCGGTGGTCTTTCCGCTGGCACCAGCCGGGCCTTATGGTCACCGTCTGGTGATCGATCTACCTTATGAAGAGAAGCGGTCGGCTGCTGCGGTACAAGCCACACCAGTGGGTGGCAAGGGCAAGGGGGTGGTGATTGCCATCGACCCAGGCCACGGTGGGGAAGACCCGGGCTCCATCGGTCCACGTCGTACCTATGAGAAGCGAGTGACGCTGGCGGTCTCCCAGAAGCTGGCCGCGCTGATCGACCGCGAGCCGGGGATGCGCGCCGTGCTGACCCGTCGTGGCGACTATTTCGTCGACCTCAACAAGCGTTCCGAGATTGCCCGCAAGGCCAAGGCGGATCTGCTGGTGTCGGTCCATGCGGACAGCTTCCATAACTCCACTCCGCGTGGCGCCTCTGTCTGGGTCCTCTCGACCAACCGTGCCAACCGCGAGATGGGAAGCTGGCTGGAGAAGCAGGAGAAGCAGGGTGAGCTGCTGGGCGGGGTTGGCAAGGTATTGGCGGAATCCGATCCCAACCCCTATCTGGCGCAGACCTTCCTCGACCTCTCAATGGACAAGTCCCGTGCCGAAGGCTACGACGTCAGCCGTCAGATCCTGCGCTCGTTGGGCAAGGTTGCCCGACTGCACAAGAAGGCGCCGGAGCATGCCAGTCTGGCTGTGCTGAAGGCGCCGGATATTCCCTCGGTGCTGGTCGAAACCGGCTTTATCTCCAACCATGCGGAAGAGAAGCTGCTGGCCACCTCAAGCTATCAGGATCAGCTGGCCCGCGCCATTTTCGAGGGGATCCGCAACTATTACCGCGCCCACCCGACCAAGGGGGCCATGCTGACCGGCAAGGGACAGGCGAGCAGGCCTGCTGCGACCACTCGCTCTGCACCGGTAGCTTCGCAGCCGGTGAGCCAGCCCAAGCCGGTGCAGTCGCAGCCGGTGGTGACCAACAAGATGCCGGCTACAGTGCGTGACGGCGCTACTGCGACCGGTTCAGGTGCCGGTGTGATCAAGCCCTATTCTGAGGCTGCGCAAGATTCTGGTGCGCCGGTTAGCAATGTGGGCGACTATGACAAATCTCGGATGCTCCGCCATGTGGTCAAACGTGGCGAGAGTCTCTCTCGCCTTGCCGAGAAGCATGGAGTGAGTCAATCCACTTTGGTTGAGATCAACCAGCTGCGCAGCCGGGATATTCAGATTGGTCAGACCATCTATATTCCCCAGCAGGGGCAGAGCCGCGCTGCCGCCCCCGTTCGCAGTGATGACAAGTCGCAGATGATCCGCCATGTGGTCAAGCGGGGGGAGAGTCTCTCCCGCCTTGCCGAGAAGCATGGGGTGAGTCAGGCGCGACTGGTAGAGATCAACAAGCTCAAATCGCGGAATATTCAGGTAGGGCAGGTACTCTACATTCCGCAAAACTGACGCGCGGGAGCGGGTGATACCGCTCTCGCTGTTAGCCAATACCATCAGCAAGATTGAAATTCAGGAGCAAGTGATGCCGATCCGTATATTACCCCCTATCCTGGCCAACCAGATTCCGGTTGGTGGAGAGGTGGTGGAACGGCTCTCTATCCGCAAGATTGAAATTCAGGAGTAAGTGATGCCGATCCGTATATTGCCCCCTATATTGGCCAACCAGATTCCGGTTGGTGGAGAGGTGGTGGAACGGCTCCCTATCCGCAAGATTGAAATTCAGGAGTAAATGATGCCGATCCGTATTTTGCCACCCATTCTGGCCAACCAGATTGCAGCCGGAGAGGTGGTGGAGCGGCCCTCTTCTGTGGTGAAAGAGCTGGTGGAGAACAGCCTGGATGCGGGGGCCGACCGGGTCGAGATCGACATCGACAAGGGGGGCGCCAAGCTGATCCGCATCCGTGACAACGGCTGCGGTGTCGCCAAAGATGAGCTGGTACTTGCGCTGTCGCGTCATGCAACCTCCAAGGTGGCCACGCTGGATGATCTGGAAGGGATCAACAGCCTCGGTTTTCGTGGCGAGGCGCTCGCCTCCATCAGCTCTGTCTCCCGTCTCACCTTCACCTCCCGCACCGCCGAGCAGTCCGAAGCCTGGCAAGCCCAGGCGGAAGGGCGCGAGATGAGCGTCACCATCAAGCCTGCGGCCCATCCGGTGGGCACCACGGTGGAGGTGGTGGATCTCTTCTTTAATACACCCGCGCGGCGCAAATTCATGCGCAGCGAAAAGACCGAGTTTGCCCATATTGACGAGCTGGTGCGCCGCATCGCGCTCTCCCGCTTCGATGCCACCCTGATCCTGCGCCACAATGGCAAGGTGGTGCGCCAGTACAAGGCCGCCAATACCGTGCCGGAGCAGGAGCGACGTCTCGCCGCCGTTTGCGGCACCCCCTTCATGCACCATGCGCTGGCGGTAGAGAGCGAGCATAGCGACGTGCGTCTGTGGGGCTGGCTGGCAACCCCGGAGGGGGCAAGACCGCAGAACGACCTGCAATACACCTACGTCAACGGTCGGATGATGCGTGACAAGCTCATCAATCATGCCATTCGTCAGGCCTATGACGAGCTGCTGCCCGCTGACCGTTTTGCAGCCTATGTGCTCTATATCGAGCTGGATCCCCGTCAGGTGGATGTCAACGTCCACCCGGCCAAGCATGAGGTACGGTTTCATCAGGCGCGGTTGATCCACGACTTTATTTTTCAGGCGCTGTTTACTGCGCTGCGTCGCGAAGGGGTCAGCGCCGCTCATCAGGACACTCCGCTGGCCGAAACCCTGGTCGAGCTGCCGGTCAGCCCGCAGATTGAATATCCCGGTCAGGCTCCGCGTACCGAGTGGTACGGTGCCGAGCACAGCTACCGGGCACCTGCACAGGTGCGGGAAGGGAACGGTGGTGGTGCAGGCCGAGCCAGCAACTATCAACCGCCCGAGCCGCCAAGCCGGGAGGCGATGCGCGGCATGGGCGCTCTGCTCACTACGCTTCCTATCGCAGCTGAGGCTGCTCCTGCGCAGCCCACTGATCCAGTGCCGTCACCCAAACAGGGGGGATGTCGTGCCCTGACACTGGTGGAGCAGGCCTACCTGTTGATCGAGCGGGATAATCAGCTGGCGCTGCTCTCGCTGGTACGCGCCGAGCGGGTACTGCTGCGCCACTGGCTGCTGGAGACCTGGGGCCAGGGACTGGCTGCCCAGCCGCTGTTGCTGCCGGTCTCCTTCAAATTGCCGAAGAATTTGATCGCGCTGGTGACCGAGCAGGAACGTTTGCTGAAACGGATGGGGCTGGAGTTGAAAAGCGGGGGGCGCGACACCATGATCCTGACTCGGGTGCCGGCTCTGCTGCGCCAGACCGATCTGGTGCGTCTGTTACCCGAATTGCTGCAAATTATCGAGGGCGGATCTGACAGTGATGCTGGTCAGCAGGCTGAAGTATTATGCCAATGGCTGGTGGAGCAGGGGATAAGCCGCGAGAAGATATACGATTTTTCAACTGCCAGTCGTCTGCTGACGGAACTTGTAGCCGCTCACGCTGACCAACTGACAGATATTCGCATGGTACGCCCGCTTTCATTGGCGACCGTGCTGGAGGAGTTTGAACATGGCGAGTGACTTGCCGACCGCAATTTTTCTGATGGGGCCGACGGCCTCCGGCAAGACGGATCTCGCCATTGAATTGTGCCAGGTATTGCCTTGCGACATCATCAGCGTCGATTCGGCGCTGATCTATCGCGGCATGGATATCGGTACGGCCAAGCCGACCGCCGATGAACTGGCACAGGCCCCGCACCGGCTGATCGACATTCTCGATCCCGCAGTGAGCTATTCGGCTGCCGATTTTTGCAAGGATGCCCTGCGGGAGATGAAAGAGATCGCCGACCGTGGCCGCATTCCGCTGCTGGTGGGCGGCACCATGCTCTATTTCAAGGCGTTGCTGGAGGGATTGTCCCCATTACCCTCCGCCGATCCCGCCGTTCGTGCCGGGATTGAGGAAGAGGCTGCCCGCCTCGGTTGGCAGGCGCTGCACGATGAGCTGGTGCGCATCGACCCGGTGGCCGGGGCGCGGATCCACCCCAATGACCCGCAGCGACTCTCTCGGGCACTGGAGGTCTACCGTATCAGCGGCAAGACCCTTACCGAGCTGACGCAGGTGCAGGGGGAGGGCTTGCCCTATCGGGTGCTGCAGTTTGCCATCGCCCCGAGCGAACGCGCCGTGCTGCATCAGCGGATCGAACTGCGCTTTGACAAGATGCTGCAAGGCGGCTTTGAACAGGAGGTTCGTGCGCTGATGGCGCGCGGCGATCTGCACCCGGATCTTCCCTCCATTCGCTGTGTGGGTTATCGCCAAATGTGGGACTACCTGTGCGGTGAAGTGGGGTATGATGAGATGCGTTATCGTGGCATTGTTGCCACACGCCAATTGGCAAAACGACAGATGACCTGGTTGCGCGGCTGGCCCGATGTGACCTGGTTGGAATCTGGTGAGTCTGGCAATCTCGACCGCGTGCTTGCTCGCGCTGGTGCGGCTTGACACTCCCTGTATAATCAGGTTGTTATATTGATATTCGGTGTTTAAAAACAACAAACTATAAGGAAAAGAAAAATGGCTAAGGGGCAATCTCTCCAAGACCCGTTTTTGAATGCGCTGCGCCGTGAGCGGATTCCTGTTTCTATCTATTTGGTGAACGGCATCAAACTGCAAGGTCAGATCGAGTCTTTTGACCAGTTTGTTATCCTGCTGAAAAACACCGTGAGCCAGATGGTTTACAAGCATGCCATCTCGACTGTCGTACCGGCCCGTGCCGTCAATCATCATCAGCCCACTCCGGGTGGCGCGGCTGATGAACAGGGTGATGCCGAGGCGTGATATCCCTGGGCGAGTCGACTCGCCAACTCAGATTCATCATGATTCCTGTTAAGGAGCAAGCGCTTGTTTGACCGTTATGAAGCTGGCGAACAGGCCGTTCTGGTGCATGTCAACTTCAGTGATGAGGGTGAGCGGGAGGATCTGGAAGAGCTCAAGATGTTGGTGAGCTCGGCCGGAGTCAATGCGCTGGCGGTCATCACCACCAGTCGCAGTGCGCCCAGTGCCAAATTTTTTGTCGGCAGCGGCAAGGCTGAAGAGATCGCGTCCCAGGTCCAGATGCTGGATGCGGATGTGGTGATCTTCAACCATGCCCTGACTCCTGCCCAGGAACGAAATCTGGAACGTCTGTTCCAGTGCCGGGTGGTGGACAGAACCGGTCTGATCCTCGACATCTTCGCCCAGCGCGCCCGAACCCATGAAGGTAAACTGCAGGTCGAACTGGCCCAGTTACGCCACCTTTCCACTCGCCTGGTGCGAGGCTGGACCCACCTTGAGCGTCAAAAGGGCGGGATCGGTCTGCGTGGTCCGGGTGAAACCCAGCTTGAAACTGACCGACGTCTGCTGCGGGAACGCATCAAGGCGATTTTGCGCCGGCTCGACAAGGTAGCCAAGCAGCGGGAGCAGGGACGTCGTGCCCGCAACCGCAACGAAGTACCGACAGTTTCTCTGGTTGGTTACACAAACGCCGGAAAATCCACTTTGTTCAACCAACTTACAGCTGCCAGCGTGTATGCTGCCGACCAGTTGTTCGCAACACTGGACCCGACCCTGCGAAAACTGGTGATCCGGGATGTGGGTGATGTGATTTTGGCTGACACGGTTGGATTTATTCGGCACTTGCCTCATGATCTGGTCGCGGCTTTCAAAGCGACCCTGCAGGAGACCCGCGAAGCGGATCTGCTGCTGCATGTGGTGGACTGTGCCGATGAGCAGATGCAGGAGAATATCGACTCCGTGCAGCAGGTGCTGGCCGAAATTGAAGCTGACGACAGGCCTCAGCTGATGATCTGCAACAAGATCGACAAGCTGGCGGATCGTCCTGCTGGTCTGGAGCGAGATGACGAGGGGCGCCCATTGCGCGTCTGGCTGTCGGCTCAGACTGGTGAAGGTTGTGAGCATCTGTTTACGGCGCTGACTGAACTGCTGGCCGGCTCCATGGTGCACCACACCCTGCAGTTGCCACCCTCGGCAGCAAGATTGCGCAGTGCGCTTTATCAGTTGAAGGGCATTGAGCAGGAAGGCTTTAGCGAGGAGGGAGATTTCGTGCTGGAAGTCCGCTTGCAAGTGGCCGACTGGAACCGCCTCGTAAAGCAGGAAGGTGAGAGTTTACAACGCTTTATCAGACATTGATGTTCTGATAGAGGTGATATCCATCCGCAAGTATTAATGGAGACGCTGATGGCTTGGAATGAGCCTGGTAACAACGGCAAAGACCGTGACCCTTGGGGGAACAACGGCAAGAATCAGGGGCCCCCTGATCTGGACGAAATGCTGCGCAAGATGAGCCGTCGCTTCGGGGGCCTGTTTGGTGGTGGCACATCCGGTGGTGATGTCGGTCGCTTTGGTATCTCCATCGCACTGGTGATCGCTGTGGTGGTGTGGGTTGTCAGCGGCTTCTACACCATTCGTGAAGCTGAACGTGGTGCAGTGCTGCGGTTTGGCAAGTTTTCCCATATTGTCGAGCCGGGTCTGCGCTGGAATCCCACCTTTATCGACAAGGTGATCCCTGTGGATGTCGAGTCCGTGCGCTCGCTGCCTGCCTCCGGTTTCATGCTGACTCAGGATGAAAACGTGGTGCGGGTCGAGATGGACGTGCAGTACCGTGTCGTCAACCCCGAGCAGTATCTGTTTAGCGTAACCAATGCTGACGAGAGCCTGAGTCAGGCCACCGACAGTGCCCTGCGTTATGTTGTGGGCCACACCAAGATGGACGACGTGCTGACCACCGGTCGTGAGAAGGTGCGTCAGGAGACCTGGCAGGTGATCGATGGCATCATCGAGCCTTACCAGATGGGTCTGCAGATCGTCGACGTCAACTTCTTGCCGGCTCGTCCGCCGGAAGAGGTGAAGGATGCGTTTGATGACGCCATTGCCGCTCAGGAAGATGAGCAACGCTTCATCCGCGAGGCCGAAGCCTATGCCCGTGAAGTCGAGCCGAAGGCCCGTGGTCAGGTCAAGCGTCTGGAGCAGGAGGCGGAAGCCTACAAGTCCCAGATTGTGCTGAAAGCCCAGGGTGAAGTGGCCCGCTTCAACGAGCTGCTGCCCCAGTATCAAGCTGCGCCCGATCTGACACGCAATCGTATCTACCTGGAGACCATGGAAGAGCTCTATCAGCAGGCCAATAAAGTGGTGGTCGACATGCCGGCTGGCAACAACAGCATGATCTATCTGCCGCTCGACAAGTTGGCTGGCAAGCAGGCGAGCGTCCAGCAGGGGCGTCCAGCTGCTGCGCCGACCATCGAGTCCACGCCAGCTTCCAACGAGGGCGCCAACTCCACTCCGACGCCGCTGCGTAGCGGTGACCGCTTCAGCTCAGGGAGAAACTGATAGATGAAAAAGCTAGCTATTGGTGCAATCGCTGTCGCGGCCATGGTCTGCTTCTCCTCTGTCTTTATCGTTGATGAAGGCCAGAAGGGGATTGTGGTGCAGTTCGGCAAGGTGAAGCGGGTTGACTCCGGTGAACCCCGCCTCTATGAACCGGGCCTGCACTTCAAGGTGCCGCTCATCGACCAGGTTCGCAAAATGGATGCACGCATCCAGACCATCGACAGCCAGGCTGACCGTTTTGTCACCTCCGAGAAGAAAGACCTGATCATCGATTCCTATGTGAAATGGAAGATCGAGGACTTCTCCAAGTACTACTTGGCAACCGGTGGTGGCAACAAGTTGCAGGCCGAGGATCTGCTCAAGCGCAAAATCAACAACGGTCTGCGCTCCGAGATCGGTAATCGTACCATCAAGGATATCGTCTCCGGTGAACGCAGTACCGTGATGGAAGATGCTCTGATGAAGATGGCGCGCTCCTCCGAGCTCGGCATCAAGGTGGTGGATGTGCGGATCAAGCAGATCAACCTGCCGGTGGAAGTGTCCAACTCCATTTACCAGCGGATGCGGGCCGAGCGTACTGCCGTGGCCCGTGAGCATCGCTCCCAGGGGCGTGAGCAGGCCGAGATCCTGCGGGCCGATATCGATCGCAAAGTGACCGTGATGATCGCTGATGCAGAGAGTAACGCTCGTCAACTGCGCGGTGAAGGGGATGCGGAAGCCGCCAAAATCTATGCTGACAGCTACAAGAAAGACCCCGAGTTTTTCAGCTTCGTGCGCAGTATGGAGGCCTATCGCAAGAGCTTCGCCGGTGGCAATGACCTGATGGTGCTCAAGCCGGATAGCGAGTTTTTCCGTTACTTCAAGTCTCCTGAAGGCACCAAGCAGTAATCGCCACGAGGTCACATTCAAAGGGTCTGCATTGTCAGACCCTTTTGTTTTTGGTGCCAATGCCAGCCGTTGACCCGAGGGGCTGGTTGCATTGAAGGAGGTCGGATGCTGACATCCATGCTGATGGGGTTGGGATTGCTGTTGTTGTTCGAGGGGCTAGGCCCGTTGTTGATGCCCAGGGCATGGCAGCAGATGTTACGGCTGCTGAGCGATCAGCCACCGGAGCAGTTGCGCCGTATCGGCGGCTCGTTAGTGGTTGCGGGTAGCGTAATCCTCTGGATGCTGAGTCGCTGAGTCTGGCGCAACGCACTGTCCAGCAGATAGCGGACAATAAAAAAGAGGCCGAAGGCCTCTTTTTCATGCATGTCGTTTACTCAGGCACTGCGCTGTACGGCCATGTGGGCCAGTGTTTCCAGCGCCTGTTTGTGCGGGGAGTCCGGCAGGATGGCGAGGGCGGCAATGGCCTTGTCGGCCTCTTCCCGGGCCCGCATGCGGGAGTACTCCAGCGCGCCGGTACGGTCGAGAATCCCGAGGATCTGCTCAAGATGTTCCATACCGTTGCGGTGCTCGATGGCATCGCGCACCAGCTGGCGTTCTTCCGGCGTGCCCACATCCATGGCACGCAGCAGCGGCAGGGTTGGTTTGCCTTCGGCCAGATCGTCGCCGACGTTCTTGCCCATCTCTTCGCTCTGGGAGCAGTAGTCCATCACGTCATCAATGATCTGGAACGCGGTGCCCAGATACTTGCCGTAATCGGTCATGGCCTGTTCGACGGGCTCGGGCTGATGGGTCAGCACGGCGGCGAGTCGGGTAGCGGCCTCGAACAGCTTGGCGGTCTTGCAGTAGATGACCGTCATGTAGCTCTCTTCGGTGGTATCCGGGTCGTTGCAGTTCATCAGCTGCAACACTTCCCCTTCGGCGATGGTGTTGGTTGCATCCGAGAGGATCTCCATCACCCGCAGGTTGGAGAGTTCGGCCATCATCTGGAAGGAGCGGCTATAGAGGTAGTCACCGACCAGCACGCTGGCAGCATTGCCAAACATGGCGTTGGCGGTCTCCCGGCCGCGGCGCAGGTCGGATTCGTCGACCACGTCGTCGTGCAGCAGGGTAGAGGTGTGAATGAATTCGATGATGGCGGCCAGTTTCAGGTGATCCTCACCCTCATAGCCCAGCGCACGCGCAGCCATCACGGTCAGCATGGGGCGCATCCGTTTCCCGCCGGCGCTGACAATGTAGAAACCCAGCTGATTAATCAGACTAACGTCGGACTGGAGTCGGGCCAGGATCAGTTCATTGACCGCCGTCATGTCGGCGGCACAGAGCGCACGGATAGTCTGTTGGTCCATAAGTCTCGTAACGTGACAGCAGCAATAACTGCGATTTTAGTAATGGCAGGGATTCTACACGATTTCACAATGGGTTACAGTTAGGCGTTTATCCACGGCGGCAGATATGCGCACAAAATAAACTTTTTGCTAAATTGGCCTTGCCTGAGCAGATCGATTTGCGTAGAATGCCCGCCCATTGTTATAGGTTTTTGCGCATGTCTAGCCTTGAGCAAAAGACATGCCTTTACGGAGTTAATCAAATGTACGCGGTATTCCAAAGCGGCGGAAAACAACACCGTGTGGCCGAAGGTCAAATCGTTCGTCTGGAAAAGCTGAACGTTGAGACTGGCGCTACCATCGACTTCAACGAAGTGCTGATGGTTGCTGCAGGCGACACTTTTAAAGTAGGTGCTCCTTTCGTTGAAGGTGGCAAGGTTGTAGCTGAAGTTGTGGCTCACGGCCGTGGCGAGAAAGTGACTATCGTCAAGTTCCGTCGTCGTAAGCACCACCGTAAGCAAGCGGGCCACCGTCAGTGGTTCACTGAAGTCAAAATCACTGGCATCAGCGCTTAATTAGAGGAGTCCGATAGATGGCACACAAAAAAGCTGGCGGTTCATCCCGCAACGGTCGCGATTCTGAAGCTAAACGCCTGGGCGTGAAGCGTTTCGGCGGCGAAACAGTTCTGGCTGGCAGCATCATCGTTCGTCAGCGCGGTACCAAGTTCCACGCTGGTGAGAACGTTGGTCTGGGCAAGGACCACACCCTGTTCGCTACCGCGAACGGCAAGGTGCAGTTCGAAGTTAAAGGTCCGCTGAATCGTAAGTACGTTAGCATCGTTGCTGAGTAATTACGGACCGCAAGGATCCGAAGCCCCGCCAACAGGCGGGGCTTTTGTTTTTCCGAAATAATGACGAAAAAACGGAACGCAGATGACCCGGGTACCGAGATTGCCCGGAGAGGCAAGATGCGTATCGCCCGCAGGGGTCTGTACCACTATAATTGCGTATCGGTTTTTCGAATTAAGGTGACGGTTACCTATGAAGTTTGTTGATGAAGTCCAGATTCGAGTCGATGCCGGTGACGGTGGTAACGGTTGTGTAAGTTTTCGCCGTGAAAAATATATTCCCAACGGTGGTCCGGATGGTGGTGACGGTGGTGACGGTGGTGACGTCTATCTGGTTGCCGATGAGAACCTCAACACCCTGATCGACTACCGTTTTGAGCGTTTCCATGCTGCCGAGCGTGGCGAGAATGGCCAGAGTGCCAACTGTACCGGTCGTCGTGGCAAGGACAAGATCCTGCGCGTGCCGGTCGGTACCCGTGCAACCGATGACGATACCGGCGAGTTGCTGGGCGACTTGACTCACCACGAGCAGAAGTTGCTGGTTGCCAAGGGCGGTTTCCACGGTTTGGGCAATACCCGCTTCAAGAGTTCGGTCAACCGGGCTCCACGCCAGAAGAGCAACGGCACACCGGGCGAAGTGCGTACCCTGAAGCTGGAGCTGCTGTTGCTGGCTGACGTCGGTATGCTGGGTCTGCCCAACGCCGGTAAATCTACCTTTATTCGCGCTGTTTCTGCCGCCCGCCCGAAAGTCGCTGATTATCCCTTTACCACCCTGGTGCCGAACCTCGGTGTGGTGCGTGGTGAGAACTCCCGCTCCTTCGTGATCGCCGATATTCCGGGCCTGATTGAGGGGGCAGCCGAAGGCGCAGGTCTTGGTATCCGTTTCCTCAAGCACCTCGAACGCTGCCGCGTGTTGATCCATCTGGTGGATATTTGCCCCATTGATGGCTCCGATCCGGCTGAAAATGCCGTGACCATCGTGCGTGAGCTGGAGAAGTACAGCCCGGAACTGGCTGGCAAGCCGCGCTGGCTGGTGTTCAACAAGATGGATCTGATCCTGGAAGAAGAGGCTCAGGAAGTGATGGATCGCGTGAAAGCCGCCCTCAACCACGAAGGGCCGGTCTACGCCATCACTGCCATCAGCAAGGAAGGGACCAAGAAGGTCTGCTACGACATCCTGGATCTGCTGGATACCATGCCCCGTCAGCTGGAGCAGGATGCCAAAGAGGCGATCGAGAAAGTGGAGTTCAAGTGGGACGACTACCACAAGAACCAGCTGGCTAAAGCCGAAGCGGAAGCGCTTGCCGCCTCCATGGCCTTTGACGAAAGTCTCGACGATGATGATTGGGATGACGAAGATGATGATGGTGTGGAAGTGATCTACGTCCGTGACTGATACCCTTGTCTGTCCATTTCATTGATAACCGGAGCCTGAACAGGCTCCGGTTTTTTTATGCCTGTCGAGTAGTGGCTCATTAGGTATGTTTGTGATGCCACTTATTGCCTGCCGTTGATAACTGTTTATACTGCCCATCAAAATTAACAGTAATGAAACAATCATCTGGCGATGTCGATTGAATCGATATGCGTTTCTGTATCTGATTGTTTTGATGGAAGGTTTACCTGTAAAAATTTTTATGCGCAGATTTATGCATTATGGGCTTGTTTGTGCATTTTTTTGGAGTATTCTTGCGCCCGTTTTGCCGGTTAATGCATGAATACGCAGGTAGGCCGGGCTATGGAAAAGTAACATTAGGGCAGTCTTATCATGCTGGAAAAGAGTCTTGAAGCATCTGCGGTTAATACCCGCCGTAACTTGTTGATGTTTCTAATACCGTCACTGATCGGTATCTTGCTGTTCATGACGCCGGTCGTCTATGACGGTAACGTCACCATCCCGGTGGCCGTGCTGGCCAAGCTGGTACAGCGCGTTTTTGCCGATTATCTGGTCGCCATGGTCAGTGCGGTGATCACCACCACCATGCTGATGACGGTGATTGCCTGGCTGTTCAAGCCAGCGATTCTGGTGCGTCGTCCTTTCCTCAACAGTTTGTTCAATGTCTCCCCTTTCTGGGCCTGCGTGCGGGTATTGGGCGGTATCTTCGTGCTGCTGACCTTCTTCCAGGTGGGGCCAGAGGTGCTTTACTCCGGCGCAACCGGTGGACTGGTGCTCAACGATCTGCTGCCGGTGCTGTTTTCGGTCTTCATTTTTGCTGGCCTGTTGCTGCCGTTGCTGCTCGATTTCGGGCTGCTGGAATTTGTCGGCACCATGATGACCCGCATCATGCGTCCGGTGTTCCGGTTGCCGGGTCGCTCCGCAGTGGACTGCTTTGCCTCCTGGCTGGGGGATGGCAGCGTCGGTATCCTGCTGACCAGCAAGCAGTACGAAGGGAAGTTCTATACCCAGCGTGAAGCCGCGGTGATTGGCACCACCTTCTCTGCCGTCTCCATCACCTTCTGTCTGGTGGTGATCTCCCAGGTGAAGCTGGAGCACATGTTCGTCCCCTTCTACCTGACCGTCTGTCTGGCGGGGGTGGTTGCCGCCATCGTGGTGCCGCGTCTGCCACCGCTCTGCTGGAAGAAGGACATCTATGCCGATGGCACTCCCCTGTGCCGCAAGCAGGAAGCAGTGCCGCACCAGCACAGCGTGATGAGCTATGGTTTCGAGCGTGCCCTCACCAAGGCTGACAGCATGACTGATCTCGGCGCCGTCGCACGGGAAGGGGTGAAGAATGCACTGGATATGGTGTTTGGCGTGCTGCCGGTGGTGATGGCGATCGGTACCTGTGCCCTGATGCTGGCCGAGCACACCCCTATCTTCAACTGGCTTGGCGCCCCGTTTGTCCCCTTGCTGGAGCTGCTGCAACTGCCGGAGGCGGAAGCCGCTTCCAAGACCATCATGGTCGGTTTTGCCGACATGTTCATTCCGGCGGTGCTGGCCTCGACCATCGAGAGTGACATGACCCGCTTCGTGATTGCCGCCATGTCGGTAACCCAGCTGATCTATATGTCGGAAGTGGGCGCCCTGCTGCTGGGCAGCAAGATCCCGGTCAAGCTGTGGGAGCTGTTCGTTATCTTCCTGCTGCGCACTCTGGTTACCTTGCCGGTGATTGCCGGGGTGGCACACCTGCTGTTCTAAGGGCGCAGCGCAGTGAAAAACGGTCAACCTCGGTTGACCGTTTTCTTTTTCGTAGTGACGGAAGAGAGTCCCCCTTCGGTTGGCTCAGCCTGTAGTGACGGGACACTGGATGGTCAGCGAGTGGATTGTGTTGGCGATGCGATAGGGCTTGGCTGCTTTGTAGACCTTCTTCTCGTCGTCATAGCTTCCCCCCAGATACTGGGTGCTGTATAGCGTCTGCTGGCGGCGATCTGTCTCCTTGTAGCCCTGCGGGCAGGTCTGGTTGGCCTGCTGAAAGCAGGCCGTCATGCTGCTGCATTCGATGTAGAAGCCGCGCTGGCTGGGATCGGCAAGGTGCACAGGGGTGACGGTAGGGGCGGGGGGAGACAACAGGGCGCAACCGGAGAGCGTCAGTGCGCCCAGCAGAACGAGATGTTTTGACATAGATAACCTGAACAGTGTGGTGTGACAACGTGTGAGGGGGAGTCTATTGCTCCCCCTTCGCTATAGGGGCACCGTTATAACCAGCCCGGGGCGTTCAGGCCAGCCCGCAAATGTAAGAAGATATGACCCAGCTAGGCCTGTGCGGCTAGCAGTGCGGTTTCATCCACCTGATCCAGTTGGGCGGTCTCGAGGAAGCGTCTGGCGTAATCGCGCCAGATACCGCTGCTGACAAACAGAACGAACAGATCCGGGTCGATATGCTGTTCACGTACCATGCTCTGCATGATGGCAAGAGCCTGGGAGACCGTCTTGCCAGATTTGTAGGGGCGATCACTGGCGGTCAGAGCCTCGAAAATATCGGCGATAGCCATGATGCGGGCCGGTACGCTCATCTGTGATCCGGTCAGCTGGCGTGGGTAACCCTTGCCATCCATCCGCTCGTGATGGCCGCCGGCAATCTCCGGCACGCAGCGCAGATGACGGGGGAAGGGGAGGTGCTCCAGCATGCGTATGGTCTGGATGATGTGCTCGTTGATCTTGTAGCGCTCCTCCTCGGTGAGGGTTCCCCTGCTGATGGCAAGGTTGTATCTCTCCCCCCGGTTGTAGAGATGGTGCGGTACCTTGACCTTGAAGCCCCAGGGATTGTGCTCGTCGAACCGATCTCCATCCGGACGAGGCACAAGGTGCCAGCACTTGTCGGCCAGCAGTGGCTCGAGGCAGGGCAACTCGGGAGATGGTTCTTTCTGACGCAGCTTGATCTCCTCCCGGCTGATGCCGAGCCGATCGTCCAGGGTGCGCAGCCAGGTGCGGCTGGCGATGGCGTCGAGCCGTTCAATCTTCTCGGGGGCCATCCACTCGCCACCCAGATTGCACTCGGCGATGAAGGCAAACTCCTGATCCAGCTCGGCCCAGCGCGGGGCTGCCTCTTCCCGGCAGGCACTTCTGATCTCTGATGACAAGCGGGCAGCGAGGCTCTCGATATAGACATCCCGCTTGAGTACTTCAAAACGAGTGCGGATCTCGTGGATCCGGTCGTAGAGGGTCTCCAGTTTGGTGGCCTTGTCGACCACGAACTCCGGGGTGGTCACCTTACCACAGTCATGTAGCCAGCTGGCGATATGGATGGCTTCCCACTCCTCCTCGTTGAGAGTGAAATCGGCAAAGGGGCCCTGTCGCTGGGCGCAGGCCGCCTCGGTCAGCATCCGGGTCAGCTCCGGCACCCGCTGGCAGTGACCGCCGGTGTAGGGGCTCTTGGCGTCGATGGCGCCGGCCATCAGCTCGATAAAGGATTCGAGCAGCTGTTTCTGCTCTTCCAGCAAGCGCTGGTTCTCGATGGCGGAGGCGGAAGTGCCCGCCAGCGCTTCGATGAGGCTGATGCGCGATGCCAGCTCCTGTTCGCTGCAGCGTGGCAGGATCAGCAGGAGGTATCCGATCAGCTCCTGACGATGGCCGCAGAGCGGCTCAGCCACCAGCTGGCATGGGTCGGGAAAGGAACCCCAACTGTCCAGGTGTTGCCTCCATGTCGCCTCATCCAGGCTGAGGGAGATGCGCTGGGAAGTGGCCATGCCGGATAGCAATGGTTGTGGCCAGGGAACCTGCCCAAGGGGCAGCTCGGTTTGCTGCCAGCGGGCCTGGACCGGCTGCATCTTTTGCTGTTGGGCCAGGTAGAGGCTCCCCCCTTTTGCCTGTACCGCGGCGATGGTTTCATGCAGGATGCGGCTTAGCAGGGAGTCGAAGCGGTGCTCTGCAGCCAGTGCTCTACCCATGTTCATGAAGTTGCCGAGGGTTTGGCGCATGCCGGACATGGTGCGGGCAAGGTCATCTATCTCCCGGATGGCCGATTCTGGAACCTGCCCCTCGCCAAAGTCGAAACGCTGGATCCGCTCGGCCTCGCGGGTCAGGGCCAGCAGCGGGGTAGCGGTACGGCGGGAGACCATCCAGATCACTGGCAGCAGCAACAACAGGCTGGTCAGCGCCCATGCCATATTGATCAGTGCTTCATTGCGTGCCTGCTGATAGAGCAGATCTGCCGAGACCAGCAGGGCGATGTAAAAAGGGGTGTCCTTGCCGAGGGGGGAGATATTGACCAGCCACTCTTGTTTTTCCCCTGTGGTCAGGGTCAGCTCCCGGGGAGAACCATCCAGCAGCACAGGCGTCCTCTCTAGCCTAGTTTTCAGCTCGGCCATGACTGGGCTGCCCAGAGCCGTGATCGCTGGCAGCTGGGTTAGCTGATCATAGGCTGGCAGATGTACAGGATCGGCCGCCAGTAGGGTCGCGGAGCGATCGAACAACACTACCTGGCTTTGGAGCGGCAACTGCAGCTCGCCAATCAAGGCCGAGAGCCCTTCGACACTGGCATCCAGCCCGATCACGGCGCGTTGGCTATGGCTGGTGACAGCCAGCGTCATGCCCGGCTCCCTGGTGGTAAAAAAGAGATAGGGGGTGGTGGCGACAATCTTTGATGAACCGCGAGCCAGCCGGTACCAGTCGCGGCTGCGGGGATCGAATCGATAATCCGCCATGGCTCGCCGCCCCAAAAGTTGCAGCTGCTCATCAAAATAGAGGAACTCTCCCCGCCCGCTACTCAGGCTCTGAACCAGCAACTGGCTGCCTTCAGGCACAGCCTGCAACTGGGCCCGGGCCCGTTCCGTGAGTTTTCGTACCAGAAAGAAATCGCCACTCTCATAGCCGATGTAGACGGCACCATAGCTGTCGCGATTGGCCAAGATCTCTGCCAACTGCGGCAGATACTCCAGTCGGCTTGCCAGATCGCTCATGTCGGCCAGTCGGCTGCTGGCTAGCAGGCTGAGGGACATGCGGGCTGGCTGCTCGTTCAATTGCAGAGCGAGGGCCAGCTGTTCCCGGTACTGTTTGAAGTTGTGGCGCTCATGTTCCAGCATCTGGCGAGAGCCCTGCTGGAACTGCAGCAGAATCAGCAGCATGCCCAGCACACTGAACAGCAGGGTAAATAGGGTGGCAATGTGAACATAGAAGGGCTTGCGCCCGGATCTGGCAGTGATCATGGACATTTCCTTGTCACAGTGATGCTTGCGGAGACGATCTGTCAGCAGTGTGTCAATACGATAACAGAAATGACAATACTGGCCTGATATCTGTGCTTTTCCATGGTTGCCCACTGCCAGGCAGAGCTTGGCAGGAGATAGTGATTCATTCAGGTATCCCGTGCTACATTGCCTCACTTGTTACTGGTCTGTAAATCCATGGAGTGACTCATGCCTGCCATCCCCTATTCCGTGCTCGATCTGGTGCCTGTTGCCGAAGGTTCCGTACCTGCCGAGTCATTTCGCCGTTCGCGGGATCTAGCCCGCCATGCCGAGGGCTGGGGTTACCAGCGCTACTGGCTGGCCGAACACCACAACATGCCGGGCATTGCCAGTGCCGCCACCTCGGTGCTGATCGGCCATCTGGCCGAAGCCACCACAACTCTGCGGATCGGGGCGGGTGGCATCATGCTGCCGAACCACTCGCCACTGGTGATTGCCGAGCAGTTTGGCACTTTGGCTTCTCTCTATCCCGACCGCATCGATTTGGGCCTTGGTCGCGCCCCCGGGACCGACCAGCGCACCATGCGGGCGCTGCGGCGAATGCGCAGCAGCGAGGTGGATGATTTTCCGGCCGATGTGCGCGAGCTGATGAGCTACTTTGGCGACGAGATCGGCGCGGTGCAGGCGGTGCCCGGCCAGGGGCTGCATCTACCCATCTGGCTGCTGGGCTCCAGCCTCTACAGCGCGCAACTTGCAGCTGCGATGGGCTTGCCGTTCGGGTTTGCCTCCCATTTCGCGCCCGCCATGTTGCTGCAGGCGCTGGAAATCTACCGCAGCCAGTATCGTCCCTCTGCGCGCTGGCCCAAGCCCCATGCGGTGGTCTGCATCAACATGATCGCCGCCGACAGCGAGCGGGAGGCCCGTTTCCAGTTCACTACCGTGCAGCAGCAGTTCTTGCGCCTTCATCGCGGTGATGCGGGCAAGCTGCCCGCGCCGGTCGTCCAGCTTGGCGACGAGTGGGCACCCCGGGAGCTGATGGCGATGGAGCAGACCCTGGCTCGCTCGCTAGTGGGCGATCCGGAGCAGATCCGCCATGGCCTCAAGGCGCTGCTGGCGGAAACCCGTGCCGATGAGCTGATGTTCAATGGCCCCATCGTCGATCATCAGGCCCGGCTGCGCTCCTTTGAAATTGCCGCCGAGCTGATGCAGAGCCTGTAAGCCATGACGAACCCTACTGTCGCGGTGGATGGGCCGTATTGGAATCCCATGGTACCGGAGCTGTCGGTTACCGATCTGGCTCGATCTCTGGTTTTCTATACCGGTTTGTTGGGCTTCTCGGTCCGCTATCGGCGCGATGACCCTCCTTTTGCTTATCTTGAGCAGCAACAGATACAGCTGATGCTGGAGCAGGTACATCCGGCGGGTTGGCAGGTCGGGGCGCTGGAGCCACCGTTCGGTCGGGGGATCAATCTGCAGATGGAGCTGACCGAGATCCAGCCGCTACTCGACCGCTTGCAGGCCGCCGGGATTGCACTTTTCCGGCAGCCCACTGAAGTCTGGTATCCAGTGGGCGAGATGCTGGCCGGGCAGCGCGAATTTTTGCTGCAGGATCCCGATGGTTATCTGTTACGGTTTGTGCAATATCTGGGGGAACGAGCGGCTGACTGACAAGATCAAAATCTTAACCATCTGATTTTAAAGGACTGTCAGATGTATGTCGGCTATCTGTCGTGTCACCTTTCGCGGCGCAAGCCCTATGCTGGCCCTGTCAATTACCACAAGGAGTTCGAGATGATCGTCAGGAAGTTGAGATTGCAACGGGGTTGGTCTCAGGATCAGTTGGCAACGTTGACTGGTTTGAGTGTCCGCACTATCCAGCGGATCGAGCAGGGGCAGCAACCCGGACTGGAATCTCTCAAGGCCCTGGCCGCCGTCTTTGAACTCGATGTGGCTCAACTGGATGGATCAGAGCAACAGGAGCGCGAGATGAGAGGAAGTGACACTATGGGTCAGGATGCGGTCCAGGTATCGGCAGAGGAGCGGGCGGCAATGCGCTATGTGGAGGGGCTCAAGGGCTTCTATCACCATGTCGCCAGCTATCTGCTGGTGATTGGCGGGTTGTTTGTCATCAACTATCTGAGCAACCCGGGGTATATCTGGGCCTGGTGGCCGGCACTGGGGTGGGGATTGGGACTGGCGTCCCATGCCATTCGGATATTCGAGCCTTTCAAACTGTTTGGCCCGGAGTGGGAGCGGCGCCAGATCGAGAAGCGGCTGGGGCGCAAGTTGTAACTTCATTCGCCGGAAAACAGGGCACACAAAATAGTAAGCCCGGCAGATTGCCGGGCTTTGTTATTGGAGCGGGTTGTGGCAATCGGTGCAACTGCGACCGCCTGATTGCTGCGTACTCCCTAGCTGGCGTGAACCGGGCAGGGGGTGGCGATCAGAGCATCATCCTCGTAGCGCCACAGGGTGAGGCTGTTGCCCCAGACGCAGCCGGTATCCAGACCCTTGATATCGCTTTTTCCGGTGTTGCCCATCAGGGCTGCCCAGTGGCCGAACACCAGAATGGGGTCATCCACATGGTGTTCACGCTGCTCGAACCAGGGGCGCAGCCCCGGGGTCGACTCCTTGGGCCCCTTCTTGCATTTGAAGTCGAGCCGGCCATCAAAGTAGCAGAAGCGCATCCGGGTGAAGGTGTTGATGATGTAGCGGTAGCGGTCAATCCCGACCAGATCATCTTTCCAGCCATCGGGTTGGTCGCCATACATGTTGTGCAGCAGCCACTGGTACTGATCGCCGCGCAACAGGCTCTCTACCTCGCGGGCACAGTTGCGGGCGGTGCGGGCATCCCACGCCGGGGAGATACCGGCATGCACCATCATGATGGGCAGATCCGGATGCTCCGCCAGCAGCGGGCGGTGGCGCAGCCACTCCAGCAGTTCATCCCGATCCGGCGCATCCATCAGGCTCTGCAGCTTGTCCTTCTTCTTGAGTGGGGCAACGCCATTGGCGACCGCCAGCAGGTGCAGGTCGTGGTTGCCGAGCACGGTGACGGCGCGGTTGCCCAGCCCTTTGACAAAACGCAGGGTATTGAGGGAGTCCGGGCCGCGGGCGACCAGATCGCCGCAGAGCCAGAGCACGTCTTGGTCGGGATCGAACGCGGCAAGATCCAGCAGACGGCGCAAGTCGTCGTAACAGCCCTGGATGTCACCGACAAAACAGTTCGCCATGAAACCTCAGTTGATAATATTGGGGATGGCCAGCGTGAAGGGGGCGATAGGCGCCTCGAACTGCTGACCAGAGCCATCTTGCAGGGTATAGCTCCCTTCCATCACCCCGAGCGGGGTCGCCAGCGGCACGCCGCTCTGGTAGCGGTAGGTTTCCCCTTCGGCAATGACGGGTTGCTCCCCGACCACGCCTGGGCCTGCCACTTCCAGCATCTTGCCATTGGCATCGGTGATGAGCCAGCGCCGGTGCAGCAGTTGCACTGGGCCGGGCCCCAGATTCTCAATCTCGATCAGATAGTGAAACTGGTAAGGGTCTTTGGATCCCGCCACATACAGGGGGTATGGGCGGATCTCGATGTGCGGGAGTGCCACAGGATCAGGCCTGTTGCTGATCCGCCAGCCAGTTGGCGATCATGACAAACTGCTCGAGGGAGAGATTCTCCGGGCGCAGGTTGCCATCGATACCAAGCTCGGTCAGCTGGGCGTCGGTGATGAAGTTGGAGAAGCTGTTGCGGATGGTCTTGCGACGCTGGCCAAAGCCCTCGGTACAGACGCGATTCAGACAGCGAATGTCTTTCGCGACTATGGTCGGATTCTTGTGCGGGATCAGGCGAACTACGGCCGAGTCCACCTTTGGCGCCGGTTTGAAGGCGCCCGGGCCCACTTCCAGTACCGGCACCACCTGGCAGTAGTACTGGGTCATCACGCTCAGGCGGCCATAAGCCTTGCTGCCCGGGCCTGCGGCCAGACGCAACACCACTTCCTTTTGCAGCATGAAGTGCATGTCCTCTACCCGATCAGCGAACTCGCACAGGTGGAAGATGAGCGGGGTGGAGATGTTGTAGGGCAGGTTGCCGAAGATGCGCAGCGGCCCCTTGCCTTCACCCATCAGGGTGCCGAAGTCGAAACGCATGGCATCCGCTTCGATGACGGTCAACTTGTCTTTGAGGGTCGGGTGCTCGCGCAGGCGAGCTGCCAGGTCCCGGTCAAGCTCGACCACGGTCATTTTGTCCATCTGGGCGGCGACTGGCTCGGTCAGCGCGGCCAGACCCGGACCGATCTCCACCAGATTCTGACCCGGCTGCGGGTTGATGGCGGCGACGATCTGATCGATCACATACCGGTCGTGCAAGAAGTTCTGACCGAAACGCTTACGGGCCGTGTGGCCCATGTGCACCTTACTGCTCATATCTTTTTTTCTCTACCATCTTGATGGCGTGGTTAATCGCGGTGACAAGGCTGCCCGGATCGGCCAGGCCCTTGCCTGCCAGATCCAGCGCGGTGCCGTGATCCACCGAAGTGCGGATGAAGGGAAGCCCCAGGGTGATATTGACCGAACTGCCGAAGCCCTTGTATTTGAGCACAGGCAGCCCCTGGTCGTGGTACATGGCGAGTACCGCATCCGCATCCTTGAGGTATTTCTCCTGGAACAGGGTGTCGGCCGGCAATGGGCCGACCAGATCGATCCCTTCCTGGCGCAGGGTGACCAGGGCGGGTTCGATCACGTCAATCTCTTCACGTCCGAGATGGCCACCTTCCCCGGCGTGGGGGTTGAGGCCGCAGACGTAAATACGGGGTTTGGCGATACCAAACTTGGTGGCGAGATCCTCGTTGAGGATCCGGATCACCTTGCCGAGGCGATCTTCGGTGATGGCCATCGCTACATAGGCCAGCGGAATATGGGTAGTCGCCAGTGCGACCCGCAGCCCCTCGGTTGCCAGCATCATTACCACATCGGCAGTGTTGGATTGTTGGGCAAAGAACTCGGTGTGGCCGCTGAACGAGACCCCGGCCTGGTTGATGATCCCCTTGTGCACCGGCCCGGTCACCACGGCGGCAAATTCGCCGCTCATGTTGCCATCGCAGGCACGCTGCAGGGTCGCTAGCACATAGGCGCCATTGCCTTCGTTCAGCTCGCCCGGCACCACGGGGGCGCCGAGGGTGACCGGACAGACGGTCAGGGTGCCCGCCCGCTGCGGATGAGCAGGGGCGGTTGCGTCATAGGGCTCAAGCTCGATGCTGAGCCCCTGCAGGGTTGCCCGCTCGCGCAGCAGCGCCGGATCGGCGATCACCACCAACTGGTGGGGCCAATCCTGCTGGGCAATCTGCAGCACCAGATCCGGGCCGATCCCGGCCGGTTCGCCCGGGGTAACGGCAAGGCGACGGCAGCTCATCAGCTCGCAGATCCTTCGACACGGATGTAAGCCTCATCACGCAGCTCGTCCAACCAGGCCTGGGACTCTTCCACGAAGCGGCGATTGTAGATCAGCTGATAGGCACGCTGTTCCAGAGCCTTGTCAGTGGCATCCTGGCTGCGACGATCTTCCACTTGGACGATGTGCCAGCCGTGGCTGGTGCGGAAGGGGGCGCTGATCTGGCCTGGTTGCAGTCGGTTAACCATGTCGCGAAACTCTGGTACATAGACGTTGGGATCAGACCAGCCCAGTTCGCCACCCTGCACCGCAGAGCCCGGATCTTCGGAATACTTCTCCGCCATGCTGGCGAAGCTTGCCTTGCCGCTCTTGATGTCGTGCAGAATGCCGTCCAGCATCCCCTTGGCTTTCTCTTCGCTCAGGATGATGGAGGGCTTGATCAGGATGTGACGGGCCTTCACCTCGGTCTGCATCACTTGCTGCTGACCCTTGGTGTCGAACACCTTGACGATGTGCAGACCGGCGCCGGAGCGCAGCGGGCCCACGATATCGCCCTTCTTGGTACCCTGTACCGCTTCGGCCATCAGGGTCGGCATCTCTTGCGGGCTCATCCAGCCCCAGTCACCCCCTTCCAGCGCCTTGGGGCCGTTACTCTCGGCAATGGCCAGTTTGCGGAAGTCGGCACCCTGCTTGAGGGCGGCCAGAATGTGCTCGATCTTGCTCTTGGCGGCATCCAGCTGGGCGGCGGTGGGGTTGTCCGGCAGGGCAATCTGGATATGGCCGACGTGGTATTCGTTCTGCTGTTGACCCTGTTTCTTCAGGATCTCCACCACCTGCTTCACCTCCTGCTCGGAGATGTTGATACGGCGGCGCACCTGATTGCGGCGCACCTCGTTCATCAGGATCTCGCGGCGAACCTCTTCCCGATACTGGGCATAGGTCATCCCTTCACGGGCGAGCTGGGCGCGCAGCTGATCCAGGGTCATCTTGTTGTCGGCGGCGATGCCCTGAATAGCCTGTTCCAGCTGGGTATCACTGATCTTCAGCCCCTGGCGATCCGCCAGTTGCAACTGCAGGCTCTCCTGGATCAGACGGTCGAGTGCCTGTTTGCGCAGAGTGGCATCGTCAGGCAGAGACTGGCCGCTCTCCTGGGCGGAGAGTTTTACCTTGTTGACCAGTGCGTCCTGTTGACTGGACAGCACTACGTCCTTGTTGACCACGGCCAGCACTTTGTCCATCAGCTCGGGCGCAGCCAGTGCGGCCTGGCTCATGGCGCCGAACATTCCCGCGGTCAGCAGGGCAATCAGGGTCTTTTTCATATCCATCTCTCAAGGCTGGACCAGCATCATTGCTGGTCTTTCAGATTAAACGGGCGAACATAGGGCAACAGCTCGGTATCCAGTGTGACACTGCGGCCACCGGTACCCACGCTGCCAAGTCCCTTCATTTCAAACTGCAGACCAATGACTTTTTCCGAAGTGGGCTTCAGAGTGATGTTGTCCGGCTGGTTGTGCCACTCCAGGCTCATGTTGATGCTCCAGCAGCAGGAGTCGTATTTGACACCGATCTTGCGGTCAATGTTCACATCCTGCTTGATATCGCGATAGTAACCGCCATACATCTGCCACTGATCGGCGATCGGCGCCATCATCACCAGACCAGCCTGGCTGAGGTCTTCGGCCAGAGCAGGATTGCTCGGGTAGCGATAATCCCGGTTGCCGTCCTGGATATAGCGGTAGTTGACCTGGGTGGTCAGCTTGCCGGTCCGGTATTCGACTGCACCGTTGCCGGCAGTAAATTCCCCCTCGGAGGTATCGTACTGGGTGCCGGCATGGGCGAACCACTCATCGGTGATCCGGGCATCCCCCTCGAACGAGAGCAGGGAGCGGGCGTTGGTGTTTTCCTGATCGGACGGGTAGAGGCGCACCTTGGGTGGTGTCATCTCGAAGGCCTGGGCTACCGCCAGACGTAACCGCTCGTCCCCCACATTGTCATAGACCCGGCTGGTCAGGCCAACGGTGACCCGGTTGGCATCGCTGATGCGGTCGAGACCGGCGTAGCGGCGATCGCTGAACAGGCTGTAGTAGTCCTGACGGGTGGTGGTGGAGTCGTAAATCCCTATTTCGTCCTGATTCTTGTAAGGGATATAGAGGTACTGGAACTCAGGCTCCAGGGTCTGAGTGCCCTTGCCATCATACCAGTCTACCGGACGATCGAAGTTGACGCCCCCCTTGAGGCGGAAGGACGGCAAGGTGCGGGTAATGGTGCCGTCTTTCAGGGTCAGCTGCTGGCTATCTGCGTCTGTAAATTTACTGCGATCCTGGCTAATCAGGTCTTTGGGGATCTCCTGGTTGTAGGAGGTAAACATCAGTTTGTACTGGCTTATAAGGTAGTAACCCGGCGCATCGACCAGGGGGATGGTCAGGGTGGGAGCCAGATGCAGACGGGTAGCGGTATAACGCTCACCGGCCTGCTGGGCAGTGGCGCTGCCGCTGTCATAGCCAAACTTGGTCAGCTCGCTGTTCCAGGCCAGATCGAACCATTTCCCCTGCTGGAAGTAGTTGTAGTTGATGCGTGGCAGCATCTCGTGGGGCAGCAGCGCGTAGGGACTCAGGATCTGATAGCGACGCACCTCGGAGGTGAGGTTCCAGTTCTGCTGGTAGTAACCGGCGGTAAAGGATTGCTGCAACTGGCTGTCGACCTGGGTGCCCACTTGCGGGCTGAAGTCGTTAAAGTAGTTGTAATCCTTGTCCCGTACCTGGGTGTAGTCGATGCCTAAACGCAGGGAGCCATCCATCAGGGTGGATCCGTGACGAATATTCATCAGGTAACGATGACCATCTGAGAGGTACGGAGTCCCTGTCGACGGGTTGGTAAAGCTCGGGTTGCCAGCATCATACTGCTTGTCATCCCTGAGGCTTTCAAAATAGAGGGTACCGGTATGGGCTGGGTCCGGCATGTAGCGAAACTCTACCTGTTCCATCAGGCCGCGTTTGTCCATAAAGCGGGAGGTGATGGTGGCATCGTAGTTGGGGGCAATGTTCCAGTAGAAGGGCTGGGTGATCTCCATGCCGTTGCCGGAACTCTGTTTGTAACCCGGGTAGAGCAGACCTGTCTTCCGTTCATCCTTGATGGGGAAGTTGATATAGGGGAAGTAGAACACCGGGTAGTCATAGAGCCAGAGGCTGGCGTTCCAGGCTTCGCCGAACACCTCTTTCTGGTCGATGTCGATGCTGCCCGCCTTGAGGGTCCACACTTCCTGACCGGGGGGGCAGGTAGTGTACTGGGCTCCCTCCATGGTGATGTTCTGGTTGTTGTTGGTCATCACCACGCGTTTGGCAAAGCCGCGCACCGGTGAGCCATGCACCTGATACTTGCCCTCCTCCAGCTCGGAGTTTTTGGTATCCAGGTTGGATTTGAGGGTCTTGTCGCTGGTGACGGTCACCTGACCGTCGTTGTAATAGATGTTGCCGATGGCGATGACATCCCGGCTCTTCTGATCGAGCTGTGCATAATCGGAGTCAAACTTGCGAACACCCTGACGAACCTTGACGTCCCCTTCATAGACGGCGGTGCCGCCCTGTTTGGCCTCGAGACGGTCAGCATCAACCTCGACCGGCTGCGCATTGGCATCCTGATCCGATGAAGGCTTTTCTATCTTGGGAACATAGTCATAGCAGAGACTATCAAGAATGCCGGTGGCTGGCGGCGCTTCGAACGGGGCCGCCTGCACCATCATAGGGGTGAGTGCGGGGGCCAGGCTGATAGTCAGGGCGATGGGATAGCGGTACCCCAGTGTCCATTTGGTCATGTGAAAGACTCGTGCAATCCGTGATAGATACGGTTGATCCAAGGCATGCATTTTACGACAGGTTTCATCGAGTTGACATTGCATGTCATTGCTTTATGTTAGCCGGCAATGATAAAGCATTATTGCGGCCAGGGCTAACAGCCAAGTGCTGCTTTCCACCTTGGTCCTCTACTTATGCACGATCGCGATTCCCTGCTATTGCAGTGGGCACGCCGTATTTCCGGTGATGCCAATCTTCAGTTGACCCTCATTTCCGGTGATGCCAGCTTCCGTCGCTACTATCGCGGTGGTGGTCTGGTTTGGGTGGATGCCAATCCGAAAACCGAAAAAAATCATGAGTTTGTTCGTAACGCGGCGGCCATGCAGGCGCGTCAGCTGTTGGCGCCAGAGGTCAAGGCGGTGGACTACGAACAGGGTCTGCTGGCGGTGAGTGACCTGGGCGATACTCAGCTGATCAGCTGCCTGAACGAACACAACGTACTGGCCTGGTATGGCAAGGCGATTGATTTGCTGCCCCGCCTAGGGGCGGTTGAACTGGCGCTTGAACCCTTCGATGCGGCATTTATGGCGCGGGAGAACAGCATTTTCCCCGAGTGGCTGCTTGGCCATCATCTGCAACTGAGCCTGAGCCATGAAGAGCAGCAACTGCTGGACGAGACCTTCGCTTGCCTCACTGCCTGCAATCTGGCCCAGCCGCAGGGGGTGATGCATAGAGATTTCCACAGTCGCAACCTGATGGTATGTGGCGGAGATACCCCCGAGAGCAGCCGGCTGGCCATCATCGATTTTCAGGACATGGTGATCGGGCCCCTGAGCTATGACCTGGTCTCCCTGCTCAAAGATTGCTACGTGCGCTGGCCGGATGAGGTGATCGATGAAGGGATGCGCCACGGTTTTGCCACCCTGCAACAGGCGGGGCTGCTTGGTGAACTCGATTATGCCAGTTTCCGCCGTGGTGCCGACCTGACCGGCATGCAGCGCCACCTGAAAGCGGCGGGGATCTTCACCCGGCTCTATCATCGCGACGGCAAGTCCGGTTATCTCAAGGATATTCCCCGCACCCTCGGCTATGTGGTGGATGTCTGTCGCACTCACGGTGGCGCCTATCCGGTACTGGCCCGTTTTGGTCAGTGGCTGGAGCAGGTGGTGTTGCCAGGGATCGCCAACGCTGGAGTTAAACCATGAAAGCGATGATCCTGGCCGCTGGCCGTGGCGAGCGGATGCGCCCGCTGACCGACCTGTTGCCCAAGCCGCTGCTGGCGGTGGGGGGCAAACCGCTCATCGTCCACCATATCGAAAAGTTGAAGTCAGCTGGCGTGACCGAGCTGGTGATCAACCACGCCTGGCTCGGCCACAAGCTGGTCGAGAGCCTTGGTGATGGCAGTGCGCTTGGTGTGACCATCCACTGGTCGGCCGAGGAGAGCGCGCTGGAGACCGCGGGCGGCATCGTGCAGGCGCTGCCACTGCTGGGCTCTGAACCCTTTTTGGTGATCAACGGCGATACCTGGCTCGATCTCGATTATCGCACTCTGGTCAGCCAGCCCCTTGGCGATGACTTGGCCCACCTCTGGCTGGTGCCCAACCCGCCCCAACACCCGAGCGGGGACTTTGCCCTGCAAGGGGGGCGAGTCGTGGATACGCCAGCGTTTACCTTCAGCGGGGTCGGACTATATGATCCGGCGGCCTTTGCCGGTCTCGCGGGCGGTGCCCGCAAGCTGGCGCCCCTGCTCCGTGACTGGATGGCGCAAGGGCGGGTGGGCGGCAGCCTGCTCGCTGGCGAGTGGCGCGATATCGGCACGGTCGACCGTCTGCGCGAGCTGGATGACCAGCTCCAGGCCCGCACTCATTAACTTCAAGAGGTCTTGAACCATGCGTATTTGGGGTAAGGTGCTGGGCGCCTTCTTCGGTTTTCTGCTCGGCAATATCATCGGCGCCCTGATTGGCCTCTGGATCGGCCACCGTTTCGACCGTGGCATGGGGCTGCAGGGGGCGTTTCGTCGCGGCCCGAGTCAGGAACAGCAAGCCGTCTTCTTCCACGCCACCTTCTCGGTGATGGGTCATATCGCCAAGTCCAGCGGCCAGGTGACCGAACAGGAGATCCGGGTTGCCTCCAACCTGATGGATCGGATGCGATTGGTGGGGGAGCAGCGTGCCCGGGCACAGGAGTCGTTTCGTCTCGGTAAGGAGGCCGACTTCCCGCTACGCGAGACCCTGGCCGAGTTCCGCCGTGCCAGTCTGGGGCAGCGCGATATTCTGCGCTTCTTCCTCGAAGTGCAGTTGCAGGCGGCCTTTGCCGACGGGCGGGTGGAGGAGGGCGAGCGCGCCATTCTGCATACCATTGCCGACGAGCTGGGTTTCAGCCGCATCGAGTTGGCCCGTATTCTGGCGATGGCCGAAGCGCAGATGAACTTCTTCAATCAGGCTCATGGCCAGTATCAGGGGAGCCATTCCGGTGGCCAGCAGTATCGGCAGGCGGCACCCTCTGCGGATCGCCTCAAGAATGCCTACCAGTTGCTGGGGGTGAGCGAGAGCGACAGCGATCAGGATATCAAGCGCGCCTACCGCAAGGAGATGAGCAAGCATCACCCGGACAAGCTGGCCGCCAAAGGGTTGCCGCCGGAGATGATGGAGATGGCCAAGGAGAAGACCCAGGAGATCCAGCAAGCCTGGGAGTGGATCCGCGAGGCCCGCGGCATTCGGTAAGCGCCAACGTCGGGTTGGAATAGACAACAAAAAGCCCCGCAGCAGTGCGGGGCTTTGTTTTGCCGTGTGGCGCAGGCCGGGTTATTTGGCCGGAATCGCTTCCAGCACGTGCACCAGCAGTTGCCAGAAACGCTCGACTGCCGGGATATGTACCTTCTCGTCAGGGGAGTGGGCACCGCGGATGGTCGGGCCGAAGGAGACCATGTCCCACTCCGGATAGGCGCTCTTGAACAGACCGCACTCGAGGCCGGCGTGGATCACCATGACGTTGGGCATGGTGCCGAACAGGGTCTGGTAGCTGTTGCGAACCAGCGCCATGACAGGGGAGTCCACGTTCGGCGCCCAACCCGGGTAGGCACCGGTGAATTCGCAGCTGGCGCCTGCGAGGGTGAACAGGGAGCGGGTCATCTGCTCGATGCTCTCGCGGCCGGAGTCAATCAGGGAGCGGATCAGGCACTGGACGTACACTTCGCCATCCTGAGTCTTGATGACCCCCAGGTTGGTAGAGGTTTCGGTCACGCCGGGCATGGCATCGCTCATGCGCATCACGCCGTTCGGGCAGGCCATCAGGGCATCCAGCAGGCGCTGCTGCAGGGAGACGCTCATCAGCTTGGCCGGTTTGGCGGCGTTGTTGACCAGCACGGTCAGGTTCGGCTCGGTGGCGGCCAGTTCGGTCTGGTAGATCCCGGTGTAGCGGTCAACCAGCGCCTTGAACTCGTTTACGCTGACAGCAGGCACCAGCAGGGTGGCACGGGCTTCGCGCGGGATGGCGTTGCGCAGCGTGCCGCCGTGGATCTCGGCCAGACGAACACCCAGCGGCTCGGCTGCTTTGAGCAGACGCACCAGCAGCTTGTTGGCGTTGCCACGACCGCGATGGATATCGCAACCGGAGTGACCGCCACGCAGCCCTTTCACGGCCAGTTCGAACGCTTCGCCTTCGCTGGCATCAACCAGCTCGAGCGGGAAGCGGATATTGGCATCCACACCGCCAGCGCAGCCCATATAGACTTCGCCATCCTCTTCGGAGTCGGTGTTGAGCAGAATTTCGCCCTCCAGCCAGCCCGCTTCCAGACCGAAGGCGCCGGTCATACCGGTCTCTTCGTCTGTGGTCAGCAGCACTTCCAGCGGACCGTGCTTGATGGTCTTGTCAGCCAGTACGGCCAAGCAACCGGCCATGCCGATGCCGTTGTCGGCACCCAGAGTGGTGCCACGGGCCGTGACCCACTCGCCATCGACATAGGCATCGATGGGATCGGTCGCGAAGTCGTGTTTGGTGTCGGCGTTGGCCTGCGGCACCATGTCGATGTGGGCCTGCAGTACCACTGCTTTGCGATTTTCCATCCCCGGGGTGGCCGGTTTCTTGATGATGATGTTGCCGACCTTGTCCTGCTTGACCGCCAGACCTTCCCCTTGAGCCCATTGGATGATCCAGGCGCTCAGTTTGGCTTCATGTTTGGAAGGGTGGGGAATGGAGCAGATCTGTTCGAAGAAATGCCAAATCAGTTTGGGAGAGAGAGAGCTAAGCTGTGCCACGTCGGGACTCCTTACCAGCACGGAATTAACAGGGCCCCATCAGCGGGCCGGGGAAGAGGATAACGATAATACAGTCAATCACACAAAAATGTGAGCAATCAGCGCAAATCGCAGGCAGCTTGTGCTGGCTGATGGCAACCAGGCAGTACGATCGTCAGGTTCGGACGACGCTGATCGATAGAAAAGAAAATGTGTGACCTATCTCACAAAAATATTGAATTTTACGCACCGACTGGTAAATTAGCTCCCGTGGTTCGCCACCCGTCAGGATGACGATGAAAGCCTCCAGGGAACCGAAGCAAAGCAAGTGCGCCTCCATGGAACCGAGTGTTCGTTCAAGGATTTGAGCCCGCATTAAAGGTACGTAACTTGTTAAGCAATCAGGAGTTTCAATATGCCAGGCAGCAACTCAACCTATTGGTTTGCCCCCTCTTTGTATACCCAGGGTTTCAGCTACCCTAACCCCTTCGTCACACGTCGCTAAGACGAGCAGCCCAACCAGGCAGAGGCGAGAAAGCAGCAGGTGCGTGAGGTAAATCCTCCCCCTGCTATTTTTTTATCTGCGATTTGCCGCACAGTTCATTTGGACTCGGCAGCAGGGACGGCAGGTTAGTCGTTTGGCGCTCGAGATATGCCGAATGGAGAGGGTGATGCCGATTTTTCCTGTTTTTGGCATACGTTTGCCAGGCATTTTCTCTGCAAACGGTGCTATCATATCGGCCCAACAGCCTGTCCGCGGTTTGGACACATCATCTAACCGATCGCCGGATAAGCCCATCTTGCTTCCATTGTTATCAGATTTGCTGCCGAGGCTTAGCCCTGAGGCAGCCGAAGTGCAATCTGAATTCAGTCGGGCAAGGGCCGCCATTTACTGGCATCCGCAGGGAGAATTGCGGATGTTTTTATTTTAAGTGATTGTTTTTAAATAACTATTCGAGATCGATAACATGCCGAAAAAGTTCTATGTGTCGTGGGACAACCTGCAACGTGAAGCTCGCCGTCTGGCCCGTCGTCAGCTGCCTGTCAGCCAGTGGAAAGGTATCATCGCGGTCAGCCGTGGTGGTCTGGTGCCCGCAGCCCTGATGGCCCGTGAACTTGGCATTCGTAATGTGGAAACCCTCTGCATCTCCAGCTATGACCACGACAGCCAGCGCGAGTTGGTAGTCGTTAAAGCTGCCACCACCGCCGGTGACGGCGAAGGCTGGCTGGTGGTGGAAGATCTGGTAGACACCGGCACTACCGCCAAGGCGATCCGCGAGCTCTACCCGAAAGCCAAGTTCATCGCGATCTTCGCCAAGCCGATGGGCGAAGCGCTGCTGGACGATTTCGAAGTGGCAATCCCGCAGGATACCTGGATTGAACAGCCGTGGGATATGGCGCTGGAGTTCGCCACACCGATCTGCGACGAAAAGTAACGGGATCGGGATGTGACGTTCAGAGCGTCAATTGGCCGCACGCGGCAAGAATGGTTTCACAGGGCTCCTTGATGGAGCCCCTGTTTTTTGTGTATCAATCTGTTGCAGGGTGGCTGATGGGCAGTAAAAGTGGTTAAGATGAGCTATTGCCTGATATGAATGGGACACAATCTTGGACTTGAACGACGACCTCAATCTGACCGAAAAGCTGTTTACCCGGGTCAAGAAGGTGCTGGAAACTTCCGAGATCTCCAACTCCAGCCCGGCGGACATTGCCGAAGCAGAGTCAGACGAGATGTTTATCGACGGCTCCATGTCAAAGAGCTGGTATCGCCTGCTGCGCCGCCCCTCCTGGGCCTGGCAGGGGGCCGACCCGGTCGAGGTTGAGCAGACTCTGGCCCGCATCGCCATGGCGACCGGTGAACGCACCCATGACTGCTATCTCGATACCATCAAGGGCTATGTGCCTGGCAACTGGATCTATGAGTGGAGCCAGGTGGCTGGTAACTACTTCAAGCTTGGGCGCGAACTGCGTGAGCAGGGGGATGCAGCTGGCGCCTTGAAACAGCTGCTCAAGGCGGTGCGCTACTATTCCATCGCCAGCTACCCCCATCTCAAGGATGATGAACTGGCGGATCAGGCCCAGCTGCTTGGCAATATGGCCTATCGCGAGGCGGGCCGGTTGTTCAAGGTGCCGCTCAAAGAGATCCAGGTGCCCTTTCGCGGCAAGCATATTCAGGGTTATCTCCACCTGCCGACCACCGACAAACCGGTGCCTCTGGTGATCATCAGCGGGGGGATCGACTCTCTGCAGCTCGATTTCCTCAACTTCTATCTCAAGCGACTCGAGCCCAACGGCATCGGTATGCTCTCCCTCGACATGCCGGGCATCGGCTATGCCGAGCATTGGCCATTGGTACAGGATACCAGCCGCCTTCATCAGGCTGTGCTGCACTATCTCTCCGAAGTGGCCTGGGTCGATCATCAGCGTATCGCTATGGTCGGTATGCGATTGGCAGGCAATGTGGCGGCACGTCTGGCCTTTATCGAGCCATTCAAGCTCAAAACCGTGGTCTGTGTCGGGGCCGGGGTCAATCAGGTGTTTACCAATCAGGAGTTGTTTGCCAAGTGCCCGCGCATGATGCGGGACAGCCTGGCCAACCGGTTGGGCGCTGATGCGGCTCATTGGGATACCATGCGTACCAAGTGTCAGGTATTTTCACTGAAAACGCAGGGATTACTGGGGACTCGCACCTCTGTGCCGATATTGAGTATTGGACACAAACGAGATTTCATCTGTCCCGAGCAGGATGTACGGGCATTGGCGGCGGCCAGTCGTAACGGCAAGGCCATCGTCTTCGACAAGCAGCCCTTGCTTGAGGTGTATGACAAGGCGCTGGACGAAATCGTCGAGTGGCTGAAACAGCATCTATGTATCTGATGCGCTGAAGGACTGACGCCATCCCGAGGTGGCGCGGCTTGTTTAACAGGGAGGTTAACATGTCTGAAAGAGTGACCTACAAGCGACTGCTGAGACAGTTTGCTGCCATTGGCCCCTATTTGCGTGAGGATCTCTGTGAAGAGGGGCGTTACCGTTTCGACAGTTTTTCCGTTTGTGTCAGTGCCAAACCGGCGCCAGACAAGCGGGAGTTCTGGGGTTGGTGGCTGGTGCTGGAGCAGGAGGATCATCTGTTCCGCTACCATTACCAGTTCGGATTGTACAATGCCGATGGCGAGTGGCTCGACAAGCCGATCCCCAAGAAGCACCAGGTCGAGGTGGAACGGACCCTCAACCGTTTCTACAAATTGATCAGTGACAAACTGGCCTCGCTCGAGTGTCAGCTAGTGCCTGCCGAACAGGTGACCAACGAGTTGAGTGTAACGGCTGCCTGAGCCTCTGATGCCCTGCGAGAGGTTGTGACGAGCTCGCAGGGAGACTCTTGCCCCATCCTTTCATCACCCTTTATGGAATTGCCTTGCAGGGCCCCATGGCCGTGGGTATAAAGATATTCCTTATTTTTTAGCCTTTATGCTCCCATGGAAAACAGAACCATAGTCGTCAAGTTGGGCACCAGCGTGCTCACAGGGGGGTCTTCCCAGCTCAATCGTGCCCATATGGTCGAGCTGGTCAGACAGTGTGCGGCCTTGCACCGTCACGGCCATCGGGTCGTGGTTGTCACATCAGGAGCTATCGCCGCCGGGCGTGAACATCTGGGTCACCCGCCACTGGCGCCAACCCTTCCCAACAAGCAGATGCTGGCGGCGGTTGGTCAGACCCAGCTTATTCGGGTATGGCAGGATCTGTTCAACCTCTACGGTCTGCATATCGGCCAGATGCTGCTGACCCGCGCCGATCTGGAAGATCGGGAGCGCTACCTCAACGCCCGCGACACCATGCGCACCTTGCTCGATCACCGCATTATTCCGGTCATCAACGAAAACGATGCGGTGGCGACCGCCGAGATCAAGGTCGGCGACAACGACAACCTCTCCGCACGGGCCGCCATTCTAGCGGATGCGGATCTGCTGATCCTGCTGACAGACCAGAAGGGGCTCTTTACCGCCGATCCGCGCACCAATCCCGATGCCCAGCTTATTGAAGAGGTGCAGACCATCGACGATACCTTGCGATCGCTGGCGGGTGACAGTGTCAGCGGCCTTGGCACCGGCGGCATGGCTACCAAGCTGCAGGCCGCCGATGTGGCCCGTCGAGCTGGTGTCAACGTGGTGATCGCGACCGGCCAGATGCCGGAGGTGATTGGCCGTCTTGCCAAGGGTGAGCGGATTGGCACCCTGTTTCCCGCGCTGGCGTCCCCGCTGGAAGGACGCAAGAGCTGGATCCTGGCAGGCCCACCTCCTCACGGCGAAGTGCATGTGGATCCGGGCGCAGTGGCCGCCATGAAGGAGAAAGGCTCCAGCTTGCTGCCCAAGGGGATTGTGGCAGTCAAGGGCGATTTCATTCGGGGCGATGTGGTGCGTATTCTTGATCCCAAAGGCGCCGAGTTGGCGCGCGGTATCTGCCGTTACGACCATCTGGAGCTGGATAAACTGCGCGGCGTCCACTCGGATCAGATTGAGCAGGTACTGGGCTATGGATATGGTTCAGTAGCCATCCATCGAGACGATATGGTGCTGCTCTAATCAGGGCGGCACAGCATGAACAAAGGGAAATGAGATGAGTCTGGAGAAAATGGGGCAGGCGGCCCGAGAAGCCGCCTATCAGCTGGCTACCATCAGCACGGCGCAGAAGAATCGGGCACTGGCCGCCATCGCCGACGAGCTGGAAGCGCGCAGTGAGCAGGTCCTCGCCGCCAACGCGAAAGATATCGCCGCCGGCCGTGAAGCGGGCTTGTCAGAGGCGATGCTGGATCGCCTGCTGCTCAATCCGGCCCGGCTAGCCGGTATCGTGGCAGATGTGCGCAAGGTGATCACGCTGGACGATCCGGTCGGCGCCGAAATGGATAGCCGGGTGCTGGAAAATGGCCTGCGTCTCTCCCGTCGTCGGGTGCCCATCGGGGTTATCGGCGTCATCTACGAGGCGCGCCCCAACGTCACCATCGACATCGCCAGCCTCTGCCTCAAGACCGGTAACGCCAGCATACTGCGCGGCGGGCGCGAGACCTTCCACTCCAATCTGGAACTGGTGCGGGTGATCCAGCATGCCTTGGCGGCCTCCGGTCTGCCCGAGGCGGCGGTGCAGTACATCGACAACCCGGATCGGGCGCTGGTCGGCGAGCTGCTGCGCCTCGACCGCTATGTAGACATGATCATCCCCCGCGGTGGCGCCGGCCTGCACAAGATGTGCAAGGAGAACAGCTCCATCCCGGTCATCATCGGCGGGTTTGGCATCAGCCACATCTTCGTCGACGAGAGCGCCGATCTGGTGCGCTCTCTGGCGGTTATCGACAACGCCAAGGTGCAGCGCCCCTCCGCCTGCAACGCCCTCGATACCCTGCTGGTACACGAGAAGGTGGCAGCCACCTTCCTGCCGCAACTGGTGACGCTGATGAACGAGCGCAAGGTGACGCTGGTGGCCGCGGCCAACGCCATGACGCTGCTGGCGGGTGCCGACAACCTGTGCGAGGCGGGGCCGGAGGATTTCGATACCGAGTGGCTGGGGCTGACCCTGGGGGTCAAGCTGGTGGCGGATGTGAACGAGGCGCTGGCCCATATGCGCGAGCACAACGCCGGCCACTCCGATGCCATCCTGACCAACGATCTGGCCAACGCCGAGCGTTTCGTCAACGGGGCCGGTTCGGCGGCTGTCTACGTCAACGCCTCGACCCGTTTCACCGATGGTGGCCAGTTTGGGCTGGGGGCCGAGGTGGCGGTCTCGACCCAGATGCTGCACGCTCGTGGCCCCATGGGGCTGACCGAGCTCACCAGCTACAAGTGGGTGGGGCAGGCCGATTACCTTAGCCGCGCCTGATAACAGTCTGTTTCACATACAAAAATGCCGACCACTTGGGTCGGCATTTTATTTGGCGGATATCGGGAAGATATCAGGCGTTCGGGTTACTCCCCCTGATAGAGCACCTTGTCACCGGATTTGAGCACATAGCCCTTCCAGGGGAAGAGGGTGTAGCCGCTACCCTGCCACGACCAGTTGCCTTCCATGCCCTGACGGGCAAGCTGGTGCTGCTCGCCAGTGGGCAGGGTGAGCTCGGCCTTGCTCTGATCGGTGTTGAACAGCACGAACGCGCTGCTGGTCTGGCCGGCATCGGTCGGATTGAGCCGGATACCCTCTTCAAACAGGCGCACACATTTGCCAGTCAGCGCCGACCACTGATAGCCCGCACTGCCGATACAGCCGTGGCTGTCGCGATCGCTGCCCACCAGATGTTGTTCCGGTGTACTGCATGCCGCCAGCAGCAGAGAGGCGGCCATCAGAATCAAGGTTCGCATGGTTACTCCTGATCCTCTTCGAGATTGTCCCGTTCGATGACGATGTTGGAGAATCCCAACTCTTTGAAGTAGTTCTCCTGGTAATCCTTCACGCTTTTCTTGTCACGGCGACATACCTGAGCCAGCTGGGCCTCCATGGCGTGGAAACTGGAGAGATCCAGCCCTTCGGCTGCGGCGATGGCGTCGTAGATGCTGCGGAACTTGTCGTTGGCATAGCCGAGCTCTTTGGCCTGTTTTTTATAGGTGTACGTAATCTTAAAGGCCATCTTGCCCTTCCTTCTTCGATTTGGCTTGCTTGCGCTGGACGTAGAGGTAGAGGCTTTCGACCTTCTCCCGAGCCCAGGGGGTCTTGCGCAAGAACTTCAGGCTGGACTTGATGCTGGGATTATCGGTGAAGCAGCGGATATTGATCTGCTGCCCCAGCTCTTCCCAGCCATAGTGCTCGACCAGCGCGGTGACGATGGCCTCCAGCGTCAGCCCGTGCAGCGGGTTGTTCTTCTGCGAGGCGTTCGGTTGCTCGCTCATGCCTGCTCCGCCAGCTTGGCAAAGGGCTGACCCATGCGGGTGGTGACCCCGTTGGCCAGATGGGGCTCGAAACCGGCCAGCATGCCCGGGCCAAACAGGCAGACCACGGTGCTGCCCAGCTTGAACAGCCCCATCTCGGCGCCTTTTTGCAGGGTGATGGCCTCGTCGCCGGTGTAGTCCCAGCGCACCACCTTCTTCTCTTTGGTCGGCGCAATGTTGCCGGCCCAGATGGTTTCGATGCTGGCCACGATAGTGGCACCGACCAGCACCAGCGCCATGGGGCCGTGCGGAGTGCGGAAGGTGGCGACCACCCGCTCGTTGCGGGCAAACAGGTTGGGCACGTTCTCGGCGGTGAGCGGGTTGACGGAGAAGAGATCCCCCGGCACGAACACCATGCTCTCCAGTACGCCGTCCAGCGGCATGTGGATGCGGTGATAATCCTTGGGCGCCAGGTAGATGGTGGCGAAGTCGCCATCCTTGAACGGTGCCACCAGATCCTCATAACCGCCCAGCAGCTCGCGGGCGCTGTAGTCGTGGCCCTTGGCCTGAATGATGCGACCCTGCTGGATGGGGCCGAGCTGGCTGACGGTACCATCCACCGGCAGCGCCAGAGTCATGGCATCTTCTACCACGGGGCGGATTCCGGGCTTGAGCTCGCGGGTGAAGAACTCGTTGAAGCTCTTGTAGTGGGCCGGGCTCTCGTGCAGCGCCTCGCTCATGTCGACCTTGTACTGCTTGATAAAAGCCTCGATCACTTTGGTGGTGATGTTGCCCGCTTCGGCAGCGGCAAATTTGCCGATCAGACGGGAGAGGGCGTGCTTGGGCAGACAGTATTGACCGGCAATTTTCAGGTTGTCAGTAATGCTCATGTTCATCATCAACGTAGGTTTATTAGGGTCACAGGCGCGCCTGTTGGCGACCGTGACGGGCTTCCTGCATGGTTTCCAGGATGCGGTGATAGTTGTGGAAGCGATCAGCGCTGATGGCGCCCGCGTCGACCGCGGCGCGCAGGGCACAGCCGGGATCGTCCTTGTGGGTACAGTCGCGGAACTTGCAGCCACCCAGATAGTCGCGGAATTCGACGAAGCACCAGGTGATGCGGTCGGCCTCCAGATGCCAGAGGGCGAACTCGCGGATCCCGGGGGAGTCGATGAGATCGCCACCGCTCGGGAAGTGGTAGAGCCGCGCCGTGGTGGTGGTGTGCTGGCCGAGCCCCGAGTTCTCGGAGATCTCGCCGGTGAGCACATCCAGCCCCGGCATCAGGGCATTGGTGAGGGACGACTTGCCGACCCCGGACTGGCCGACGAAGATGCTGATCTTGTCGGTCAGTGCGGCTTTCAGCTCATCGAGCCCTTCGCCGCTCTCGCAGCTCACCAGCAGCACTTCGTAATTGAGTTTGCGATAGGTTTCGAGCTGGCTCTCGATGCGCGCTCTGGCGGCATCATCGAGCATGTCGACCTTGTTCAGCACGATGAGGGGGCGGATCTCCACATCCTCGGCGGCCACCAGATAGCGGTCGACGATGTTGGTGGAGAACTCGGGCATCACCGCCGAGACGATGATGATCTGGTCGATGTTGGCGGCGATGGGTTTGACCCCGTCGTAGAAGTCCGGCCGGGTCAGTACCGAGTGGCGCGGATGCACCGCCTCGATGACGCCCGCTGTCGCGGCATTGAGGCCGGGACGCCACACCACCTTGTCGCCACAGACCAGACTGCTGATGCTGCTGCGCCGCAGGTTGCTGCGGTGGATGGTGCCATCGCTCGCTTCCACGTCCGCGTGTTGACCGAAACGGCTGATCACCACCCCTTCGATGGCCGGGCCAAACAGGGTGTCATCCACCTCTGTGGTGTGCTCTTTTTGCAGCCGACGCTCGCGGTTGGCCTGGACGCGTCTTTGTTGACCCAGATTGAGTTTTGCTTTCTTTGCCACTCGATTCGCCAGTTTATGAACAGATCCAAAGCCAGTATGATACATGCAAATTGGCAAAATTCCGCCATTCCTCCCAACAGAGAGAGTAATCATGACAGTCAGCGCGCAGAACCTGGTATGGATCGACATGGAGATGACGGGCCTCGACCCCGAAGAGAACGTGGTACTGGAGATTGCCACCATCGTCACCGACAAGGACCTGAACGTGCTGGCCGAAGGGCCGGTCATCGCCATTCACCAGAGCGACGAAGAGCTGGCCAAGATGGACGAGTGGAACGTCAACACCCATACCAACAGTGGTCTGGTGGCCCGGGTCAAGGCGAGCCAGCATGACGAGGCGAAAGCCGTTGCCGAGACCCTCGCGTTCATTCGCCAGTGGGTGCCGGAGCGCACCAGCCCGCTGTGCGGCAACAGCATCGGTCAGGATCGCCGCTTCATGGTCAAGCACATGGCTGATCTGGAAGCCTTCTTCCACTACCGCAACGTCGACGTCAGCACCATCAAGGAGCTGGTACGCCGCTGGCAGCCGGAGTTGCTGGATCAGTTCAAGAAGAGCGGCACCCACCAGGCGCTGGACGACATCCGCGAATCCATCGCCGAGCTGCAGTTCTATCGCAGCCACGTCTTCAAGATCTGATTCCCCGGCAAGGGTTTGTCATGCGCTGGCTGCTAAAATCGACAGTTCGGCCAGCTTTTGAGCGAACGCGCGCAACCAGACAAAAAAGCCCTTGCAATTGGAATGACTGCTCTTATAATTCGGCTCCCGTACAGTAGCGCAAGCAACCAAATGCTGTACGGCCTGTTTTAAGGTAGTTGCGGGAATAGCTCAGTTGGTAGAGCACGACCTTGCCAAGGTCGGGGTCGCGAGTTCGAGTCTCGTTTCCCGCTC
>NZ_JAAKVR010000018.1:0-124727 GCF_049175755.1 Aeromonas sp. 600282 | reverse complement strand
TCAGAAGTGAAACGCGGTAGCGCCGATGGTAGTGTGGCATTCGCCATGCGAGAGTAGGACACTGCCAGGCACCCAATTTAAGAACCCCGCTCAATGAGCGGGGTTTTTTATTGCCTGGAAATCAGAAAGTAGCCTGAAAATTGGCCAGTGTTATCCCCTCCTTCCCCTGAATTCCTGATCATCCCATCAGTTTTACTCATAAAAAACGGCCCTGGCTGCGTAAAATGGTGCTTTATCTGGTCGGAGATAGCCCATGTTTTGTCCAAAATGTGGTTGTCAAACCTTGCAGAGCATCAGCCCCAAAGAGTTTCGCTGTGGCTGCGGTTTTCATTTTTTCCAAAATGTGGCGACGGCGGTGATGGTAGCGCTTTGCTGGCAGGATGAGGTGCTGGTTGCGGTGCGTGCCCGAGATCCGGGCAAGGGGTTGCTGGATCTGCCTGGCGGATTTGTCGATCCCGGCGAGTCGCTGGAGGGGGCACTTGTGCGCGAGTTGCAGGAGGAGCTGGGGCTCGATGTCAGCGCTCATCCTTGTACCTATCTCGGTTCCTTTCCCAATATCTATCTCTACGATGGCATCACCTATCACACCTGTGACACCTTTTTCGCTATCAAGCTGAGTGAAAAACCGTTCATCCAGCCGGCTGACGATGTGGCCGCCTGTCAGTGGCTGAAGATCAGCGATATTCCCTTGCCCCGCTTTGCTTTCGAATCGACGCGCACCGCGGTGGCGCGGCTGCAGCAATCCTCTTTGCAAGCCTGATCCCTGCTGATGACGATGGGGATTGGCAGCGACCATCCCTGTCTCATCCTTGTCCACTTTTGTCCCGCAGACGCCATTCGTCAGACGGTGAGTGGTATAGTCAGCAGTGGATCCGGATTCAAGGAGCATATCGTGAAGAAGATAGTTCTCATCTTGCTCGGCATCGCCGTGGCAGCCTTGCTGGCCATAGTGACGTTGATAAGCCTTATCGACCCCAATCAATTCAAGCCCCAACTGGCTGAACAGGTGCGCAAGAGCACGGGTCGGGAGCTGGTGATGGCGGGGGAGATTGACTGGCGTTTCTGGCCGAGTCTCGGCCTCTCGCTGGAGAAGGTCGCTCTGCGCAATCCGGCCGGTTTTGCCGAGCCGGATCTGGTTCGTTTCGAGCAGGGCGAGGCCTCGGTGGCCCTGTTGCCGCTGCTCTCCCATCGTCTGGAGATCGGCAAGGTGACCCTGAGTGGCGCCCATCTCTTTATCCAGACCAAGGCGGATGGCAGCTCCAATCTGAGCGGACTGCTCAAAGATGCCACTGCTGATGCAAGCGAACCGGTCGTTCCCGCAGCCCCAGCGCCAACCGCTGATAGCAAGCCCTGGCAGATCAGCTTGCAGGGTGTCGCGCTCTCCCAGGCCAGTGCGCTGGTACAGGATGATCGCAGCGGCACGTCGCTGCGACTGGATCGCCTCGATCTCGATATGGGGCAACTGGCCACCGGTCAGTGGGTACCCGTGACGCTGGCCGCCAAGGGGAGTGCCGACAAGCTCGCTTTCGACGTTAAAGGGCAGACCCAGATCAAGCTGGCGCAGGAGGTGATGGCGAGTGAGCTGAAAGATCTGAGCCTCAGCGGCAGCCTGAGTGACCCGTCTCTGCGACTCGACAGTTTCTCCATCAAGGGAGACCGACTGGCCCTTGGTGAGTGGAGCAACCTCACGTTGGCGCTGAAAGGAGCCAAGGGTGAGGGGCAGCAAGCTTCACTGGCTGGTTCGCTGGAAGGAACGCTCAAGGGACGGCTCGATAAAGAGATGAAGCTGGCCGAGCTCTCCGATGTGCTGCTGACGGCTGCGCTGGAAGGTGATGCGCTGCCGCGCCCGCAGATGAAGCTGAAACTGGCCGGGTTTGCCCGTGCCGAGCTCGACAAGGAGTTGATTACCCTGAGCAAGCTGGTGATGAGTGCTGATGAGGCGCTGCTGAGTGGTGATGGAACCGTGCAGCTTGGCGCTGTTCCCTCGATCAGCTTCGATCTCAAGGGGGAGAAGCTGGATCTCGACAAATGGCTCGCCAGATCGGCACCGACCACACCAGCGCAGGCGAGAGAGGACAAACCAACGGTCGGTGCTTCCAATACCGCTGCAACTGGCGATAAAGAAGCAACCGGCAAGAGCGAAGCCCTCTCCGCGGTTGAACCGGATCTGGGCGCGCTCAAAGGTGTGGATCTGGATGGTCGGTTGCAACTCGGTAGCCTGCGCCTGAAAGGGCTGGATCTCGGTACTGTCGATCTGCAGGTGGTTTTGGCCAAGGGACTGCTGACGCTCAAACAGTTCAGCGCGACCGTGGCGGGCGGTCAGGTAAGCGCGAAAGGGGTTCTCGACGCACGCCAGCAACCCGCCACCTACAAGGTGCACAAGCAGGTGGCCGGAGTGAACATTCGTCCCTTGCTGCAGACTCTGGCCCAGAGCGATCTGCTGGAGGGTAAGGGCGATCTCGATGTGCAGGTGCAGGGGCGTGGTCTCTCTCCTCTGGCACTGCGCAACGGAATGCAGGGCAAGGTGACCTTGAAGCTGAGCGACGGCGCCCTGCACGGCATCAACCTAGCGGAAATGATCCGCGAGGCGCGGGCCACCCTCACCGGCAAGGGGGCCGAGCAGGTGAAGGAGGCGCGCAAGACCGACTTCAGCGCCCTCACCGCCAGCTTCCAGATTGCCGACGGCATCGCCCGTAGCAACGACATCCAGCTCTTTGCCCCCGCCTTGCGGGTCAAGGGCGAGGGGCAGACGGCGCTGGTGCTGGAGAGCCTCGACTTCCTGTTCCTCACCTCCATTGTCGAGAGCAGCAAGGGGCAGGGGGGCAAGGATGTGGATGAGCTGAAGGAGATCACCATTCCGGTGCGGATCGGCGGTCACTGGCAAGCCCCCAGCTACCAGCTCGATGTGAAGGCGCTGCTTAGCAACAACAAGCTGCTGGAGGATAAGGCGCGCAAGGAGGCCGAACGCGGCCTCAAGAAGCTGCTGGGGGACAAGGCCGACAATGAAGCCGTCAAAGGTGTGGCTGACCAGCTGCTCAAGGGATTGTTCAAATAGCCCCAGCCTTTCGTTTTATCCCCATGCAGAGCCCGCCCCGTGCGGGCTCTTTCTTATTGTGGAGACCGTTCTGTGAGTGTCGTATCGGACTAGGCATTTGCCTGGCAACTCTATAGGGAAGGGCCCGCCTGAATTGCTTCAGGCGGGCCCTTTTTCATTGCCGCTGGCGGGAATTACTCCCCCAGCAGGGTTTGCCAGACGCCGAGGACATGGCTGCGCTCACTCTGCAGCTGATCGTCGCTCACCTTGCGGGAGATCTCCGAGAGGTTGAGGCGATGGCCGAGGTTGCGGATCTCCAGATAGGCGTGCTTGAGCCCCTCCGCCTGCTCCAGCGTGAGTACCCCCGCCAGCACGCACTCATCGAAGATGCGCACGTTATCGGACCAGCGGGTGAGCGCCTCGGGTTCACCGCAGGCGTGGGCCAGCACCAGGTACTGGGCGATGAACTCGATGTCCACCATGCCGCCGGGGGACTGCTTGAGGTCGAACTCGCCGGCGCCCGCCTTGAGCAGGTGATCCCGCATCTTGTGGCGCATCTCGCGCACCTCGCGGGCCAGGGTCGGCAGTTCGCGCTCCTTGGCCAGCACGGCGCGGCGGATGCGGGCAAACTCGGCAACGATGGCGTCATCGCCATAGATGGGGCGGGCCCGCACCAGTGCCTGATGCTCCCAGGTCCAGGCCTCGTTTTGCTGATACTGCTCATAGGCCGAGAGGGACGAGACCAGCAGGCCGGAGTCGCCGGAGGGGCGCAGCCGCATATCGATCTCGTAAAGAATGCCGGACGGGGTGCGGGTGCTGAACAGGTGCAGGATCCGCTGTGCCAGACGCAGGTAGAACTGGCGGCTGTCGATGGGTTTGCGGCCATCGGTGTAGCTGTTGGGGTCACCGCCGTGCAGGAACACCAGATCGAGATCCGAGCCGTAGCCGAGCTCGATGCCGCCCAGCTTGCCATAGGCCACCACCGCGAAACCGCGCTGGCCGCTGGTTGCCACCTCGGGCGGCACCCCGTAGCGCTCGCTCATCTGGGCCCATGCCTGATTGACCACCTCTTCGGTGATCGCCTCCGCCAGCCAGGTGAGGTGGTCGCTCACCTTCATCAGCGGCAGGGCGCCGGCGATGTCGGCCGCCACGATGCGCAGCAGCTGCACCTGCTTGAACTGGCGCAGCGCTTCCATCTGCTGCTCCACGTCCTCTTCGGGGATGCGCAGCAGGAACTGGCGCAGCTGGGGCTTGTACTGATCGAGCGGGGTGGGGTGGTAGAGGTGCTGGGGATCGAGCAGCTCATCCAGCAGGATAGGGTAGCGGGCCAGCTGTTCGCTCACCAGATGGCTGGCGTCGCACAGCCGCACCAGCTGGCGCAGGGCGCCCGGATTTTCCGCCAGCAGTTGCAGATAGGCGCTGCGGGTGAAGATGCGGGTCAGCAGCTCGCATACCCGCTCGAACAGGCGGGCGGGTTGCTCACTGGCGACCACCAGCCGCAGCAGCTCCGGCATCAGCCAGTCCAGCGCGATGCGCCCCTGCGGCCCCACCTGACGGCGCTTGTACTCCTCCTTGAAACGCAGCAGGGCACCGCAGAGCGGGGCTGGCTCGACGACCCCTTGAGCAGTCAGCAATTTTTCCAGCTCGGCGGCGTCGAGCTCGGTGCGCCAGAGATCGAGCCAGAGCTGCTCCAGATGGGCGGGTGCCTCTTTCTCTTCCCCCACCACGGCGGCGAACTCCTGATGGACGGCGGCCATCTCCTCATCCAGATAAGCCATAAAGGTGCCCCAGTCGGCAAAGCCGAGGGCGGCGATCAGCCGCTGGCGATCCCGCTCCTCGGTGGGCAGGGTCTGGGTCTGTTGATCGCCGATCTCCTGCAAGATGTTCTCGACCCGGCGCAGGAAGCGGTAGGCCGTCAGCAGGCGGTTGCAATGGGTGGATTCGAGGGCGCCGCACTGGGCGATGGCGGCCAGCGCCTCTGGCAGATGGCGCACCCGCAGCGCCGGCTCACGCCCGCCGCGAATAAGTTGCAGCGCCTGGGCGATGAACTCCACCTCGCGAATGCCGCCAGCCCCCAGCTTGATGTTGCCCTCCAGCCCCTTGCGGCGCACCTCGGCGGCGATCATCGCCTTCATCTGGCGCAGGCCGTCGATGACGCCGAAGTCGATATAGCGGCGAAACACGAAGGGGCGCAGCATCTCGGCCAGCTCCACCGCATGTTCGCACTGGGGCCCCAGCACCCGCGCCTTGACCATGGCGTAGCGCTCCCAGTTGCGGCCGTGGTGCTGGTAGTAATCTTCCATGGCGGCGAAGGAGATGGCGAGCGGCCCCGCATCGCCAAAGGGGCGCAGCCGCATATCGACCCGGAACACCTGACCATCCTGCGTGGGCTGGTGGAGGGCGTTGATGATGCGCTGGCCCAGCTTGATAAAGAACTGCTGGTTGGCGAGCTCGCGCCGTCCGCCGACCGTGTAGCCGTTCTCGGGGAAGGTGAAGATAAGGTCGATATCCGAGGAGAAGTTGAGCTCGCCGCCCCCGAGCTTGCCCATGCCGAGGATAAGCAGCGGCTGCGGGTTGCCGTTGCCGTCCATTGGTGTGCCCAGCTCGCCGCACTGTTTGGCGTAGAGCCAGTCGCGGGCAGAGCAGATCAGGGCATCCGCCAGTTTGGTGAGGTGGATAAAGCTCTCTTCTACTTCAGCGTGGCCCAGCAGCTCGCGCCAGGCGATCACCAGCATGCAGCTGCGGCGGAACTGGCGCAGGATACGCTTGAGCGCCTCTTCATCGCTTACCTCGGCGAGCAGGGAGGTGAGGTCACTCTGGTAGGCGGGCCACCGCTCGGAGCGCTCCAGATCCCCGGAGGCGAGCAGTTGTGTCAGCAACTCGGGCTGTTTGAAGAGGGAATCGGCGACAAAATCGGAGAGGCCGAGCAGGGTCAGCAGGGTCTGGCGAACGGGCTCGGGCAGCGAGCCATAGTCGGGGGCCAGTTCAATCAGCCGTTGCCAGTGGCGCTGGGCCAGCTCCTGCAGCAGGGGGGAGAGGGCGGAGAAAGAGGGAGAGTGCTGGGCCACGGTTGCCGTCCTTGTGGTTCACGACAGCGGGTTAACGACACGAGGTTAACAACGCTGCCGGTTCAAAATGGTGGCTGCCAATCTAGCACTGTCAGGCCCCCGCGTCACAGCGCAGGGGCGAGAAGCATGATCCGGCAAATAAAAATGGGCTCCCTGTCGGGAGCCCATCGGATTGCACTGGTCATTATCAGTGGCTGTCGACCCAGACGAACTTGAGCACGAACAGCAGGGCCACCACCAGCACGCAGGGGTTGATCTCGCGCCAGCGGCCGGTACCCGCCTTCATCACGCAGTAGGAGATAAAGCCGACGGCGATCCCCTCGGTGATGGAGAAGCTGAACGGCATCATGACGGCGGTCATAAAGGCCGGTACCGCTTCGGTCAAATCTTCCCACTTCACCCGGGTCAGCTCGGAGCACATCAGCACGCCCACATAGATAAGGGCGCCAGCGGCAGCATAGGCCGGCACCATGGCGGCGACCGGGGAGAAGAAGATAGCCAGCAGGAACAGCAGGCCGACCACGATGGCGGTCAGACCGGTACGGCCGCCGACGGCGACGCCGGAGCTGCTCTCGATAAAGGCGGTAACCGAGGAGGTGCCCATGAAAGCGCCGCCGACGGAGCTGACGCTATCGACCATCAGCGCCTGTTTCATGCGCGGGAAGTGGCCCTTGTCATCGGCCAGCTTGGCGCGGTTGGTGACGCCGATCAGGGTGCCGGAGGAGTCGAACAGGTTGACCAGCATAAAGGAGAAGATGATCCCGGCGAGGCTGATATCGAGCGATCCCATCAGATCCAGCTGGCCGAACACCGGCTCGATGCTGGGAGGCATGGAGACAAAGCCCTTGAAGGTGACATCGCCAAACAGCCAGCCCAGACCCGTGGTGACCACGATGGCGATCAGCACGGCGGAGTGGACGCCGCGGGCGGAGAAGATGCAGATCAGGAAGAAACCGAGCAGCCCCAGCAGGCAGGGCAGGGAGGTGAGATTGCCCACTGTCACCATAGTCGCGGGGTTGGCCACGACGATCCCTGCGTTGTGCAGGCCGAGCAGGGCGATCAGCAGACCGATACCGGCGGTGATGCCGACCCGCAGAGTAAGCGGGATGTTGCCGATCAGCCAGTAGCGCACCCGCAGCAGGGTGAGGATCAACAGACCCATGGCGCCCCAGAAGATGGTGCCCATGCCCACTTGCCAAGAGTAACCCATGCCCGCGACCACCACGAAGGCGAAGAAGGCATTGAGGCCCATGGCGGGGGCCAGCGCGATCGGCAGGTTGGCCAACAGGCCCATCAGGATGCTGCCGATACCGGCGATGAGGCAGGTGGTGACGAACACGGCCTGGGTGTCCATGCCCGCAGCAGAGAGGATCTGCGGGTTGACGAACACGATATAGACCATGGTCAGGAAGGTGGTGATACCGGCGATCACTTCGGTGCGGGCGGTAGTGCCATGGCCTTGCAGGGCAAACAGGCGCTCAAGCAATCCTTGCCCGGCGGCCTGATTGGCAGCTTGGTGTTGTTGATTCATGTTGGATTCCAATAGGTGACGTGAAATAAGCAGCAGGGGAACGGGCTATCCCATCCATGCGGGGTAAATTGCCCTGTTTCTGGCGGTTAAGTAACCAGACTCGTCCTGATACCGTGACAGCGCGCACATTTTTACACAGGCGGCGCCGTTTACAAACCCCGGATCTGCGAAGCAGATCAATGAATAGAGTAAAAATTCAAACGTTTGCTTTTTGAGCATGAAAAAAGGTTCTCAGCAGAGAACCTTTTATCGAAAATTGGAGGCTTAAAGGGTTTTGAAGTAGCGCTCGACCAGCTGGGCCAGCACCGAGTCGAGCCGGTCTTGCACTTCACCCAGTTCACGGCCGAAGCGGCGCAGAAACAGGCTTGCCTGCTCTTCGGTCAGCTTGCGCCCCTCGATAAAGAACTCTTGCTCCGGCAGCTGCTTGTCATAGCGGGGGATCAGCACCCAGCTCACCAGCTCGGGCTCCACGGCGGCAAAAATCTTGGCAGCAGCGGCACAGAAGGTCTCTATATGTGTCTTGCCATCCGGCCCGAGACAACCCGGTTCAACCCGGATCTGGATGGTGAGTTTTTTCTCTATGGGGGTCGTCATCGTGCTACATCCATGCAAAGGCATCCGTCTAGGATTGTAAGCCAAAAGACAACAGAAAGGGGAGCCGGAGCTCCCCTCAACACGCAGTCAGCCTTATTTGGCGATGCGCTTGTACTTGGCGCGATGGGGCTGGATCGCCTCGGCGCCGTAGGTCTTCTTCTTCCACTCTTCGTATTCGGTAAAGTTACCTTCGAAGAACTCGATCTTGCCCTCATCCTGATAGTCCAGGATGTGAGTGGCGATACGGTCGAGGAACCAGCGGTCGTGGGAGATGACCATGGCACAACCCGGGAACTCCAGCAGGGCGTTCTCGAGGGCGCGCAGGGTTTCGATATCCAGATCGTTGGTCGGTTCATCCAGCAGCAGCACGTTGCCGCCGGTCTGCAGCAGCTTGGCCAGGTGCAGACGACCGCGCTCACCACCGGAGAGTTCGCCAACCCGCTTCTGCTGGTCGGAACCCTTGAAGTTGAAGCGGCCGATATAGGCGCGGCTCGGGAACTCGTAGTTGCCGATGCGCAGGATATCCTGACCGTCAGCGACCTCTTCGAATACCGTCTTCTTGTCATCCATGCTGTCGCGGAACTGATCGACAGAGGCCAGCACCACGGTTTCACCCAGGGTGATGGAGCCGGAATCCGGCTGCTCCTGACCCGACATCATGCGGAACAGGGTCGACTTACCGGCACCGTTCGGGCCGATGATGCCGACGATGGCCCCCTTCGGAATGGCAAACGACAGATCGTCGATCAGCACCCGATCACCATAGGATTTGCGCAGGTTAGCCACTTCCACCACCTTGTCGCCGAGGCGCGGTCCGGGCGGAATGAACAGCTCGTTGGTCTCGTTGCGCTTCTGGTAGTCGTTGGTGTTAAGCTCTTCGAAGCGAGCCATACGGGCCTTGGACTTGGCCTGACGCCCTTTCGGGTTTTGACGAACCCACTCCAGCTCTTTCTCGATGGACTTGCGGCGAGCCGCCTCGGAACTGGCTTCCTGCGCCAGACGGGCGTCCTTCTGCTCCAGCCAGGAGGAGTAGTTGCCTTCCCACGGGATACCTTCGCCGCGGTCCAGCTCCAGGATCCAGCCCGCCACGTTGTCGAGGAAGTAACGGTCGTGGGTGATGGCCACAACAGTGCCTTCGTAGTCGTGCAGGAAGCGCTCCAGCCAGGCCACGGATTCCGCATCCAGGTGGTTGGTCGGTTCGTCCAGCAGCAGCATGTCCGGCTTTTCCAGCAGCAGACGGCACAGTGCCACACGGCGGCGCTCACCACCGGAGAGGTGCTTGATCTTGGCATCCCAGGCCGGCAGGCGCAGGGCATCGGCCGCACGCTCCAGCTGGTTTTCCATGTTGTGGCCGCCCTGGGCCTGGATGATGGCCTCCAGCTCGCCCTGTTCGCGGGCCAGCTTGTCAAAGTCGGCATCCGGGTCGGCGTAGGCCGCATAGACCTCGTCCAGACGGGCCATGGCGCGCTTCACCTCGCCAACGGCCTCTTCGACTGCTTCGCGTACGGTCTGCTCCGGCTCCAGCTTCGGCTCCTGCGGCAGGTAGCCGATCTTGATGCCGGGCTGCGGACGGGCTTCCCCTTCGATCTCGGTGTCGATGCCCGCCATGATGCGCAGCAAGGTCGATTTACCGGCGCCGTTCAGACCCAGCACGCCAATCTTGGCGCCCGGGAAGAAGCTCAAGGAGATATTCTTGAGAATATGACGCTTGGGCGGCACTACCTTGCCGACCCGGTTCATGGTGTAAATAAATTGAGCCATTGGCTAATTCTCTTCCTTTTCAGCAGGTTAATGTCTTGGCATTAACAGACTGATGTCGTGGTGGGGCCTGGTCGACACAGGTCAACCCGGTTCCAAAAAACGTTCCGATTGTAAACCAATGGGCAAGGGGGGGCAAAGATGGGGGGGAAAGATAGGCCGCCTGTCATGACGGCCTCTTATAGGGCCTTATGCCTTGTGGAAACTGTTGATCAGCGCGTTTGCGTAATCAATGACAAATTGCTGGCAGTGGATGGCAGTCTGCGGGTCAAACTCTTCACCGTGGAGATCGGTATTGGAGAGTACCCGGATGCCGACAAAGGGTACCTTGTAGGCCTCGGCCACTAGGGCGGCGGAGGAGGTTTCCATCTCTTCCGCGGCGGTCTGGTAGGTCTGATGCAGCCAGTTGATGCGCGCTACCTGTCGGTTCCACTCATCGGCGGTGCCAATGATGCCGCCTACTACTCGGCCGTGGCGATAGCGATCGGCCATACCGAGGGCGCGGCCAATCAGCTCGGGATCGCCAGCGAACGAGCTGTGCTCCACCAGCTTGCCGTTATCGCGCAGACGCATGGTGACCTCGAAGTTGTGCCATTTGCTCGGATCGACGCCTTGCTTGGCGTGCATCAGGTCACTGCGATAGGCTCCCATGTTGAAGCTCTTGGTGCCGATAACGATATCGCCCCGGTGCAGTGCCGGATCATGGCCTCCTGCCGTACCCTGATTGATGATGAGACGCGGCTTGAAACGCTCAATCGCCAACGTGGTGGCGGCAGCGGCATTGGCCAGACCCACCTCGGTGCGGGAGATGACCACCGGATAGTCCGAGATAGTACCCTGCCAGTATGTCCAGGCCCCCACAGTCAGCTCCGTCTTGTCTTTCAGTGCGGCAACGAGAGTTTCGACTTCGACGTCCATCGCCCCCTGGATCAGGATGGGGGCCGGGGTGGCCGCCATCACGCTGGAGGAGAGGAGGGCAAAGAGGGTGAGCAGGCGCGAACAGCGTTTGATGATATTCATGGGATACATGTAGGGCTGGCGAGAAAGCGCCGGATCCTACCGAAAGGAAAACGGTTGTGCAATGTTGGTGCGTGTTTTGTCAGTAACGGACATGCTGATGAATGGCCTCAGGGCTGCTTGTGGCCAGCGAAGTAGAGCACCCGTTTTACATACTCCTGTGTTTCGTCATAGGGTGGGATCCCGCCATAGCGTTCCACCGCTTTTTCCCCGGCATTGTAGGCTGCCGAGATCAGTACCCAGTCGCCATCGAAGCGGCGATCCAGCCATTTGAGATAACTGACGCCACCCTTGATGTTCTGGGCTGGATCGAATGGCCGGGTTACCCCGAACCGTTGCTGGGTTTCGGGGATCAGCTGCATCAGCCCTTGGGCATTCTTGGGGGAAACGGCACGGCTGTTGAGATTGGATTCGGCGATGGCAATCGCTAGTACCAGCCGGGCATCCACCTTATGGTGTTTGGCGGCGTGACGCAGCATGGTGACCAGCTTCTGTTTGCCCGGTGACTGGCGTGCCAGATATGCCTCGACATTGAACGGTGTGCTGGGCAAGGCGGAATAACTCCCCTGACCGCCACGGATCCCGATGCCACACCGCTCCCCCATAGGGGCATTGCCGATGCGGGCGTTGTAGTAACGGGCGGCCTGTTGGTTACCCAGGCGCATAGCCATGGCGAGATAACTGTTGGCCAGCCTGGCGCTGCGCACCGAGGCTGGGCCGGTGGCGAGCAGGCGGCCGATCCGGAAATAACCTTCGGGATTGCCGGTGCTGGCGGCGACACAGTAGAGGGCGATGGCTTTTTGCAGATTGCCGTGTTGCTGGGCCACTTGACCCTGCTTGATCGCCGTTAGCGCCTTGGGGGCCTGTCTGAAATCCCTGCCTTGTGCCATCGCCCGCGGCGTACCTGCCAGTAACAACGACAAAAAAAGCAGCAAAAACAGTCCGTTTTCGCTGATGTGCCTCATGGGTTATCTCCTGTTTGAGTACAGAAGATATAGAGGAACATGGCTGCTATCGCCACGAACCCAGTGGATCCTGTTGTTATAGCCGGTTGGTTTCAGAGAGCAAAACGGTATGGAACTAACGGCATCTCGACAGTTTCACACCATTTTTCATCCGGTTAAAAGTCGTGGTGATACTCCTGCTCATCCAGCACGGCGGGAGGAAGCGCGCGATAGAAGCTGCCAATTTCGCTGACAACCCAGAGCGAAAGCAGGGCCAGCAGGCTGAGCAGGGGAAGCAGAGAGTGGCTCTGGGTCAGGGCATAGGTCGCAATGGCGGCACCGGTCAAAAGCAGGGTTCGGATCATGAGGTGGCTCCTTGTCGTCATGGGGGTGTTGCGTGGCCACGGACAGAGCGCCTGGGGTCGGGAGTTGTTCCCGGGTGGCACGAAGCGCGCTGAGTATATCGCGTCATGCCGCTGCCGATCCGTGGTGTCATCACACTTTCCATAGTCATGGGTTTCGTATCGAGTTGGGCCCCGCCAGATGCGGGGCCAGTAATGGTTTGACGGTCAGAAGAAACCGCCGTTGTTATCGTCACTGTCGGCCCAGCCGCCACTCAGGTTATCGTCGTCGAGAAAACTGCTGCCAACATCGGGAGGTGAATCCCAGCCGTCCCAGCGTACCGGTTCCGCATCGACCGGATTGGCGATGGGCGCTGGCTCTATTATGTCGATGATCTCCTCGGGCCGGTTGCTGTGAAACAGTCCGCCGATCATGTCGGCCAGCATCACGCCACCGGCAACCCCGGCTGCGGTTTGCAGGGCGCCCCCTAAAAAGGAGCTGGCACGGGACGCGGGCTGGGCAGGCGCGGTTGCCGGTGGCGGCGTAAAGCGCGGGGGCATGCTGCTCTCGCTACCAAACAGGCCGGAGAGAAAACTGCCGCCGCTCGAACTGTTCTGGCTGGCCTCCAGCTCCTTGACTCGATCGTTGAGGCGGGTAAGGGCTGCCTGCTGGATCAGCAGCGCCTGGGCCATGTAGTAGGGGGCATCGGGCTGCTCTGCCAGATGCTGGCGGATCAGCTGATCCGCTTGTGGGTCTCGTTTGCTATCCCTGGCTTGCGCTTGCTTGAGGCGGTCGAACAGTCCATCGATCAGACCCTGTTCCTGTGATTGCATCTCAAATCCTCGCTATGGTGCGCAGACAGTGCGTTCAGCCATCCTAAAACCCGCGGGGCATCAGTGGTATCTGATTAACTCATCAATGACCGAGAGGCTGCCCGTGCTCGTCAGCGGACGGGCCGGTAGTAGTTGAGATACCAGCGGACAAACTCGGCAACACCTTGCTTGAGGGGCGTGGCGGGGCGCAGGCCGGTGAGGGTGTGCAGCGGCTCGCTGTCGGCCCAGGTGGCGTGCATGTCGCCTGCCTGCATCGGCTGCATCCGCTTGATGGCGGGCTTGCCGATGGCCTCTTCCAGCGCCTCGATAAAATCGAGCAGCCGCACCGGCTGGCCGTTGCCGATATTGAGGATGCGGTAGGGGGCGGCGCTCTCGGCCGCGCTCTGCTCGCTGGCATGCCAATCGGGATTGGGGCGGGGCGGCTGGTCGGCCACGGTGAGGATCCCCGCGACGATGTCGTCTATGTAGGTGAAGTCGCGGCTGAGATCGCCGTGGTTGTATACGTCGATAGGCTCGCCCGCGAGGATGGCGCGGGTGAACTTGATGATGGCCATGTCAGGCCGGCCCCAGGGGCCGTAGACGGTAAAGAAGCGCAGCCCTGTGGTGGGCAGGCCATAGAGCGCCGAATAGGCGTGGGCCATCAGCTCGCCGCTCTTTTTGGTCGCAGCGTAGAGGGAGACCGGGTGATCCACCTGCTGCGCGGTGGAGTAAGGCATCTGATCCCCCATGCCATAGACCGAGCTGGAAGAGGCGTAGATGAGGTGCTGGATCCCGTGCTGGCGACACCCCTCCAGCACCGTCAGCATGCCGGTGAGGTTGCTGTCGGCGTAGGCAAACGGATTCTCCAGCGAGTAGCGTACCCCCGCCTGAGCCCCCAGATGGATCACGCGCTCGAAACCATGACGGGCAAAGAGAGTAGCCATCGCTTCGCGATCCGCCAGATCGACCCGTTCGAAGTGGAAATGGGGATAACTGGCCAATTGTGCCAGCCGCGCCTCTTTCAGACTCACCTCGTAGTAGTCGTTAAGGTTGTCGATGCCCACCACCTGATGACCCGCCGCGCAGAGCCGGCTGGCCACATGAAAACCGATAAAGCCGGCAACACCGGTGACCAGATAGGTCATGGTTGGGGTCCTGTGCAGATCATGGGGCTCCTGACAGTGATGAGAAAAGGGGGTTGCGCGCTTTGTAGCAGAGCCGGCGCGTTTGCGCCATGGCAAACCGCCTCTGTCGGCGCGGCATGCTGCATCTTGGTGCAGCGGGTGTCAATGCCAGATGACAGGCACCAGAATGGGGCGTTCAGCCTGACTGTTGTGATCCTTTTCACAAAAAATAGACTGGACCCCATAACGAAGCCCTGTGGACAGGGCTCGCAGCCCGCCCGCAACGGCAGGCGACAGACACTCTCTCTTTACTTCGCTTGGATACAGGTTATGGACAACACCTCGATTCGCACTGCTCATCCTATTTATGAGGATGTGCTGGCCCTGCTGACGGCGGCCGGCTTTGTTTCCCTCGGCATCTTTCTGTTTCATCAGGTTGGCCTGCTTACCGGCGGGACTGCCGGGCTGGCGCTGCTGCTGCAAAAGGTGACCGGCATCAGCTTCGGCCTGCTGTTTTTCGGCATCAACCTGCCCTTCTATGCGCTGGCATGGCTGCGGATGGGGCCACGTTTTACCTTCAACACCTTTGTCTCGGTGGCGGCGGTCTCCTACATGACAGATCACCTCAACGGGGTGTTGCAGATCGGCAAGATAGAGCCCCTCTATGCGGCGCTGATCGGCGGTACCTTGATTGGCATGGGGCTGCTCATCATGTTCCGTCACAAGTCGAGTCTGGGGGGCTTCAACATTCTGGCGCTCTTTATTCAGGATCGCTTTGGCATCCGGGCGGGTAAGCTGCAGATGGGGCTCGATTGCGCCATTGTTGTTGCCTCGTTTTTCGTGGTGCAGCCCTGGATCCTGGCGCTCTCCATCGTGGCGGCGGTTATCTGTAATCTGGTGTTGACACTCAACCACAAGCCGGGCCGTTACCAGATTGCCTGACAAGCGGCAGCCGTGACACGATAAGACAAGCGTGACCCGATAGCACGAGGCGGCCTGATGGCCGCCTCGTCTGTTTCTACCCTGGGGTTTGTTCGCTGCGCCTAGCTCGCCTGCTCCAGCCTGCTGTCGCCGCTTATAGCGTTGCCGCTGATGGCGTGACTACCGACGGCGAGCGGGGTGTGGCAGGCCACCTGATGATGAGACTCATCACACGCCTCAAGCCTTGGTGCCTTGCTTTTGCACAGATCGGTCGCATGGGGACAGCGCTGGTGGAAGTGGCAGCCGCTTGGCGGCGAGATGGGGGAGGGCACATCGCCGGTCAGCAGAATGCGCTGGCTGCGCCTGCGCGGGTCCGGCACCGGAATGGCGGAGATCAGCGCTTGGGTGTAAGGGTGGCGCGGCGCCAGATAGAGCGACTGGGCATCCGCCAGCTCGACGATCCGTCCCAGATACATCACCGCGATGCGATCCGAGATGTGTTTGACCACCGACAGATCGTGGGCGATGAAGATGATGGAGAGGTTCATCTCCCGCTGCAGGCTGAGCAGCAGGTTGACGATCTGCGACTGCACCGAGACATCGAGGGCCGAGACTGCCTCGTCGCACACCAGCAGCTTGGGCTTGAGAGCGATGGCGCGGGCGATGCCGATCCGCTGGCGCTGACCGCCGGAAAACTCGTGGGGGTAGCGATCCACCGCACTTCCCGGCAGGCCCACTTTTGCCAGCAGCTCTTGCACCCACCCGCGCCGCTGCTCAGTGTTGCCTTTACCGTGGATGATAAAGGGCTCCTCCAGGATCTGGCCCACGGTGTGGCGGCTGTTGAGGGATTCTGCAGGATCCTGAAATACCATCTGCATCTCTTGGCGCAGGGAGCGCATCTCCTTCGGGCTGAGGTCGGTGATATCGCGCCCCTCGAAGGTGATGGTGCCCGCGGTCGGCTCGAACAGTTTGAGCAGGCTGCGCCCGAGGGTGGACTTGCCGCAGCCCGACTCACCCACCAGCCCCAGCGTCTCCCCCTGCTTGAGATCGAAGCTGATGCCATCCACCGCGTGAACCGTATATTGCTTGCGCAGGAACCCGCCTCCCAGCCGGAAGTGCTGTTTCAGATCCCTGACCGATAACAGAGTGCTCATACGGTCAACTCCTTCCAGTAGTGACAGGCGACATGGTGGCGCGGATTGAGTTGCTCCACCGCCGGAATGGCGCTGACACAGAGATCGGTCGCATGGGGGCAACGGTTGGAGAAACGGCAGCCAGCGGGCATTTCGTGCAGGGCTGGCACCTGTCCCTTGATGGTCTTGAGCAGGCTCTTGGGCTCATCCTCGAGACGCGGGATCGAGCTCATCAAGCCGTGGGTATAGGGGTGACGGGGATGGCCAAACAGCTCGAACACATCGGCCTGCTCTACTGCCCGCCCGGCATACATCACCACCACTTCGTCGCATAGCTCAGCTACTACCCCCAGATCATGGGTGATAAAGATGATGGCCATCCCGGTCTGGGCCTGCAGCTCTTTCATCAGTTCGAGGATCTGGGCCTGAATGGTGACATCCAGCGCCGTGGTCGGCTCGTCGCAGATAAGCAGGTCTGGCTCGCAGGAGAGCGCCATGGCGATCATCACCCGCTGGCGCATACCGCCGGAGAGGTTGTGGGGATAGACAGCAAAGCGCTGGGCCGGTTCCGGGATCCCCACCTTCTGCAGCATGGCGATGGCCGCGGTTTTGCGCTGGGCCTTGTCGTACTCGGGGCGATGAAGGCGAAACACCTCCATCAGCTGCTCACCGACCGTCTGCACCGGGTTGAGGGCCGTCATCGGCTCCTGAAAGATCATCGAGATGCGGTTGCCGCGCACCTTGTACATCTGATCCGGCGCAAGCGACAGCAGCTCTTCCCCCTGAAAGCGGATAGAACCGGCTACCACCTGACCGTGGGGTTTGGGCAAGAGCCCCATGATGGCGAGCGAGGTAACGCTCTTGCCACAGCCGGACTCGCCGACGATCCCCAGCGTCTGACCCGGTGCCACCTTGAAGCTGACCCCGTCGAGCACCTTGATCTTGCCGTCATCGACGGCGAACTCCACCTCGAGATCGCGTACTTCGAGGATTGGGGCTTGGTGCTGGCCGTGATCAACGGCGAACTCCCCCCCGTTATCCGGTACGTCAAGAATGGGGGCCTGGGTGTTGGGCATAACTGCTGCTCCCTTCGCAATGGCCTGAATATCAATGACGTGCATAGGTCTTGTCGAGCAGGTTGATGGGCGCCAGCGCCTCCCCTGCCTCCTTGGCGTTGCGGGTCTCTTCCTTCACCTTGGGATCGAGCCAGAGCAAACCGCCGCTACTGTGAGGATAACCGTCCATCGGCCAGTAGAGCAGATCCGGTGTGTTCTTGGTGGCAGGCACCTCCGGCAGCATCACATAACGCCAGCTGCTGGCCCGCACATAGTTGAGCTGCACCCCAGGCACGAAGATGGCGAGATCATAGATGCGCTGCTGGATCTGCTGGGAGAGCTTGGCCCGTTTGGCCATGTCGAATTCGACGTTGTAGGCATCGATCAGCGCGTCGAGCTCCTTGTCCGCTACGTTGAACAGGTTGTTGGTCTGCGGTTTGTTGGCGTTGGCGGAGTGGAAAAATTCCCAATATTGCGGATAGAGACCGCCGCCGCCCCAACCGAGCCAGGCCGCCTCGTGTTTCTTCTCCAGCATCACCTTGAAGCCGGTGGCGCCATCCACTAGGTTAAGCTCCAGATCGAGACCCGCTTTCTTGGCCTCTTCTTTCAGCACAGTCAGTCGCTTGGAGTGCTCCTGACTGGTGTAGGTGAGCGCTAGTGTCAGCCGCTCACCCTTCTCATTTTGCAGGATGCCGTCCGGCCCCGGCTTGTTGTAGCCGCCCTTGGCAAAGTACTCCCGCGCCTTACCGATGTCATAAGCCCGCTCCGGCAACGTGATGTCGGTGAATTCGCCAAAGCCCGAGTCAAAGGTGGTGGCTCTGTCATAGTCGCCGCGCAGCACGGTCTCGATCATCTTGTCGATGTTGAAGGCGTGCTGGATGCCGAGGCGCACGTTTACGTCCGCCAGCTTGGGGTTGGCCACATTGAGGTGCACCCCCTGACCGCCCTGTTTGGTGTCGGTCATGGCCATCACCTTCTGCACGTAGCCTTTTTTGTACTCCGGGGTGACCGCTTTTTCATGCCACCAGTTGGGCAGGATCATCTCGAAGGTATCGATCTCCCCTTTCAGGAAGTGGCGGAAGGCGATGTTGTGGTCGCGGATCACCTGCACCTTGATGGTGTCGATGTTGAATCTGTACTGGTTGTAGCGATCATCCTTTGCCCACCAATCCTTCTGCTTGCTGAAGGTGACCGACTTGCCCTTCTTGACGTCGCTGATCACGTAGGGACCTGTGGTGGGCACCACGGCCCAGTTGTACTGCTTCACCCAGTTGGGGGTCAGCTTGTAGTAGTGTTTGGGCTGGGGCCACAGCTCGGTGGTGTTGAGCAGGTCCATCTTGGCCTTGCGGTTGCCCGCTTTGACCATAATGGTGTGATCATCGATCTTCTCTACCGCTACCACTTCAGTGGTGTAGTAGTTGTTGAACCAGGGCCCCTTGATGTGTTTGGAGCGCATCATCTCGTAGCCGAAGGTGTAGTCGTCAGCATTGACCGGCTTGCCATCCGACCATTTGGCTCGCGGATCCAGCTTGAAGTAGACGGTCTGGCTGTCTGGCGCGATGGCCCAGTGGGTCGCCAGCGAGGGGATGGGGTTGCCGGTATTGGGGTGGAAGCTGATGAGTCGCAACTGGTTATCGAGAATAAAGGAGCGGAACGATCCGTTGGAGTCAGGCCCCACGGTGCGAAACGTCAGCGGAAAGCTCTCCACAAACATATTGAGGCTGCCGCCCGACAGCGCCTTGGGGGAGGCGAACACAGGATCCGTGTCGTTGGTCTCCCATTTGAGATCCGCGGGCAGGCTGGCCGCCCAGACCCAGGATCCGTTTACCAGCACAAAGAGAGCACCTATCCATTTGATTTTATTTTTCATGTTTGACTTCCAGGTCTGGCCCCTGCACTGGGGGTCTTGATTGATAACGGGATTATCCCTTGCTCCCGGGACCGCCGATGGCGGCGGCCCGTCCTTCATTAATCACTGTTCGTTACCCGGCACCTGCCGATGCGCTGGCATCGGCTGGCTTATTGGTAACGGGTAAATATGCGCGGATCGAACGCCTCGCGGATCGCCTCACCGATAAAGGAGACCATGATCAGCACCAGACTCACCGCGGCCACCACCGAGCTGACGATCCAGATGGCATCCAGATTGTTGATGCCCTGGGAGAGCAGCTCCCCCCAGCTCGGGGTCGGCGGTGCCAGCCCGAAGCCCAGATAGTCGAGGGCCGTGAGGGTGGAGATATTGCCCACCACGGCGAATGGCGCCAGGGTAACGATCATCATCAGGGTGTTGGGCAGGATGTGGTTGAAGATGATCCGCCCGGTGGTCGCCCCTTGCGCTCGCGCCGCCATCACATAGTCTCGCGCCCGCTCCTTGTAGGTGAGGGTGCGCATATACCAGGTGATCCCCATCCAGCCGAACAGCACGTTGATGGCGACAAACAGGCCGAAGTTGGGCTTGGCCAGCGACACCAGGATCATGATGACGTAGAGAAACGGCACCTGGGACCAGATCTCTATAAAGCGTTGCAGAATGAGGTCAAAGCGGCCGCCGAGAAAGCCCATCAGACAGCCGATGGTGACCCCGATGGCGTAACTGGCCGCCAGCGCGATAAAGGCAAAGCCGATGGCGATGCGAAAGCCGTAAACCAGTCGCGCCAGCACGTCGCGGCCGCTGGTGTCGGTGCCGAGGAAGTGGCGCTCGGCCGCGCTGGGGGCGTAAGGCGGGTAGGCATCCTCCTTGAAATCCTGCTCGTAGGGGTTCCAGGGCACCGGCGGCAGCAGCACCCAGTCGCCCTGGCCCTCTGCGGCAAATTTGGCCTTGAGCTGGCGGTAGTTGGTCTCGTATTCGTAATCGAGCCCGAACTGCTGACCGGGGATCACATCGCCATAGGTGGGGAAGTGCAGCTGGCCCTGATAGCTCACTATCAGCGCCCGGCTGTTGACCAGCAGCTCCGCCAGCAGGGAGAGCAGCACCAGGGTGGTGAAGATGATGAAGGAGTAGTAACCGCGCTTGATCGATTTGAAGCGCTTGAGTTTTTTCAAGGTAACCGGATTGAGCTTCATGGTCAGTCTCCAAACCGCACGCGGGGATCAACAAGGGCAACACAGATATCGGAGACGATATGGCGTGATATCAGCATCGGCATGGCAATAGAGGTCTGGTTCATGGTCAATCTCCAAACCGCACACGCGGATCAACCAGGGCAACGCAGATATCGGAGACGATATTGCCAATCAGCATCAGCATGGAGGTGATGGCCAGAATGCCCATGACGGTGGGGTAATCCCGTTCGACGATCGCCTCGTAACCGAGCAGGCCGATGCCGTCGATGTTGAAGATGGTCTCGATGAGGAAGGAGCCGCCAAAGAAAACGGTAAGCACAGACCCCAGGTGGCTGGCGATGGGGATCAGGCTGTTGCGCATGGCGTGGTCGGTGACCGCCTTGCGAAACGGCAGTCCCTTGGCCACGGCGGTACGCACATAATCGGCCGACAGGTTCTCCATCAGGCTGTTTTTCATGGTCATGGTGAGGATGGCGAAATCGCCGATGGCGTAGGCGATAAGCGGCAGCAGGGCGTGGGCAAAGACAGTGCGGATCTGATCCCAGCTGCTCTCCATGTACTCAAAGTCGTCTCCCGGAAAACCGCCCATTGGCAGCCATTCCAGATGGAAGGCGAAGACGGTGATGAGGAAGATCCCCACCACGTAGGCGGGCAAGGCATAGGCCATGTAGATAAGCATGGAGCTCAACGAGTCGAAGCGGCTGTTGTGCCTGAGCGCCTTCGCCACCCCCAGTGGAATGGAGACCGCATAGCTCAGCAGAAAGGTCGCCAGCCCGAAGAAGGCGGTGACCGGGAGCCGATCCTTGATGAGATCCCACACCGGCTCGTAGTAGCGGGTCGATTCGCCCAGATCGAGTACCGCCAGCTTCTGCAGCCACTCCCAGTAGGCGACCAGCATGGGCTTGTCGAGGCCATAGAAGGCCTTGAGCTCCTCGATCTGTTCATCGGAGAGGGCCTGCGCCCCCTTGCTGCCACTGGAGCGGCCAGATTCATTCTGGGAAACCTGGGCTTGCAGCAGCATGCGTTCGACCGGTCCGCCCGGCACGAAACGGGTGATGGTGAAGACGAGCAGGGTGATACCGAGAAACGTCGGGATGATCAAAAGCATCCGGCGTAGGAAATACGACAGCATGGTGGAACCTCGTCCTTGTTGTTCTTTTTTGCGGCCAGTCAAATCCGGTGACGGGCCTGTCCTTCCTGGCATTACGCGCTGGATTGGTTGCCAAACAGCAGACAATCCGCTTGGCCACTGTAAAAGCTCTGCAACAAAAATCAAGTACAAGGAAATGGAAAACTGGGACAAATGACCCGCTGAGACCAAAAGCACCGAAAAATGACGTTTTTTATCTGAAAAGTGAAAATCAAAACAAAACGCTACTGCTCAACATTATTTTAAAAAATATAAACAGCTGTTTGTTTGAATCTTGTTTTTGTTTATGTGATTGAATTTTAAGTGCTTTTATTTCTGCTGTCAAAGAAGGGAAAACGATATCATCTCGACAAATTTATCTATCTCCCCCATCGGAGTGGTCAGTCACAATAATAATTAAAATAGAGTTTTATTCTTATTTTTGCCAATAAATCGAAATAAGATATAAAGAGACAACACGTAAACAAATAAGTTCATCAACTTTTAATTCAGCGTCTTTTACATGTTTTAACAACGATTTCACATTGCGCGGGATGTTTTTGGCAGAATTATTCACTAATTATGCCGGTCAAAATTAATACACTCCGCTTATTCCACATCTCACCCTCCCGATCCCCCCACTCCATTGACGTCGCCAGTCAAAGATTGATAAGCCTTACGCATCGCTCCAAAGAGGGCGGTATCAGGAAGCAAACAATAAACAACCAGGAAGGATATAAGCGATGCTTAGGAAGAGCAGAATCTCTGCTGCGATTGCGTTCGCCTTGGCGAGCCTTGCGGCGGCCCCATCCGTATCTGCCGAAGAAGGGCAGAACGTCGAAAAACTGCAGAAAATCAAAGTCACTGGCTCCCGTATCTCTCGTGTTGATGTTGAGGGGGCGACTCCGGTTGTCTCTGTCAGCAAGGCCCAAATTGAACAGTCTGGCCAGCAGACTGTGGCTGATTATCTGAAACAGGCCTCCTACAACTCCTTTGGTGGTTTCTCTCCATCCTCCGGTAGCTCAGCCCAGTCACAAGCCACCGTAGGGCTGCGTGGCCTTGGTGAAGATCGCACACTGGTGTTGCTCAATGGCAAGCGTATCGCCGGTTCTCCCTCCATGGGGGGCACCGCCATCAACCTCAACACCATCCCCATGGCGGCCGTTGAGCGGGTGGAAGTGAACCTGGACGGTGGCTCTGCCCTGTATGGTTCTGATGCCATCGGTGGCGTTATCAACGTGATCCTCAAAGAGGGTTTTGAAGGTTTGTCATTCCAGGGGCGCGTCGGTTCACCGACCGAGGAAGGTGGTGACGAACAGAGTGGTTCCATCGTCAGCGGTATTTCGGGTGAGAAAGGTTCCCTGATGATGGTCTACGAGCATGATGTGAAAGACGAGATCTATTACAAGGATCGTGACTATCTGGCCAAGCAGGGGGCTGAGTCTCCTAGCCTCTATGGTCGCAATATCAAGGGAGTAGACGCGGCAACTGGCAAGACCGTAACCCGTACTCTGAATGGGGTCGACTGTGAAAGCACCGGCGCCGGTTTTGTCACCAAGGGTACGGCTTGCCGCTTCGACTTTGCCCAGGTCGCAGCCAAGACCGCCTCGCGTACTCGCGACACCGTCTATGTCAACGGCCGCTACCATATCAACGACAATGTGGATTTCGTGCCACAGATGATTGGTTCCCGGGTCACCAGTTTTGGTCGTTTCGCCCCTGCTGCAGGTGCCTTCACCGTGGATGGCTCCACCCCTGAAAGCGCTGCAGTCCTGTCTGCCAACAACTTCAGCACCGCCAAGGCTGCGACGGTTTACTACCGCTTCAACAACGTCGGTCCCCGTGACAACGAAGTGACCGACTTGACCGGTACTCTGAACCTGGGTTTTGAAGGGGTGGTTCCGACCGAGGCGGTTGGCGATCTGGAGTGGAACGCCGGTTACATGTACTCCAAGACAGATAACCAGAGTATTGGTAATGGCTATGTATTGGAGCCGGCGGTTCAGACTCAGGTAAACAGTGGAAACTTCGTCAACGGCAGCTTCTCCGCTGATGCCACCAAGGATCTCTCTTATACCACCAGCCGCAACTCCAAGATGGATTTCTTCCAGTGGTATGGCGGTCTGGGTTGGGAGATGGGCGAACTGCCTGCTGGCCCGGTCAGCTGGTATCTGGGTGCCGAGTATAACGATTGGGTTTACTCCGACACCTACGACAGCCAGTCCGAAGCGGGTAACGTACTGGGTTCATCCGGCAACTCCGGTAGCGGTGTGCGCGATGTGTTTGCCACCTACATCGAGAGCCTGATCCCCATCACCGAGCAGATCGAGCTGAACCTGGCGGGTCGTTACGACAAGTACAGCGACTTTGGCAGCGCCTTCTCGCCCAAAGCGAGTCTGCGTTATCAGCCACTCGACCAGCTGATGTTCCGTACCTCCTGGTCCCAGTCTTTCCGCGCGCCGGGTCTGAATGATCTCTATGCGGCGGATGCCCAGTCAGCGGACTTTGCCAAGGACTATGTCTACTGCCAGGCCAATGGTATTGCAAACTGTTCCGAAGAGCAGTACGAGACAACGCGCCAATCCAACAAGAACCTGAAGGAAGAGACCGCCAATACCTTCACTATCGGGGCGGCCTACAATCCGCTGGACAATCTGAACCTGTCGCTCGATTACTACTACATCAAGATTGATGACGTGATCCAGTTGGCTACCACCCAGACCCAGTTCTATCAGGAGCTCAATACCGGCAGCAACCCGAACGTCATTCGTGACGCCAACGGCGATGTCGAGAAGGTCTATGCCGGCATGGTCAACTTGGGGCAACTCAAGACCAGTGGTATCGACTTCAAGGCGGACTACAAGTACGACTTCAACTCCTTCACCCTGCGTTACGACTTTGGCAGCAGCTACATCCTGAAATATGAGGAAGGTCTGTTTGCTGGTGGCCCAATGGTTGACAAGAAGGGCTGGAATGGCAAACCCGATTTCCGTTTCAACTCCGGGATCGGTGCCAACTTCCCACAGCTGTGGAATCTGGATACCTACCTGAGCACCAACTATATCGACTCCCAGAGCCAGGACTATGTGGATGACAAGGAAGAGGGCCATATTGCTTCCAATACCATCTGGAATCTGAACGTTGCGGTCGATACCAGCTGGAATGCCAAGATCCAGACCGGCGTGAAGAACATGTTCAACCGTGGACCTTCCCTGTCAAATGATGGTTACACCTACGATGAATACCTCTACAGCATTGACGGACGGGTCTACTACATCGACTACACCCAGAAGTTCTAATCAACCCCGTTGATATACAACCTCAGTCGGCCCGGTCGGGCCGGCTGTGCCCAACGTCCAAGGAAGTTACGGAGATAGGGTAATCCTATGAAGACAAGGACCATTACAATGAAGAAAGCGCTCCTTGGCAGCCTGGTTTCGGCCGCCTTGTTGACCAGCTTCAATCTGAGTGCCGCCACTGCCGGTCAGGCCGTGGACGCTCAAGCCGCCACCGACAACGCATCCAAAGTTTCCCAGCAGAAGATCGACAGCTATGCCGAATCTGCCGAATCCGCACTGGCTCAGTACAAGGCAGCCCTGCGTCAGGTCGACAGTCTGCGCACCTACAACGAGCAGGTGAGCAAGATGGTCGAGTCCCAGAGTGCCGAGCTGGCGTCGATGCAAAAGCAGATCGCCCAGATTGATCAGACCAGCACCGAAGTTGTCCCCCTGATGCTCAAGATGATCGACTCCCTCGAGCAGTTTGTGGCGCTGGATCTGCCGTTCCAGAAGGTCGAGCGCGAGGACCGCGTAGCAGCCCTGACCGACCTGATGAACCGTGCCGATGTCACCATCTCCGAGAAGTACCGCAAGATCCTAGAGGCCTACCAGATCGAGGAGGGCTTCAGCCGCACCATCGAATCCTACAAGGCGAGCCTGGACAAGGATGGTAGCGAGAAGACCTACGAGTTCCTGCGGGTTGGCCGCATCGCGCTGCTTTATCAATCCCCGGATGGCAATGAGACCGGGATGTGGAACAAGAAGACTCGCCAGTGGGAAGAGTTGCCCCAGGAGTATCGCAGTGCGGTTGAACAGGGCCTTCGCATCGCCAAGAAGCAGGCGCCTCCCGCTCTGATCAAGCTGCCGGTTCAAACTGCGGAGAAAGCATCATGAAAGGAATCAAACTTGCGATTGCCTCCCTGATTGCGGGAGCAACCCTGGTCACCCTGCCGGTGACCGCCGCCGAAAAACCGGTGGATCTCAATGCGCTGCTGAATCAGGTCAAGGCCTCCAGCCTGAGCGAATCCCAACTCAACAAGGAGCGGGAAGCCCGCTTCCTGGCTGACAAGAACGAGCAGGGGGCGCTGCTGGCCAAGGCCAAGGCCGAGCTGGCTGCCGAAACCGCCAAGGGCGAGCAGCTCAAGGCGACCTTCGATGCCAATGACAAGCAGCTGACCGAGCTGACTGAAACCCTGCGCCAGCGTTCCGGCAACATGGGTGAGATGTTCGGCGTACTGCGTCAGTTCGCCGGTGAGTTCAAGGGGATCTTCAACGCCTCCGCCCGTCGGGTCGAGCATCCGGAACAGACCGCGCTGCTGACCCGTCTGGCCGAGAGTAAAGAGCTCCCCTCCAGCGACGATCTGGAAGCGTTCTGGACCACCACCCTCAGCCGCATGGTGGACGGTGGCAAGGTGAGCCAGATCCCGGCGACTGTGGTCTACGGCGAAGGCAACCAGGCCGAGAAGACGGTCACCCAGATCGGTGAGTTCAACACTGTCTCCGAAGGCAAGTACCTCACCTTCGTGCCGGAGACCGGCAAGTTCGAGCAGCTTTCCCGTCAACCTGACAAGGGGGTGCTGGCACCGATCGCCGAGTTTGAACAGGGCGGTGACGGGGTCAAGCCCATCTTTATCGACCCGTCTCGCGGCGTGATCCTCTCTCTGCTGGTGCAGTCACCGACTCTCAAGGAGCGGATCGATCAGGGTGGTGAAGTGGGTTACGTCATCATGGTGCTCGGCGTGCTCGGTACCCTGCTGGCCATCTTCTGCGGTATCCGCCTGTCGCTGATCGGCTCGTCCATGCGCAAGCAGCTGAAATCTGATCAGATCATCAAGGGCAACCCCATTGGTGACATGCTGGGGGCCTACCAGAGCCATCGCGGTGACAACATCGAGGATCTGGAGTCCAAGCTCGACGAGATCATCCTGCGCAACGTGCCCAAGTTCGAGAAGGGCATCAGCATCATCAAGCTGATCGCTTCCGTCGCGCCGCTGCTGGGCCTGCTCGGTACTGTAGTGGGGATGATTGCCACCTTCCAGGCCATCACATTGTTCGGTACCGGCGATCCCAAGCTGATGGCGGGCGGTATCTCGGAGGCGCTGGTGACCACCATGCAGGGTCTGGTCGTCGCGGTGCCCATGCTGTTCCTCTACACCATTGTGCAGACCCAGAGCCGTCGTCTGATCCAGGTGCTGGAAGAGCAGAGCGCCGGTTTCGTTGCCCGTTATCAGGAACGTCTGCACGCCTCCAAAGCCGCAGCGTAAGGAGTCACCCATGTGGTTCTGGTTGATTGAAGAAGTCGAGTCGGTCCGCCGGTTTTTGGGATTGGGGGGCGATGTACTGGTCGCCCTGTTCTTCCTGACTCTGATGATGTGGGCCCTGTTGCTGGAGCGCTGGTTCTACTTCATGGCGGTCTACCCCAAGCAGGTGAAGCAGACCAAGGCCACCTGGCTGGCCCGTACCGATCATCTCTCCTGGTCTGCCAAGCAGATCCGGCGCGAGCTGGTCTCACGGGTTGCCATGGCGGTGGACAAGGGGATGCCGGTCATCAAGGTGCTGATCGCTCTCTGCCCGTTGATGGGGCTGCTCGGCACTGTGGTGGGGATGGTGCAGGTGTTTGACACCCTGGCCATCACCGGCACCGGTTCGCCGCGGGCGATGGCATCGGGGATCTCCAAGGCAACGGTACCGACCATGGCGGGCATGATCGCCGCCCTTTCCGGCCTGTTTTTTGTCAACCAGCTCGATCACAAGGCCAAACTGGCGGTGCAAAAGCTGGAAGACAACCTGAAACACGGTTGATGCAGGATGCATACCCCCGGCGAGGCATGGCCTGCCGGGGGCACAGAACAAGCAAGGAGTTTCTGCTATGAGAAAACGTTACAGCGACAGCGGTGCTGACGAGGCGGCTATCGATTTGACCCCCATGCTGGACATAGTGTTCATCATGCTGATCTTCTTCATCGTCACCACCTCCTTCGTCAAGGAGTCCGGTGTCGAGATCAACCGTCCCAGTGCCAGCACGGCCGAGACGGTGAAGAAGGGCAATATCATGGTCGCGGTGCGCGAAAACGGTCAGGTCTGGGTCGACAAGCGGGTGGTCGAGGTGGGGGCGGTACGCGCCAACATCGAGCGGCTGCGGGCCGAAAACCCGGAGAGCGCCGTGGTGATCCAGGCCGATAACGAATCCCGTTCCGGTCTGGTGGTGCAGGTCATGGATCAGATCCGCATGGCCGGTGTCCAGAACATCTCCATCGCGGCAGACAAGAGCAGCTGATGCCGGAGAGAGACCTATGAGATACCTGATATCGTTGGCGGTCTCCTGTGTGGTGGTGTTCTTTCTGTTTCTGGGAATGAACAAGCTGATCACACCGGATCACCGGGAGCTGGTGGAGAAGGAAGACGTCAGCATGACCGATTTCATCCGCCTCAAGCCCCAGGAGACCCTGCAAGAGAAACAGCGGGAGCTGCCCAAACCGCCGCCGCCCAAGCGTCCGCCACCGCCTCCCGAGATGGAAGTGGCCAGCACGGATCGGCCTAAGATGGAGAGCGCGCCGATGGACATGCCCAAGCTCGACATCCCGGTCAACATCGGTGGTGGCAACGCGCTGGGGGCCTACAGCACCGGCGGCGGTGGTGGCGGAGTCGGTGGCAACAACGGCGCCATTCCGCTGGCAACCTTCGAGCCCATGATGCCCCGCAAGGCGGCGCTGGCGGGCCTGGCCTCCGGCAAGGTGCTGGTGGAGTTCACCGTCACCGAGCGCGGCACCGTCAGCAACGTGCGGATCGTCAAGGAAGAGCCGCGCAGCTATGACCTCGGCAAAGAGGCGCGCAAAACCATCGCCAAGTGGACGTTCAAACCGGCCATGGTGGATGGCAAGCCGCAGGCGAGCCGTATGCAGCAAGAGATCGAGTTTGCGGTCAACTAAGGAAGGTGGCGATGAACAAGTTACACAAGATGATCCTCGCCCCGGTCGCCATGGCGGTGCTGCTCAGCACCGCCAGTTGGGCCGCCGAGCAGCCGGCCCTGTCGGATCGGGCCTATCGGGCGGTCAACAAGGCGCAGGAGCTGATCACTGACAAGCAATACGGTCTGGCGAATGCCAGATTGCAGGAGGCACTCTCCAGCGTGGGTGATCGGGTCTACGACAAGGGGGTCATATTGCAGACTCTCGGTTTCGTAGCCGCCCAGCAGGAGAAATACGGTCAGGCGACCAAGTACTTTGCCGATGCCATCGCGACAGGCGGCCTGCCGCCACCGGTGGCCCAGCAGGTGCGCTACAACCTGGCCCAGCTCTATATGGCTGAGGGTAATTATCAGGGCTCGATCAAGACCATGAAGGAGTGGTTTGCCAACCAGGGCAAGGATGACAAGCCCAACTCCCATGCCTATATCACGCTGGCCAACGCCCACGTGCAGCTCAAGCAGTACCGTGACGCGATCCCGGCGGTGGATCAGGCGATCAAGCTGTCGGCAGGTAAAGCGCCGGAGTCCTGGTATCTGCTGAAGATGGGCGCTCACTACGAGCTGAAACAGTACAAACCGGCGACCGAGGTGCTGACCTCTCTGGTCAATATGTTCCCGGAGAAGAAGAAGTACTGGACCCAGCTGTCGGCCATGCATATGCAGGCAGGCAACGATGGCAAGGCGCTGGCGGCGCTGGAGTCGGCCTACAACCTCGGCATGTTGACCGAGGCTGCCGAGCTGCAGCGTCTCGCCAACTACCTCGCCTTCACCGGCATTCCCCATCGCGCCGCACGGGTGATGGAGAAGGGGATGAAGGACGGGGTGATTGAGCAGAGCGCTGGCAACTACAAGACCCTGGCCAACTACTGGCATCAGGCCAAGGAGCTGGATCCGGCCATCGACACCCTGGCCAAGTCCTACCAGCTGGCCCCGAGCGCCGAATTGCAGCTGAAAATGGCGCGCATGATGATCCAGAGCAAACGCTATCAGGATCTGGTGGCGCTGGCCGCCAAACCGGCAGCCAATGCAAATGGTGAACAGCGGGCGGATCTCAAGTTCCTGACCGGGGTCGCCTATTTTGAGCAACAAAAGCCGAAGGAGGCCCTCAACGCCTTCACCCAGGCGGCTCAGAATGGCAACGTCAGCGGTCGGGCATCCCCCTGGATCAGCTTCCTCAAAGAGCAGAGTGGTGCGGCGGGGGAGGCGGCCGTCCAGTAATTCCAATGACAACGCTTGAAGTCCCTTTTATGGTTGCCTGGTGGCTCCATTAACCGCTCTTCGGAGCGGTTTTTTTATGGTGGCAGCCAGTCCCTGCTGTAGTCGAAGCGCTATTTTCCACCTTTTCGCTCCAATGAAAGTGCCACAGTCAACATTGGCCTATCTCCTCCGAGGTGACAAACGTTTCAGCCAGGGCTGCAACCGTGACACCAGGTGGCACAGCGCTGTGGTCTAAGGGGGCGGGGTTGGTCCGCAGAGAGGGGGCTATGCTGTACATCTCTCTTTCAATGGCGACTTGCCAAGGGGGCTTTTGCTCTGTTGATAAGCATCACACCGAAAACGGCCACTTTTAACAAGAAAAGCAACATATGGAAGTTGAAATTTTGGCCGACTCGGGAAAGAATGCGCGCTCGGTTATTTGGCGCCGTGGTGCAGGTTGACCCGCCACCGGCAGACCGAAGATAAGATGGCCTCCGGCCCATTTGGTACAGGAAACCACACAGGAATTTTATGAGCCCCCTTCGCACTGCCGCTTCGGCCCTTTTATGCACACTTGCGCTGATCAGCCAGCAGGCTGCCGCCGTCGAGTACCGTCTGCCTGCGGCCAACAGCCGTCTGATCGGTGAGAATCTGGAATATGTGGTGCCTGCGGACAATCGTCCGCTGGAGCAGATTGCCTCCGAGTTTCAGTTGGGTTTGACCAATATCATGGAAGCCAACCCGGGCGTTGATCCCTATCTGCCCAAAGCGGGCAGCACCCTGATCATCCCTCACCAGTTGATCCTGCCCAACGCGCCCCGCGAAGGGATCGTCATCAACGTTGCCGAGATGCGCCTCTACTACTATCCGAAAGGGAAGAACGTGGTACAGGTATTGCCCATCGGCATCGGTCAGCTGGGGGTGAACACCCCGGAGAACTGGATCACCAAGGTAGAGCGCAAGCGCGCCAATCCGACCTGGACCCCGACCGAGAACATCCGTCGTCGCTATGCCGCCCAGGGCAAGACCCTGCCGGCAGTATGGCCAGCCGGTCCGGATAACCCCATGGGTCTGCACGCCCTTTACATCGGCAACCTCTATGCCATCCACGGAACCAACGCCACCTTCGGTATCGGTCTGCGGGTGAGCAGCGGTTGCGTGCGTCTGCGCGCTGACGACATCAAGTATCTGTTCGACAACGTGCCGGTCGGCACCCGCGTCCAGTTCGTCAACCAGCCGGTCAAGACCACGGTCGAGCCGGATGGCGGTCGCTACATGGAAGTACACGAGCCGCTGTCACGCACCGAGGAGGAGTTCAACTCCACCGCCTCCGTGCCGCTCCCGATGACACCGGCCATCACCCGCTTCATCGCTCACGCCGAGTCTGACTCCAACGTGGTCAAGCAGGTGCTGGAACAGCGTACCGGTATGCCGACCCGCCTCAATCCCTGATTGAGCAAGTTGGCGGTGCCGCGCGCACTGGCTGAATAAAGAAAACGGCGACCATCTGGTCGCCGTTTTTTATGGGTGAGTCACCGCTTGCTCACTGCACGCAGACCGGGCAGAAGGCGTAGGTGCCTTGCGGATCGTTGAAGCGGGTGAGCGGGTCAAGACTGCGGTTCACTTCCACCAATGCCTTGCCAAATCCAGCCGGCAGCCAGCTTTGCAACTGGGGGGCCAGCACTTGGGCACTGCTGTCAAACAGCTGGCGCAGGAACTTGTCCTTGGTGGACTCCTCCTGCTCGATGGGGGTGACCTGCCACTCCTTGAGGTTGGCCAGTTCGGCGGCGGCCTTGATGGCGTCATCCAGATTGCCGAACTCGTCCACCAGACCCAGGGCCTTGGCATCTTCGCCGGTCCAGACTCGGCCTTCGGCCGCTTTTTCGGCCTCTTCCGGGCTCAGACCACGGCCCTTGCTCACCAGACCGATGAAGCGCTGGTAGGTATCCTCCACGCTCAGCTGGATGGCCTGACCGACGTGATCCGGCAGGGCGCGGGTCGGGCCGACACCGACGTAATCTGTGGTGCCAACCCCGTCGGTATGGACACCGAACTGGGCCAACGCCTTGTCGATGGTGGCGAACATGCCGAATACCCCGATGGAGCCGGTGAGTGTGGTCGGGGAAGCGAAGATCTTGTCCGCATCGGCGGAGATCCAGTAGCCACCGGAGGCGGCATAGCTGCCCATAGAGACCACTACCGGTTTGCCTGCCTGTTTCAGGGCCAGTAGCTCGGCGCGGATCTGCTCGGCGGCGAAGGCGCTGCCGCCCGGGCTGTCGACCCGCAGGACCACGGCTTTGACCTTGTCATCGCGGCGGGCATCGGCCAGCAGGTCGGAGAGGCTGTCGCCGCCGATGGTGCCGGCAGGCTGGACGCCATCCATGATGGCGCCGCTGGCGACCACCAGACCCACCTCATCCTTGCCGCTCTGGGGATATTGTTCCGGAATGGCAGCCAGATACTCTTTCAGGCCGACCCCTTTCCAGCCGTGGTCGTCCGCTTCACCCACCTCTTTAATGACCGCCTGGGTCATCTCGTCGCGGGTGGCCAGCTGATCCACCAGCCCGTTGTCGAGGGCGTAGTTGGCGGCATTGCCACCGGCTTTGCGCAGCAGCTCGAGGAAGCGCTCCTTGCCCGGTGCGACCGCATCGGGTTCGATCTCCCGCTGCTCGGCTACGTCAGCCACATAGGATTGCCACAGCTGATCCAGCCAGCGCTGGTTCGCTTCTTTGCTCTCGGGGGACATCTCGTCGCGGGTATAGGGTTCGACGAAGGATTTGTAGGTGCCGACCTTGAATACATGCGGGGTGATGTTGAGCTTCTCCAGCGCCGACTTGAAGTAGGTCTGGTAGACACCAAGCCCCTCGATCACCACGGCGCCGCTCTGGTTGAGCAGCACGTGATCGGCGTGGGCCGCCAGCAGGTACTGGCCTTGAGTGTAGAAGTCGGCCATGGCAATCACCGGTTTGCCGCTCTCCCGGAAGGAGTCGATGGCACTCGCCACCTCCTGCAGTTTGGTGAAGTTGGCTCCCTGCAGCCCTTGCGGCTTGATCACCAGCGCCTTGATGCGCTCGTCATCCTTGGCATTCTTGATGGCCCATAGCAGGTCGGAGAGGACGATCTCGCTCGGCTGCTCGTCGCTGCTGTCCATCTGACGCAGCAGTTGTACGGTGGGGTCTGTCTGGGAGCGTTGCTCCACCAGCACGCCGTTGAGATTGAGGGTCAGCGCCCCTTCGATGGGCGCCTTGGGGGCCTCTTTCTGGCTGACGCTGAAGACGATGACCAGCACTACGATGAGAAACAGCAGATTGACCAGCATCAGCCGGGTGAAATTGAGCAGGCGCCACAGGCTGCGGAACAACCAACCCAGACCTTTGAAAATAGACATAGTCGCGTTATCGCCCTGTTAATGGGTAGAGAAGAGCCATTATTAACCAGTTGCGGGCGAAATTGCCATTTCCGACTGGCGGATCCCGCCTATCTTCGTTCAGGGCACGGCTGTTCGCTGAAAAATTGTCCAAACATTTGTTTGAAAAAGAATTTTCGATTCTTTACTCTAGCCTCAGTTTGATAACAAAAAATTAACTGGAGGCATCGTGAGCCGCTATCCGACCCTGCTGACCCCGCTCGACCTTGGTTTTACCCAGCTGCGCAACCGCGTCTTGATGGGCTCCATGCATACCGGCCTCGAAGAGGAGAAGGGCGGTTTTGACAAGCTGGCCGCCTTTTACGCCGAGCGCGCCCGTGGTGGCGTTGGCCTTATCGTCACCGGCGGCATTGCCCCCAACCTGCGCGGTCGGCTGGTGCCTCACGGCTCTCAGCTGAGCTTTCCCTGGCAGGTGAGCAAGCACAAGAAGGTGACCAGCGCCGTGCATCAGGAGGGGGGCAAGATAGCGCTGCAGATCCTTCATGCGGGCCGCTATGCCTACCATCCGTTCAGCCTGGCGCCGAGCGCCCTCAAGGCTCCCATCTCCCCGTTCAAGCCGCGGGCCATGAGCGAGCGGCAGATCCGCGGCACCATTCGCGACTTCGCCGCCACTGCGGCGCTGGCCAAGGCGGCCGGTTATGACGGGGTCGAGGTGATGGGGTCGGAAGGCTATCTCATCAACCAGTTCATCTGCGAACGCACCAACAAGCGCACCGATGGCTGGGGCGGCAGCAGCGAAAACCGGATGCGCTTCCCGGTGGAGATTGTCCGCGCCATCCGTGAGCGGGTGGGCACGGATTTCATCATCATCTTCCGCCTCTCCATGCTGGATCTGGTGGAGCAGGGCTCGACCCTGGAAGAGGTGATTGCCCTTGGCAAAGCGCTGGAAGCGGTGGGGGTGACCCTGATCAACACCGGTATCGGTTGGCACGAAGCGCGTATTCCCACCATCGCCACCAGCGTGCCGCGCGGCGCCTTCAGCTGGGTGACCGCCGAGCTGAAAAAGCATCTCAAGGTGCCGCTTATCACTACCAACCGGATTAACACCCCAGAGGTGGCAGAGCGGATTCTGGCGGGTGGCGAGGCGGATATGGTCTCCATGGCGCGCCCCTTCCTGGCTGATCCCGAATTTGTCATCAAGGCGGCCGAAAATCGGGCGGACGAGATCAACACCTGCATCGCCTGCAATCAAGCTTGCCTTGACCATGTGTTCAAGCAGAAGCGCGCCTCCTGTCTGGTCAATCCCCGCGCCTGTTTCGAGACCGAGCTGACCTTTGGCCGCGTGCCCCAGCCCAAGAAGCTGGCGGTAGTGGGGGCGGGCCCGGCCGGGCTGGCGTTCGCCTGTTACGCCGCCGAGCGCGGTCATCAGGTGAGCCTGTTCGATCAGGCCAGCGAAATCGGCGGCCAGTTCAACTTCGCCAAGCAGATCCCGGGCAAGGAGGAGTTTCACGAGACTCTGCGTTATTTTGCCAAACGGCTGGAGAAGTGCGGCGTCGAGCTCTATCTCGGCCAGCGCCAGAGTGCCGAGAGTCTGCTCGGCGGCGGTTTTGACGAGGTGATCCTCGCTACCGGTATTCGTCCGCGCACCCCCAATATTCCGGGCATCGAACATCCCAAGGTGATGAGTTATCTCGACGTATTGCGGGATCACAAGCCGGTCGGCCAGAAGGTGGCGGTGATCGGTGCCGGCGGCATCGGTTTCGATGTGGCTGAGTATCTGGTAGAGAAGAAGGTGGAAATGGATGCCGATGGGCACCGTGATCACTGGCTCAAGGAGTGGGGCATCGACAAACAGCTTGGCGAGCGCGGTGGCCTCACGGCTCCTGAAATCGATGCCCCCGAGCGCCAGATCTGGCTGCTCCAGCGCAAGGAGAGCAAGGTGGGTGACGGACTTGGCAAGACAACCGGCTGGATCCACCGTACTGTGCTCAAGAACCGTAAGGTGCAGATGCTCTCCGGGGTGCAATATCTGGGGATCGATGACGAGGGCTTGCACATTCAGGTGGGCGAGACCAAGCAGTGTCTGCCGGTGGATCAGGTGATAGTCTGCGCCGGACAAGAGCCCCTCAAGGAGCTGCAGGCCGGTCTGCAGGCCGCTGGCAAGCCGGTGCATATCATCGGCGGTGCCGACGTGGCCGCCGAGCTGGATGCCAAACGCGCCATCCGGCAAGGGGCCGAGCTGGCTGCGATCATCTAGCCAGCTGTGCCATCCTGCCCTTTATCGTGCGATAAACCCCTGAGCCTCAGGGGTTTTCTTCATTCGGTGCTGTGCTAAGGTAGCGCCATCATTGCCCCAGAGAAGGAATTGCCCATGGATGCCCTCACCCTGTTGCTCAATCGCCACTCCTGTGGCCGTCTCGCCGATCCCGCCCCGAGCGGTGAGGTGCTCGACAATATCCTCAAGGCGGGCCTGCGTGCGCCGGATCACGGCACCCTGACCCCCTGGCAGTTCATTCTGTTTGAAGGGGAGGGGCGTGAGCGGCTGGGCAAGCTGCTGGCCGAGGCGGCCCGTGCCCGTGGCGAAGATGAAGAGAGCATCAAGAAGTGCAGCGAAGCGCCACTGCGGGCGCCCTTGGTCGTCGCCGTGGCAACCCGTTATCAGGATCACCCCAAGGTGCCGAAACTGGAGCAGGAGCTCTCTGCCGGTTGTGCCCTGATGGCGATGCAGATGGCCGCGCAGGCGCAGGGCTTCAACGGTATCTGGCGCTCCGGCTGGTTTATCTTCGATGAGCAGATCAACAAAGGATTGGGACTGGCGGCAGAGGATCAGCTGGTGGGTTTCCTCTATCTCGGCACCCCCATGCTGGAAGCGCGTAAACTGCGCGAGCTGCCGCTCGATGAGTTTGTCCGCCGTTTCTGACTTTTCGGCCACGTTGCGGTTGAGATAAGCAAAGCCTCGAGAAATCGGGGCTTTTCTGTTTAACCGTGAATAGTAACCAGAGAAATTGGGGAAAATAAATGGCTCAAAGAGGCTTCGCGCGCCATAGCAGGTAATTATTTAAATAGTGCGATGTACCTCGCAATCCTGTTGTATTTCACTATGTAAAACGTTTGCGCATTCGCTAATATCTCCCTGCCAGTTTAGAAGGGCACTCCTTCTAATTTTTCTGCGATGAGAGTCGCAATTCCGTAGCACCTTTTAACAGCCCAACGTCTTCGTGACATTGGGCTTTATTTTTTATGGGGTGTCGGGGTTGTTGTGAGTTGATGGCGGCATCAAGATGCAGCCCGGTTGGCAGCCTTATGCCCTGTTTTTGGCTGGCAGGATCCGGGCTGGATTGCCGACTACCCGAGCTCCGGCCGGTACATCTTTGGTGACTACGGCGCCCGCGCCGACGATCGCCTCCCGCCCTATGGTGACGCCGGGCAGCAAGATGGCGCCGCCCCCAATCCAGACCTTGTCTTCAATGGTGACCGGCAGCGCCGTCTCTGTGCCCTGAATCCGTTTGTCGGCCTCCAGTGCATGGGCTGCAGTATAGATCTGCACGTTTGGCCCAATCATCACATGGGCGCCGATGCGAATGGGGGCATTGTCCAGCAGGGTCGCCTCCATATTGATGTAGGAGTCCTTACCAAGCTGAATATGACGGCCATAGGTGCAGTAGAGTGGCGGGCAGATAAAGGCATTCTCAGCCAATTCGCCAATCAGCTCCGCCAGTAGTGCCCGCTGCTCTGCTTCCTCTTCCGCCTGATTGAAACGGCGATAGCGCCGTGCCGCCTCCCGGCGCAACTGGGCCAACTCGGGTGTCATGCAGTTGTACGGTTGGCTGCTAATCATCTTCTGGTATTCGATCATGGCAGGGCCCCAATGATGTGGAAGAACGATGTTAATCCCTCATTGGCCAGAGAAGCGTGAACCGTCCCCCAGAGTAGGAAAGGGGGGAGAAACAACAAGAGCACCCGCGGGTGCTCTTGTTTAATAAAGATGCTGACTTACCGCCTTGAGAGCGGGAGCTATGTTTAGCCGTGTTTGCGGCCGGAGAGGCGGCACCACTCCTCCTTGACGGCGGTCGGATCCATCTCGAACCACTGGCCGTAGATGGTTTCCAGCTCCGGAGCCTGGCTCTCCAGCACGCCGGAGAGGGCCATCAGGCTGCCCGCTTTGCCGTGGCCGGCGATCAGCGGTGCCAGTTCGCGCAGCGGGCCGGCCAGGATGTTGGCGACTACCACGTCCGCTTCGACGTCTTGTGGCTGGTCGGCCGGCAGATAGAGCTCAATCTGGTCGGCAACGCCGTTGCGCGCGGCGTTATCGCGGCTGGCCTGAATGGCTTGCGGGTCGATGTCGATGCCGATAACGCGGGCAGCACCCAGTTTCAGGGCGGCGATGCCGAGAATGCCGGAGCCACAGCCAAAATCGACCACGGTTTTACCGGTCAGATCCAGCCCATCCAGCCACTGCAGGCAGAGAGCTGTGGTGGGGTGGGTACCGGTACCGAAGGCCAGACCCGGATCCAGCATGACGTTGACCGCATCGGGGTTCGGCACATCGCGCCAGCTCGGGCAGATCCAGAGGCGCTCGCCAAACTGCATCGGGTGGAAGTGATCCATCCACTCGCGCACCCAGTCCTTGTCTTCCAGCTGCTCGACCTTGTAGCCGACGTTTTCGCCGAAGATCTGCTGGAAGAAGGCGATGGTGGGGGCCGGATCGGTTTCGGCATCAAACAGACCCATCACTTCGGTCTCGCCCCAGAGCGGGGTTTCACCGGGCATGGGTTCGTAGACGGGCACATCCTTGGCATCCATAAAGGTCACCGCCTGGGCTCCACGCCCCAGCAGCATGTTGCTCACCTTGTCTGCGGTCTTGGCAGTGGCGTTGATTCGAATTTGTATCCAGGGCATGGCGTTGACTCTTCATAAATGTGAAACCGCGAGATTCTACCATCATGGGGCAGTGCTGTCGTGGTTTGCCCATGACGTGGAGGGATTCGGGGGCTTTTGCCGGATTGGCACGGTTCCTGTATTGCTCTATGCAGGCGAAGACGACCGGTTTTCGCTGAACGCTTTGCTCAAGTTCCGTCATCTTTCACTGCCACCCTCGGGTGGCATTTTTTTATCTGCACTTGTTTGCCTGGTAAACAGTCTGCCAGATAAAAAAAGAGCAAGGTCGGCACCTTGCTCAAGGACGGGCTGACGCCGTTTTGGCGTATTCATGCTGCTGTTGGCACGCCAGATGCAAAGACTAGATTGTCCTGCATAAGGATATGTGTGTGATTGTTACCCCAATGTTCAGGTATTCAGGCCATTTCTCGCGAAATGGCCTCTTTTTTGGCTGATTGTCGGACGTTGGCCTGCCACAGGAAGTCATGAGTGCCGCTGGTTGTGCCCGTTTGGGGCATCTCCTTGGTGAACTTATCCCATCATGGTGCGTTTGAGGGCTTAGTTGGCAAAGCCGCTCATGTCGATCACCAGCTTGCCTACCATGCGTCCCGCCTCCACCTCGGCATGGGCCTGAGCCAGCGTGACCGGGGTCAGCGACGGGATGGTTCTGGTCAGAGTAGTCTGCAATACCCCTTCATCGACCAGTGCCGCCACCCGGCCGAGCAGGCGGTGCTGTTCGATCATGTCCGGCGTCTGGAACAGGGAGCGGGTGAACATGAACTCCTGGCTGAAGGTGACACTCTTGCTCTTGAGCAGGGAGAGATCCCACGGCTCGCTCGATTCGGCGATGGTACAGATATGGCCAAACGGGCGGATCAGCCCTGCCATGGTGGCCCAGTGTTCGGCGGTGGCGTTGGTGCAGAAGATGGCATCGACCTGAGTGATGCCAAGGGCGGTCAGCTCCTCCTGCAACTTGTGGTGGTTTACGACCTGATGGGCGCCCATCTCGAGGCACCACTCGCGGCTCTCGGGGCGGGAGGCGGTCGCAATCACCTCCATGCCGGTGAGCTGGCGGGCCAGCTGGATGGCGATGGAGCCCACGCCACCGGCGCCGCCGATGATCAGCAGTTTGCCACGGCTTTCGCGGGTAAGAGCGAAGCGCTCGAACAGGGTCTCCCAAGCGGTGATGGCGGTGAGCGGCAGGGCGGCGGCCTCCACATCGCTCAAGCTGGTGGGGGCGATGGCGGCGATGCGCTCATCCACCAGTTGCAGGGCGCTGTTGCTGCCCGGACGGCTGATGTCGCCGGCATACCAGACCCGGTCGCCCGCCTTGAACAGGGTAATTTCGCTGCCGGTGGCGATCACTTCCCCCACCGCATCCCAGCCCAGCACCCGGGGCGAGCTTTCAATTTTGGCCTTGGGGGAGCGCACCTTGGTATCCACCGGATTGACGGAGGTAGCGCTAACCCGCACCAGCAGGTCCCGCGGGCCCGGAACCGGATCGGGCAGGTTGGCGGCGATAAAGCAGTCGGGGTGGTCGCTTGGCAGATAGTGAGTCAGGGCAATGGCTTTCATGGTTTTTCCTTTCAAATCGCTGTGTTCGGGATTGCCACTCACTCTAGTCTGGTTGATTATCAAGATTAAGATGGGTAATCGGTAAAGACTGTTTGAATATATGAACAATGTCGATCTGGAGTTGATGGGGCTGTTTGCCACCGTGGTGGAGCAGGGAAGCTTTACCCGGGCCGCCGAGCTGCTCGGTATGCCCAAGTCATCGGTGAGCCAGAAGATCTCGCGGCTCGAATCCCAGCTCGGGGTGCGGCTGTTGCAGCGCACCACCCGCAGGTTGAGCCTGACCCCGCAGGGGGAGCTCTATGTGGAGCACTGTCAGGGGCTGCTGGCACTGGCCCGCAGTGCCAATCTGGCGATGGCACGGCTGCGCTCGGCCCCGGCGGGGCGGGTGCGGATCACTGCCCCCGAGGCGACCGGTACTCTATTGCTTGGCCGGATCCTCGCCGAGTTTCGCGCCCTCTATCCCGAGGTGGTGCTGGAACTGACCCTGAGCGATGAACAGCTCGATCTGGTGGGGGAAGGTTATGATTTGGCGCTGCGGGCGGCGCCGCTGAAAGACTCCAGCCTCATCTGTCGGCGTATCGGTCAGGTGGCGCGTCATCTGGTGGCTGCGCCCGCCTATCTGGCGGCCCACGGCATGCCGCAGCAGTTGAGCGAGCTGGGCCGTTATGCCTGTCTGGTGCACTCGGCCATGCCGGTGTGGCCATTGCAGGAGGGGGGCTGGCGGCCGCAGGGGGCTTGTCTGAGCAACAGCCTGCTGGCGCTGCGGGAGCTGGCCATCAACGAGGGGGGGATTGCCCTGTTGCCCCACCATGTCTGTGAAGGGGATTTGGCGGCGGGGCGGCTGCAGAAGGTGTTGCCGGATCAGCCCATTCCGGCCAACCCGTTCTACCTAATCTATCCGAGTCGGGAGCATCTGGCCCCCGCTCTGCGCACCCTGATGGATTTCGTGGCCGAGCGGTTGCCGTTCGCCTGAGTTACCAGCTGCTCTGGCTGGCCGACTCCTGATTGGGTTTGAGGCCGAGGGGGACCGACTGGCGCTCCGCCAGCATGCGGATCTGCCCTTCAATCAGGCTGGCGCTGGGGCCCAGCACCAGCACCAGCTGGTGGTCGTTGAGCTGGATCCAGGAGAGGCAGCCCAGACCCAGCAGGCGGGATTCATCCACCAGTGAAATATCGCGCACCCGCAGGCTGAGGCGGGTGATACAGACACTCATCGCCACCAGATTGTCCATCCCGCCCAGCACCTTGAGGTACTGGATCGCCAGCATCTGCGGGTCTGAGGGGGCAACGCTGGCAAGGCGCGGATGCTCCACCGCGATGGGCTTGCTCGGCATGCTGAGGGGGGCACGCTCCAGCAGCTGATAGAACAGCAGGGTGTAGGCGACGAAGAACAGGATACCGACCGGGATGAGCCAGAAGCTGTGCTCCCCTGCCTGATAGCTCAGCACCAGATCCAGCAGACCGGCGGAGAAGTAACTGCCCACCTTGATCCCCAGCCCGCTACAGACCGCCAGCGACAGTCCGGTCAGCAGGGCGTGGGCGAGAAACAGCCAGGGGGCGGTAAAGGCGAACAGAAATTCGATAGGCTCTGTGATACCCACCAGTGCCGAGGTGAGCGCAAGGGTGAGCAGCAGCCCGCCCTGTGGCAGCCGCTGCATCCGCTGGCGGTGCAGCCAGATGGCAAAACAGGCGCCCGGCAGGCCGAACATTATGATGGGGTAAAGACCGGCTACATATCCTTCATGAAGGGGCTGGGCGCTGGCCAGTGCCTGCAGGTTGCTCTCGCCAAGGCCGATGACGCTGCCCAATACCTGATGCAGCCCGAGCGGGATTAACAAGCGGTTGAGGGTGCCGTAGCAGAAGGCGCCAAACGGCGTGGTAAGCAGCTCCGAGGTGAGCAGGGTCAGCCCGCGCTCCAGCGGTGGCCACAGCAGCGAGAGGGGGATGGCGATCAGCAGGCAGGCCAAGGCCGACACCAGCAGGCTGGGAAACTCCCCCCTGGCGATCTGCAGCCAGCGGGGCAGCGTTTGCTGGTGAACCCATGGATAGATGATGGCAGTGGTGAGCCCCGCCAGCAGACCGCAGATCATGTCGGCGTGCAGGTTGGGGGCCAGCGTATTGAAGGCGGTGCTGAGCAGCAGGAAGTTGACCGCCCCCGCCAACGTCTGTCCGCCCAGCTCCTGCCGACTCAGGCCAAAGGCGATCGCCACCGCATAGATGAGCGGCATCTGGCTGAAGATCGCCTGACCGGTGAGGGAGAGCACCGCCAAATCGAGCACGTCGGGTTGCCCAAGCCGGTAGATCAGCGCCGCCATCGGCAGGATGGAGACGGGCAGCAGCAGGGCATAACCGAGCCGCTGCAGGGCTTGAGTAACGACTTGTCGAGTGGCTTTAACGGGCATACAGCGGCTACGTTCTGTGACTTGGCGCACAGTTTAACCGGAAAACACCTATTTGGGGATAGTTTTGGAACCCATAATTTATATTTTTATTATTTCTGCCCGAAAAGGTCGCGCACTTCCCGCGAGGGCGGTGCCGTCAGCAGGCTGACCGTGATAAAGACCACCAGCGCCAGCGTGAGGCTTGGCACTATGGCGTGCAGGCCAGCCAGCTTGATCCCCCACTGACTCAGTACCCCATAACTGACGATGCCGCTGACCATGCTGGCCAGTGCGCCCGGGCCGTTGGCCCGCGACCAGTAGAGGCCGAGCACCAGTGGCCAGAGGAACACCGCTTGCAATCCGCCAAAGGCGAGCAGGTTGAGCCAGATGATCATCTCGGGCGGTTGCAACGCCGCCAGCAGCACCAGAGTGCCGAGGATCAGGGTACAGAGCAGGGAGAGGCGGGGGATGCGCACTTCCAGCTTCTCCTGCTTTGGACTCAGATAGTTGAGATAGAGATCCTTCACCAGAGTGGCGGAAGCCTGGATCAGCTGGGAGTCGATGGTGGACATGATGGCCGCCATCGGCGCCGCCAGAAAGACCCCGGCCAGCCAGGGGGGCAGCACTTCCATCATCAGGGAGGGCATGATCTTGTCCGGGCTGTCCATGCCCGGCAGGATGGCGCGACCCAGAGCGCCCGCCAGATGCATGCCGAACATCAGCAAGGCGCTGACCACGGTGCCGATCAGAATGCCGCGATGGAGCGCCTTGCTGTCGCGATAGCCAAAGCAGCGCAGCGCCGAGTGGGGCAGCCCTACCACTCCGACACAGACCAGGATCCAGAAACTCAGCATAAAGGGCTGGGTCAGCATGTCGCCGGCCCCCTGCGGGCTCACCAGCTTGGGATCGATCTCCCTGAGCTGGTGGATGAGGTTTGGCAAGCCGTCACCGGCGACCAGAATGCCCGCCAGCAGGGCACCGGTGCCGATCAGCATGATGATCCCCTGCAGAGCATCGGTCATTACCACGGCGCGGAAGCCGCCGATGATGGTGTAGAGCAGTACGCAGCTGGCAAACAGCATCAATCCCTGCTGGTAGGAGAGGCCGGTAGCGGTCTCCAGCAGGCGGGCGCCGCCGATAAACTGCACCACCATGGTCGCGATAAAGGCGAGGATGATAGTAACGGAGCCGAGGATCACCACCGCCTTGCTCTGATAGCGGGCCCACAGCATGTCGTTGATGGTCACCGCATTGACCCGGCGGGCGATGATGGCGAACTTCTTGCCAAGCACCCCCAGGGTCAGCCAGACGGTGGGCAGCTGGATCATCGCCAGCAACACCCAGCCCAGACCGATCTTGTAGGCCGCGCCCGGCCCACCGATAAAGGAGGAGGCCGAGGTGTAGGTGGCCACTAGCGTCATCGCCAGCACCAGCCCGCCCATGCTGCGGTTGCCGATGAAGTACTCCTGCACGAAGTTGCCTTGCGCGCGATGGCGGCTGGCCCAGAAACCCACCCCTAGCACCAGCACCAGATAGATGACGAGCGGCAGCATCAACTCAAGATTCATGGGATGACTCCTTGCCGGAAGGGGAGTGGGTATCGAGGGGGATCTCCACAAACAGCCGGTTCACCATCAGGGCGCAGAGCAGAATGAACAGCAGCGGCATCACCATGCAACTGAGCAGGAACCACAGCGGCAGCCCCCACAACTCCAGCTGGGGCGGGATAAAATAGGCGGTGCCATACCAGGCAAAGAAGTAGAACAGGGTCAGCAGCAGGCAGAAAGCTGCTTCCCGGCGGGCGAGAGCAAAACGGTTCACCTTGGCCTCCGACAAATTTGAGGGGCGCAAGGATAACAAAAAAGGGCCATGTCGCCATGGCCCTTTTTCAGCAGAGGCTCCTTGCGGAGCAGACTTCCACCGGAAGTCCGGTCACTATCAGCGATCCTTACAGACCCAACTTCTTGTGCAGGTAGTGGATATTGGTGCCACCGTGCTGGAAGTTTTCGTCTTTCATGATCTCTTTTTGCAGCGGTACGTTGGTCTTGATCCCTTCCACCACCAGCTCGTCCAGCGCATGACGCATGCGGGCGATAGCAATGTCACGATTCTCGCCGTAGCAGATCAGCTTGCCGATCATCGAATCGTAGTGGGGTGGTACCTTGTAACCGGCATAGATGTGGGAGTCCCAACGCACGCCCAGTCCACCCGGCGCGTGGAAGCGCTGCACCAGACCCGGAGAGGGCATGAAGGTGGCCGGATCTTCGGCGTTGATCCGGCACTCGATGGCATGGCCACGGATGCGGATATCCTGCTGGGTGATCGACAGGGGCTGACCGGCGGCGATGCGCAGCTGCTCCTTGATCAGATCGATACCGGTGACCATCTCGGTGACCGGGTGCTCAACCTGGATACGGGTGTTCATTTCAATGAAATAGAACTCGCCGTTCTCGTACAGGAACTCGAAAGTACCCGCACCGCGGTAGCCGATCTCGATACAGGCGCGCACACAGCGCTCGCCGATGAACTTGCGCATTTCGGCGGTGATGCCGGGCGCCGGCGCCTCTTCCACCACTTTCTGGTGGCGACGCTGCATGGAGCAGTCACGCTCGCCCAGATAGAGGGCGTTGCCCTGGCCGTCTGCCAACACCTGAATTTCGATGTGGCGCGGGTTTTCCAGGTACTTCTCCATGTAAACCATGTCGTTCTTGAAGAACTGGCCTGCTTCGGATTTGGTTAGGGCAATGGCGGAGGCTAGCTCGGCCTCGCTGCGTACCACGCGCATGCCACGACCACCGCCGCCACCGGCAGCCTTGATGATCACCGGATAGCCGATGCGCTTGGCAATAGCGGCATTGCGCTTGGTGTCGTTGTCCACCGGACCGTCAGAGCCCGGTACACACGGTACGCCTGCCTTCTTCATCGCTTCGATGGCGGAGACTTTGTCACCCATCAGGCGGATGGTCTCGGCGCGCGGGCCGATGAAGATGAAGCCGGATTTTTCGACCACTTCGGCAAAATCGGCGTTCTCGGAAAGGAAGCCGTAACCCGGGTGGATGGCCACGGCACCGGTCACCTCGGCGGCGGCGATGATGGCCGGAACGTTGAGGTAGGAGTCGGTACTGGCTGGTTTGCCGATACAGATGGATTCGTCGGCCAGCAGCACATGTTTGAGCTCCCGGTCGGCGGTGGAGTGAACGGCCACTGTCTTGATCCCGAGCTCTTTGCAGGCGCGCAGGATCCGCAGGGCAATTTCACCGCGGTTGGCGATGACTACTTTGTCCAACATGGGTGGCGATTTCCCTTATTCGATGATGAACAGCGGCTCGTCAAATTCGACGGCCTGACCATTTTCAACCAGGATCGCTTTGATCACACCGGCCTTGTCAGACTCGATTTGGTTCATCATTTTCATGGCTTCGACGATGCACAGGGTATCGCCGACATTGACTTGCTGACCCACTTCCACGAACGGCTTGGCTTCCGGGCTGGAGGAGCGGTAGAAGGAGCCAACCATGGGAGAGCGCATCAGGTGACCGCTCGGTGCGGCATCTGCGGCCGGCGCAGCGGCAACCGGGGCGGCGGCTGGAGCGGCAACCGGAGCGGCTGCTTGCTGCATGATCATCTGCGGTGCGGCAGTGACCTGGCCTGCGAAGTTGCGGCTGATGCGAACGGACTCTTCACCTTCGGAGATCTCCAGTTCGGCGATGCCGGACTCTTCAACCAGTTCAATCAGCTTCTTGATTTTGCGGATATCCATTAGCATTCTCTTTCTTCTTTATCTGATCAGTGATTATCAAGCCGCGTGCAGATGGCGCACGGCCGCGGTTAAAGCGAATTGATAGCCATCGGCCCCCAGACCACAAATGACCCCTTTGGCGACATCAGACAGATAGGAGTGATGACGAAACGGCTCCCTGGCATGAACGTTTGACAGGTGAACCTCGATAAAGGGGATGGCGACACCCAGCAGCGCATCGCGGATGGCGACGCTGGTGTGGGTGAAGGCGGCCGGATTGATGATGATGAAATCCACCTGACCCATGGCCTGATGGATGCGGCTGACCAACTCATGTTCGGCGTTGGATTGCAGATGTTCCAGAGTGACACCGAGTTCGCTGGCGTTGAGCTTCAGATCGGCGACGATCTCATCGAGCGTCTTGCTGCCGTAGATACCCGGTTCCCGTTTGCCCAGCAGATTCAGGTTTGGACCGTTGAGCAGGAGAATTCGGCGATGTTGCGACATATTGAGTGCATCCTCGATGATCATGCTGCTATCTGTCAGCTATCTTGTGGACTACCTGAAATCTAGCCATTTTCTGCGCAAATCGGTGTGCCCTGGCACACAGATTTCGCAATTATATTGATTTCGTGAAAATTAGCAGCATTTTACTGGTCTAATCTCTACATCTGGCTATTTATTGAGCTCCACCTCCCTGTGCACCCAGTTTCAGCCGCTCAGGCCGTTTGTACCGCTGTAGAAACAGCAAAGCCGGCACAGGGCCGGCTTTGTCGAGCAACAAACGAAGCGGGATCAGGCTGCTTCCGACTTCTCGCGGATGAGTTTGTCTACTACGCCCGGATCCGCCAAGGTGGAGATATCCCCCAGGCTGTCGGTCTCGCCGGTGGCGATCTTGCGCAGAATTCGCCGCATGATCTTGCCGGAACGGGTCTTCGGCAGCCCCTCCGCCCAGTGAATGACATCTGGCGTGGCGATGGCACCGATCTCCTTGCGCACCCACTCCTTCACCTCTTTGTGCAGCTCACGGCTCGGCTCTTCCCCGGCGATCAGGGTGACATAGGCATAGATGCCCTGACCCTTGATCTCGTGAGGAACCCCCACCACCGCGGCTTCGGCGATCTTGGGATGGGCCACCAGCGCCGATTCAATTTCGGCGGTACCCATGCGGTGGCCGGAGACGTTCAGTACATCATCCACCCGTCCGGTGATCCAGTAGTAGCCATCGGCATCGCGACGGGCACCGTCGCCAGTGAAGTAGCGGCCGGGGAAGGTGGAGAAGTAGGTCTGCTCGAACCGCTCGTGATCGCCGAATACGGTGCGCATCTGACCCGGCCAGGAGTCGGTGATCACCAGATTGCCCTCGGTGGCCCCCTCCAGCGGTTCGCCCATGTTGTCGACCAGCGCAGGTTGCACCCCGAAGAAGGGTTTGGTGGCTGAGCCGGGTTTCAGGTCGGTGACGCCGGGCAGCGGCGTAATCAGGATGCCGCCGGTCTCGGTCTGCCACCAGGTATCGACAATGGGGCAGCGTTCGTCGCCGATGGTGCGGTAGTACCACTCCCAGGCTTCCGGGTTGATGGGTTCACCCACCGAGCCCATGATGCGCAGGCTCTGGCGCGAGGTGCCGGTGACCGCTTCGTTGCCCTTGGCCATCAGGGCGCGGATGGCAGTAGGGGCGGTATAGAGAATGGTGACCTGGTGCTTGTCCACCACCTGACTCATGCGGTTGGTGGCCGGGTAGTTGGGCACCCCTTCGAACATGATGGTAGTGGCGCCGTTGGCAAGCGGCCCGTAGACCAGATAGGAGTGACCAGTGACCCAGCCCACATCGGCGGTACACCAGTAGATGTCCTCTTCGTGGTAGTCGAACACATATTTGAAGGTGAGGGTGGCATAGACCAGATAGCCGCCGGTGGTGTGCAGCACCCCCTTGGGTTTGCCGGTGGAGCCGGAGGTATAGAGGATAAAGAGCGGATCTTCGGCGTTCATCGCCTCGGGCGGGCAGTCGCTGCTGACGGCGGCGGTTGCTTCATGCCACCAGATGTCGCGGTGGTTGTGCCAGGCGACATTGCCGCCGGTGCGCTTGAGCACGATAACCTTGTTGACCTGGGTATCCGGGTTGGTGAGCGCTTCATCCACATTCTTCTTGAGTGGCACCGGACGGCCGCCACGCAGTCCCTCGTCGGCGGTGATGACGATGCGCGAGCCCGAGTCGATGATGCGGCCGGCCAGCGCTTCCGGCGAGAAGCCGCCGAAGACGATGCTGTGTACCGCGCCGATGCGGGTACAGGCCAGCATGGCGATGGCGGCTTCGGGCACCATGGGCATATAAAGGCAGACCACGTCGCCGCGGTGAACCCCTTGTGCTTTCAAGACGTTGGCAAACTTGCACACTTCGGCGTGCAATTCGCGATAAGTGAGTTTGCGATCTTCGGCAGGGTTGTCCCCTTCCCAGATGATGGCGACCTTGTCGCCACGCTCTGCCAAGTGGCGATCGAGGCAGTTGGCGGAGACGTTGAGCTGGCCATCCTCAAACCATTTGATGGAGACATGGCCCGGATCGTAGGAGGTGTTTTTTACCTTGGTGTAGGGCTTTATCCAGTCGAGGATTTTGCCCTGTTCACCCCAGAAGGTATCGGGATCCTCGACGGAGGCCTGGTACATGGCGGCGTAGTCGCCCTTGTCGAGCAGGGCGCTGTTGCTGATATGGGGTTTGACCGGATAGACCTTGCTCTCGCTCATCACTCACTCCTTTGAATACATACTTTTAATAATTAAGTAACAACTTATACCTTTGGCTGATGGGGGCAATTAGACTTTTGGATAGACTGCAACATTTGGTTACAGGGTAATGGGTGACACTCAGGTGGTGAGTGAGTAAAAAGGAGGACTTTGATGGATGGAGGTAGTTATGTTCTCTCTATTGCTCTGTGCATCCCTCTGGCAGTTTGATGTGCCTGTACTGGCAGACAAGCCCCCCAAAGAGTTTGCGATTACGCATCAGGAGCCGTCACAGACCGTGCGGGATCGGGTTGCCGATCAGCTTGGCAACGCATGGCAGGCAAAAAAACCGGGGGCCAAATTTTCCCTCAGTGAGCCTGGATCCCGTTACTCTGGCGACTCACCGCTCACACGCATGCTCAATGAGCGGGATGATGGTGGTGTTCCCACCCTGACGTTTGGCAGATAGTCATATCTATCGCCAGGGGATTTTCCCCTGCGGCACCAATGACATCATCATCCTTTGATGAACGCAGTCGACCTGACGTTGCGTACCAATAGATAATCCCTTTTTCCCCTGTTAAGGGCTTGTGGGCACAGATGTTCAGCCTGAGTTGCAAGCCCTTGCTACCGTGGTCCTTTTGACATCCCGAGAGAGCGTTATGTCGCTAACAGAGGATGTTTATCATGCGCGATCAGAGCGTTAGTGCTTGAGCTGTGCGGCTTGCTGGCAAAGAGGGCTGACGATGATTGACTCTGTTGTAATGGAATTTGGCAACATGGTTGGCATGTTGCCATTTGGTCAGGAAACCTGGAGTGCGCAGCAACAGGATATCCCCCTGATTGCAGGAAGCAGTTGCATTGTAGAGCCTAATGATGCGATGGGTTTGACTGTCTGTGCGTTTTCATTTGGCTGGACCCAAGATAGGTGGGCGCTGGTAAACGTGGAAGTTGCCTGTGGTGTGAGTGTTACCAGCTGAAGCGATAGCTCAGGGTCAGGTTCACGACGGGTTGCCAATCGCGATCCTTGATGAGCCACTGCTTGGCACCCGCTTCTGCGTCGAGTTGCCACTTTTGCCAAGCCCAACTGTGCTCCAGGGTTAGCCCCCAGTCTCGCCAACCTTCATGAGCATCATAAGCGGCCATGTGTGCCTGACTGCCCCGGGTCAGCCAGAGGTTGAGGGAGAGCCCGGCCGGCAGCGGCAGGCTGTGCTCCATGTACCAGAGCTGGCCATAACGGCCAGTGAGGTCGACGAGCTGGGACAACGTCAATTGATGGTCATCATCCAGCTGCCATCCCAGGCGCCACATAGCACTGAAACGGGTACTATCAACCACTGGCATGGATCCAACTCCCAAGGCGATAAAACTCTTTTCATAGAGAGGTAGTGCCAGCCCGGCACTGCTTCCGTTAGTGAAAAGGAGCCCAACCTGGGTCTCCCGTTCATAACCCCACCAGAGTTGGCTGTGCTGGGTTGCGTTACTACTGGCCTGGTTACTATCCAGTTGCCAGCTGCTGCCCAGTAACAACTCCTTTGCTTGCAATGGTAGCGTCACCAGTATTAGCAGCGACAGCCAATACTTATTTGCCATATAGCCGCGCCCAGTCCCGATCCTGATGCATTCCCATCAGATGACAGATGATGCCGGAGCGCTGGAAAGCATAAATAAGCAGTATGCTGGCGGTGCAGAGCAACATGATAAGGCCAAAACTGTTGGGCAGTATGGTGCCCTGACGGGCGGTCCACCACAGTAGCAAGGGGCCCCACAGGTGCACGAAGATGCTCTTGTGGAAGATGAAGACGGTCAGCGAGTACATGCCGATCCAGTTGAGTGGTCGCCAGCAGAGACGGATATTGTGTTGGTGTAGCCAGAGCACGGTACCGATCACCAGAAACTCCATACCCCAGATCCCGGCTCGGCCGATCATGTCCAGCGCCAGTTCGTGTTCGTTGGCGTAGATGTCGTTGAGCTCGACCGTGCTTGTCTCGCCGAACATGAGATAGATGGCCAGCGCCACCAGCGACAGCGTCAGTACCAGACGGTTGAGGCGATCTCGCCATTGTGGGCGCTGATGCCAGCACCAGCCATAGAGAAAGCCGAAACAGCCACTGGCCATGAAGAGGTCGAGACGGGCATCCAGCTCATAGTCTGGGTGAACGTGCAGCTTCATCCAGCTGTCGATATGGCCGAGCAGATCCTGTACGCCGAGTTGATCCAGTAGCAGGCTTAGAAGGGTCAGCAGGAGCATGCCGCGGATGCCGAACCAGGCATACACCATGGAGAAGAGCGCCAGCAGGCACATCCAGAGCATGACCGGGTAGAACGAGATGGCCTCGCCGAAGTTGGGGGCAATGACCAACCCTTCGACATAGAGCATCAGTATGATGCTGGCAAACAGGGCCAGCTTGCTGCCCAGCTGCGGCTTGAAGCTGGCCTGATCGCGGCGGCTCAGGTTGAATGCGGCCAAGGCCAGGTAGATCTGGCTGACCCAGGGGATTAACCAGGCTGATGCGTGTGCTGTCAGCTGATCCATGGGGAGCAGGTGTCCCGCCATTGCCTTGTGTGATACATAGAAGCTGTCCCACAAGGCATGTTCCCGATTGAAGAAATCGATGTACCAGTAGTTGAGGTAACCGGTGTAGTGCTCGAAGACGGCCATGAAGATGACAAGCCCGCGCAACAGATCGAGGCCTGTGATGCGCGCATCCTGTGGAGGCATACGATTGCTCCTGTGTAGTGTGGCGAAAGGAGCGGCACTATATCGGCTTTTGTAAAACTGAACGGGAGCTGAATGTAAGCAAATATTACGGGGAGCTGTACCGATGTGCTTGTAATGACTGGGAAGTGCCTGACCTGGCTGTCATGATTTGCAATATTATTGGCTATTTTTTAGCCTTTCTCTCGGCCAAATGCCTGAATACCGCGCACCAGTACCAGCCAGCCGAGCAGATGGAACGGGAGGGCAAGCAGATAGAGCAGCAGGAAGTGCGACTCGCTGCCGCTGCTGTTGATGAAGTCGATCCAGGCGGCCAGCAGCGCCAGCATGCCGGCAATCTGGAAGCGGCGGCGCAACACCACCTCGACGCCGAGATTGGCAAGGTAGAGGGTGAGCAGGATGCCGGCAAATCCGGTGAGCTGGGCGGTGCCGTAGAGCTCGCGATCCGGGTTGAACAGCAGCGCAATCAGGGGAGTAATGCCCTGATCCAGCGGGATCAGGGCCAGCAGCCAGCATGCAATCAGAAGCAGGGCTGTCTTCATCGCGGCCTCAGTCGGCAGACGGTGCCGGTTTGACCAGAGAGAGGTAGTTGGCATCCATCTTGAGGAAGACCCCCAGCAGACGGGCACTGGCGCCGTAGAAGCCAAACCGGTCGGCGGCGCGACAGGCGCTTTCGAACTTGTCAAACCAGCCCAGCAGATGGCCGTGCAGCAGCGCTTCCTGCTCGTCGAGCCAGCGTTCCCGTTCGGCCGCGCTCTTGGCTTCCGCCGCGCGGATGATGAGATTGCCCATCAGATCCAGCTCGATGGCCAGATGGTCGGCAGGCTCTTTGTATTTATCGCTGACATTGATACCAAGGCGATCGAGGCGGGCCTGCATCTCGGCCATCGGGGCCTGCATCAGTAGCTTTGCCTCGCCACGATAGAGCGATTCGTAGGGCAGGGCGCCCTGTTTGGGATCCACCAGAAACAGGCCGGCGAAGTCGGCGGCGAGTTCCAGTTGGCGATCCGGGCGCACCAGCAGGCGGGCGATGGCCTCGTTGAGTTCGGCCACGGCTTCGCGCATCGGATCCAGGGTGGAGAGGCTTTTCAGGAAGCTTCGCACATCATAGGTGTCATATTCGGCGATCTGCTCATCACTGAGTTCGGCGGCGAACAGGGTGGAGAACCACCAGTAGAGTTCGGCCCGGCGTTCGCTGGTAGCCATAAATTCCTGCATTTTTCCTCCGTGGATGGCAATCGGGAGCCTTGATGGCTCCCGATTCTAACGACTTTAAAAATAAAGGAAACTCAAGGGGGCGCTTTCATCCCCCCAGGGTCAGAGTGCCGGGAACATGGGGTCGATGCCTTTGGCCGATTCCGGCGCGCCGAAGGCAGTGACGGCAGGTGCCTGCCCGCGGAACTTCTCGATCTCCACCAGCGCGGTATGGGCCGTGGTAGCCTGCGCCAGGCTGGAGGAGCCGATGTCGGCGGTCAGCACGTTGGGATCGCCGTAGGTACAGAGAGTGCCCACCTTGCCACCTTCTTGCGGGCCATACCAGGCTCCTTCCTGAATGCGCACCACGCCGGGAGCGTAGTCATCGCTCACCACCAGACCGGCCAATACCTGACCGCGGCCGTTGAACACCCGCACCAGATCGCCGTCCTTGAGGCCGCGGGATTTGGCATCCTGCGGATTCATATAGACAGGTTCGCGACCCTGCACCGTGTAGGTGGCGCGGTAGTTGTCGGAGGAGCAGAGCTGGCTGTGCAGCCGCTTGTCCGGGTGGCAGGATTGCAAGTGCAGCGGGTACTGTTTGCTGCCCGGCCCGCCGTGAGAGCGCTCGTAGGGCTCGATCCAGACCGGGTGGCCCGGGCAATCCCCATAGCCGTAGTCGGCGATGGTCTTGGAGTAGATCTCGATGAGACCGGACGGGGTACCCAGTGGTTCCAGATCCGGCTCCTGACGGAACGACTCGTGGCGCACCCAGGGTTGGCCTGCCGGGAAGGTGACGAAGCCCTCGCCGTGCCAGAACTGGCTGAAACGGGGCAGACGGATGCCGATGCCGCGACCCTGCAGGCGGGCATCGTCATAGATGCTCTGGATCCACTCCAGCTTGCTTTTGCCACCGGTGAACTCGGCCTCGCGACCGAAGCGACGGCAGAGATCGGCGAAGATGTCGTAGTCATCCCGCGCCTCGAACAGCGGCTCAACCACCTTGTACATGGCCAGAATGCCCGCGTTGGAGTGGGAGCCCCACTGCTCTATGTCGTCCCGCTCATAGGTGGTGGTGGCGGGCAGCACGATATCGGCGAAACGGCAGCTGGCGGTCCACTGGTGATCGATGCTGACCACGGTTTCCAGCTTGCGCCATGCGGCGACCATCTTGTTGCGATCCTGCTGGTGGTGGAACGGGTTGTTGCCGCAGAACACCGCCATCTTCATGTGGGGGTAGGTGATGGTCTGGCCGTTGAAGGCGATCTGCTTGCCCGGATTGAGGATGCAGTCGACGAAACGGGCCACCGGAATGTACTTGGAGTAGCCCTTCCAGTCGCCGTCATGGAGTGGTTTAACGCCGGGAATGACCGAGCTGAAACCGGACATGATGGGGCCGCTGGAGGTGATGGTGCCCGCTCCGTTGTAGTGCCAGCCAAAGCCGTAACCGCCCCCCGGCAGGCCGATCTGGCCAAGCATGGAGGCCAGTACCACCAGCATCCAGGCGTACTGCTCGCCGTGGTGCATGCGCTGCACACACCAGCCGCCGATAAGCTGGGTGCGGCCGCTGCTCATGGCGCGGGCCAGCTCGCGGATGGTCTCGGCTGGTACGCCACAGATGGCCGCGGCCCACTCGGCATCCTTCACCTGACCGTCGCTGGTACCCAGCAGATAGGGCAGGAACTTGTCAAAACCGGTGGTGTAGTTCTTCAGGAACGCCTCATCGTGGCGCTTCTCGCTGTAGAGGGTGTGGGCGATGCCCAGCATCAGCGGCACGTCGGTTTGCGGATTCAGGGTCACCTGATCGCAATTGAGGTACTTCTGGGTCTTGGATTTGACCGGATCGACACTGATCACCCGGATCTCGCCCTTGGCCACCTTCTCTTTCAGCTGTGCCCAGTAGTCGTAGACGCTGTGATCCGGCACCAGCCAGCCAACCTGCAGGTTCTTGATGGGATCGGAGCCCCAGATAACGATGGTCTTGCTGTGCTCCAGCACCAGCGGCCAGGAGGTCTGCTGTTCATACACCTCCATGGCGCCGGCCACGTGGGGCAGGATCACCTGGGCGGCACCGGTGGAGTAGTCACCGGCCTTGGCCAGATAGGTGCCGTGCAGGTTCATGGCACGCCCCAACATGGCGCCAGCAGAGTGCAGCTTGCCCACTGACTGCCAGCCGGAGTGGCCGGCATAGAGGGCGCTCGGGCCATAGGTTTTCTGCACCCGCTCCAGCTCGTGATAGAAAAAATCGAGCGCCTGGGACCAGGTGACCCGCACGAAGCGGTTCTGGCCGCGTTCGCTGGTGTCGGACTGGTGCCCCTTGCGCAGCCAGTCCAGCCGCACCATGGGGTAGCGGATGCGGGAGGGGTTGTAGACCACCTCACTCAAGGCTTTGAGCATGTCGGTGGGGTGCTTGTCATGCTCGAACGGCAGGGTCTCGACCCAGCGGCCATCGACCACCCGGGCACGGAAGGCGCCCCAGTGGGAGCCGGACTGCACCAGCTTGTCGCCGGACTCGGCGGCCATCACGGCGCGACCGAGCAGAGAGGGGCCGATCAGGGCAGAGGCACCGCTGGCCAGCAAGCCACCCAGAAAACCACGACGGGAAATATTGATCATCTTGTTATTCCTCTTTCGAATCCGGACTTAGTGGCTGCCCTGACCACCGGTATCGGCGGCATGGTTTTGCAGGTATTTGAGCAGGGTGCGCTCCTCTTCCTTGCTCAGACGGTAATAGGCAGACATCGCCTTGAGTCCCGAAATCCAGCCGTTGGCAGTGAAGTGAGCGGGATCCGGTGCGCCGTGGCAGGAGTTGCAGGTGGATTTGTACATCTCGCCGGCGTAATCCCAGATCGGCTTAAGTGAAGACTCAAAGCCCTTGCCATCGACCCAGGCCTGCACCTGAACCTGCTCCCACTTGATATGGGTGGCGCTGTCGGTCTCCTGCTTGAGCACTTTCTCGCTCGCTTTCAGTTCATCACGGATGGTGGCGACGAAGACCCGCTTGCCCATGTATTCACTCAGCACCCGGCCCTTGCCATCGCTCTCGCGCCACCCTTCGATGGTCACCTTGAGGCGATCGCCGCTGCGGTCTACGACGTCGATGCGGGAGGCAGGTAGCAGTTTGCCGACCGGGTCGGTGCTCTGTTCGCTGGCATAGAGATCTTTTTCACCCAGGTTGTAGAGGGTCTCGGCGGCTGGCGCCTCTTGCGCGTCGTTGACCAGGGTGGCGTAAGTGGCCCGGAAGCCGCCCGCCATATTGGGCAGTTCGTGGGCGATGCCCTTGTGGCACTCGATGCAGTTCATGTTCTTCGCCGCCGCATCTTTCATCGCCAGCGCTGCCGCCGGGGACTGCTTGGCGTGATCCATGTTGTCGTAGCTGTGGCAGGACTTGCAGGTCTTGGAGTTCTGGCTGCTCATCCGCGCCCACACCTTCTCGGCCAGATGCAGGCGCCTGTCTTCGAACTTCTCCTGGGTGTCGATGCTGTGGCCTATGTACTCCTGATAGAGGTCGTTGGCTGCCTCCATCTTGCGGGCCACCTTGCCGACGAAATCCTTCGGCTGGTGACAGTCGGTACAGACCGCCTGTACCCCTGAGGCATTCTTGAAGTGGATGGACTCCTTGTACTCCGGATAGACGGTGTCTTTCATGGAGTGGCAGGAGATACAGAATTCGAGGCTGCTGGTTTTCTCAAAGCCATAGTGCAGGCCGACGGTGCCCGCTAGGGTGACGCCGACGCCCACCAGAAGCAGCGCCAGTACCGACCAGCGGCGGCTGGGGGTGCGCAGGAAGTGCCACAGTTTTTTCATCATGCTCTCTCACATCACTTTTTTGATGGGAGCCATGATAGGGAGGCGTTGTGAACAGGGCTGCCGCCACAAATTAATGAAATAGGGGTATTTATGACAAAATGTGAATAGAATAATCCTCCCTTGTCGACCATCGTGAACCCTGCCCATGAGCTACCACATTCTGGTTGTTGAAGATGATGCGGTTACCCGCGAGAAGCTGACCGGCTATTTCGAGCGGGAGGGCTATCGGGTGACGGCGGTCGAAAATGGCCAGGAGATGCGCGCCGTGCTGGCGGAGCAGCCGGTCGATCTGGTGATGCTGGATATCAACCTGCCGGGGGAAGATGGTCTGCTGCTGACCCGTGAACTGCGGGCGCGCAGCACGGTGGGGATCATTCTGGTCACCGGCCGCAGCGATGCGGTGGACCGGATTGTCGGCCTCGAGATGGGGGCCGACGACTATGTCACCAAGCCGTTCGAGCTACGGGAGTTGCTGGTGCGGGTCAAGAATCTGCTGTGGCGGATCTCGCTGGCGGCCGCTGCGTCGAGCGAGCCTGCGGTGGCTGACGATGCGGTGCGCTTTGGCCCCTGGCGTTTTGACATCCCCCGTCGCCAGCTCAGCAAGGACGGAGTGCCGGTGCGCCTGACCAAGGCCGAATATGAAGTGCTGGTGGCCTTTGTCGCCCATGCCGGGCGGGTGCTCAGTCGGGAGCGGATCCTGACCCTCATCAGCCATCGCGGCGATGGCCCGAGCGATCGCACCATAGATGTGTTGATCCGGCGGCTGCGCGGCAAGATGGAAGCGGATCCACGGGATCCCCAGCTGTTTGTCACCGTCCATGGTGAAGGCTATCTGTTTGCCGGCGAGATAGCCTCCTGACTCCGTTGCGGTGGCCCTGGCCTGTTTGACCGGGTATCAGACCGGCGGGCGGGTATCAAATTGCGGGCAGTCGTCGCCAATCTGGTGCCAGGGCGCCTTGGAGCCAACGAAGATGTGAAACGCGGGCCGCTGGCTCGGCACGTCGTCCAGTACTCCGAGGCGCAGATTGATCTTGCCGCTGCTGCTCTTCTGGCTGAACAGGCTGGAGCCGCAGTGACGACAGAAGGCCAGGGTGGTCTCTGCCGATTTCCGGTAGCGGCCGATGGCCTCTTCCCCCTTCACTATGGTGACCTTGTTGCCATCCAGTCCGCCGACCGAGGCGTAATCTCCCCCTGAAAACTTGCGGCATTCGCTGCAGTGGCAGTTCCCCATATAGTCAAACTGATCCGGCAGGGTCAGGGCGACGGCGCCGCACAGGCAGCTGGCATGTAACTCTTTCATCTCTTCTCCTTGAGTGTGCTAATCGGATTTGGAACGGCTATTCGACCCGATAGACGGGACGAAAAGCGCCATCCGAGAGGGAATCGGCGGGGTCGGTCAGTGGCGCAGACAGCGTCAGAATGGGTGGCCCCATCACCCGCGGACACTGCTCGGCATTGGCATCAGGGTGTTGTAGCAGGCAGACCGCCTGAGCGACCGCAAGGCGCCCCTGCAGCCGCATCTGATCGCTGTTGGCTGCCAGGATCTTGCCCCGGCGCAGGCCCCGCTGTATCCCGTGGCTGAAGTAGGTGCTCAGCACCCGTGGTCTGTCGAGATGGCGCTGCGCCAGCTCGTTGACCGCCACTTCGGCGGCGATGGCGCCCCCCACCAGATAGTCGAGGTCGGGATAGCGGGCCAGCGTCTGCTGCACCAGCGTGCGCTGGATTTCCCGGCTGTTGTCGCCGCGCTCGGTGGTGACCAGCTTGATGGCGCTCCCCTTGATGGCGTCGGCAAAGCCCGGCTCGACGAAGTTGTTGCCGCCACTCGCCTGCGGGCCGGGGAAGAGGGCAACCGAGACCGGTTTGCTGCCAGCGGGGTGACGCTGCGCCAGCCAGTGGCCGATTTGCCAGCCCATCTGGTACCAGGAGACCCCCACCTTGGCCTGCACCAGACCGCTGGGCAGATCGTTGACCAGACCAAAGAGCGGCAGCGGCGTGGCCTCGATGGCCTCGCGCAAGCCCTGATAGCTCACCGCGCCGAGCAAGATGGCGTCGCTCCCTTCCTGCACGCAGCGCAGCAACTGCTGGCGCTGCTCGGCGAGGGCGCCATAGCCCCCCGCTTCGTGGATCTGCAACTTGACTCCCAGCCGCTTCGCCTCGTCCACCATGCCCTGATTGACCGAAAGCCAGTAGGCGTCGCGCAGATGGGGGTAGAGGGCACAGAGGGTCAGCGGTTTGGTTGCGGCGGCGGGTTCCGGCCACTGCTGGCGCAGCGGCTGGCCGCTGAATTCGCCGCCGGGCCAGATATCGACCGCAAAGGCGAGGGCGGCGCGGGGAAGCATTAGCAACCACATGAGCAACAACGGGGAGAGATAGACGCTTCGCATGGCCAGGGGTTTTGTTAAAGTGTTGGGGCATATTATCCGGTCAAAGCCGACCACAACCAAGGGACTTCCCGTGAGAATCTTTTCCGGCCTGGGTGGCAAGTTGCTGCTGGCCTTCTCCCTGATGGCGTTGTTGACCCTGAGTGCCTCCCTGCTGGGCTGGGTGGGGCTTAGCCATCTGCGCCAGCTGGAGCAAGGGGTGCAGCAGACGTTGGCCGATCAGGAGCTGGCCCGCACGCTCTCTCGCCTCAGCGGCGAGATCCAGAGCGCGTCGCGGCTGCTGGCCACAGCAACCAGCGAGCAGGAGCGGGAGCATCAGGGACGCTTGCTCACCCTGCAGGGGCAACAGCTGCAACAGGTGCTGGCGCAACTTGGTCGTGGGCAGGGTTCAACAAGCCTCGATCAGCTCAGTCAGAGCATCATCGGCAATCTGGGCCAGCAGGGTTGGCTGGTGGGAGAGCGCCTGACCCTGATGGTGCAGGGTGAAGCGCAGCGGGCCCGTCTGGTGGCGGCGGCCGGGCAGATTGCCGAGCTGGCGCGCAGCCAGATGGAGAACGCCGAAACCGTGATGGTGGCGGGATTGGGTTCCCTCTACCAACAGCAAGGTGCGCAGGCGACCCGGACGCTGGACCGCCTGCTGGAGCAGGATCTCGACTGGCTGGAGCAGATGACCGAGCTGCGCCATCGCACCCTGATGCAGCAGCAGCGCATCGAAGAGATGTGGCGCAGCGAACGACAGGAACAGTTGCAAACGCTATTGCAAGAGGGGCAGAGGGAGCTGGCTATCTTGCAACTGCGGGCCGGGGTGGTGACCGATCCGGCCCGCAGGCAGGCGGTGGCGCAGGCGCTGACTGTGCTGGCGCAGAGCGACAAGCTGGTACAACTGCGCAGTGACTGGCTCGGCAAGGGGGAGGCGCTGCGGGTGCTGGCCAATGCCAATGAGGCCCTGATGAGCAGCCTCAACCAGCAGGTCGGAGAGCTGGTCAGCCGTGCCCGCGATTCGCTGGGGCAGAGCCAGCAGGCGCTAAGCCAGCGCCTCAGGCTGCTGGAGCAGGCGTTGATGGCCATTGGCCTGCTCACCCTGCTACTGCTGATGCTGCTGATGTGGCGCATGGTCTATGGCCGGATCGTCTGGCCGCTGCAACGGGCGGTGGCGGGGATGAGCCGGTTGGCGCGCGGGGATCTGGCCCCCCTTGAGCCTATCGCCAGTACCGGGCGCGATGAGCTGGCGGAGCTGGGGCGGGCCCTGCAGGTGTTTCGTGACAATGCGGTGGAGCTGGGCCGCTATCAGCGCGAGCTGGAGTCGCGGGTCGAGGAGCGCACCGGCCAGCTCAGCCACGCCAACGAGCGGCTCAATGAGGAGGTGGAGAAGCAGCGGCAGGCCCGCGCCGAGGCAGAGCAGGCCAACCGGGCCAAGTCGGTGTTTCTCGCCACCATGAGCCACGAGATCCGCACCCCCATGAACGGCATTCTCGGGGGCCTGACGCTGCTGGAAGATACCCACCTGAGCGATACCCAGCAGCGATATCTGGCCGCCATCGAGCACAGTGGCGAATCCCTGCTGGAGATCCTCAACGACATTCTCGACTACTCCAAGATAGAAGCGGGCCATGTGGAGGCGCGCCGTGAGCCCTTCCCCCTGTTCCTGTTGGTGGATGAGCTCAGCGCGTTGTTCCGGCCAAAAGCAGAGGCCAAGGGGGTCACCCTGGCGCTGGAGTATGCGCCCGGGCTGGCGCCTGTGGTCGAGGGGGATCTGGGCAAGCTGCGCCAGGTGCTCGGCAACTTGCTCGGCAATGCGGTCAAGTTTACCGCCCGTGGCCAGATTACCCTGACGGTGGCACCTCTTGCCTGCCAAGGCCCTTGCGCCGAGCCCTGCATCCGCTTCGTGGTGCGCGATACAGGCCCCGGCATTCCGGCCGATGAGCAGGAGGCGGTGTTCGAGGCGTTTCGCCAGCGCAAGCGTGATATAGGCCATCAGGGCGGCACCGGGCTGGGACTGGCGATCAGCCGCAAGCTGGTGGCCGCCATGGGTGGCGAGCTGAGCCTTGTCAGCGAACCGGGCAAGGGGTGTGAATTCAGCTTCAGCCTGCCCTTGCAACGCTCGAGTGCCCAGCTGCCCGCCGAGGCGCAACCGCTGCACCTTGGCCAGTCCCGTGACATCCTGCTGGTGGAGGATAACGAGATCAACCGGTTGGTGGCGCACGGCATGCTGACCCGCCTCGGCCATCGCGTCACCCTGGCGGAGGATGGCCGCAGCGCGCTGGCGCTGGTGACCGAGCGCCCCTTCGAGCTGGCGCTGCTCGATATCAATCTGCCCGATATGGACGGCATGACCCTGCGCGAGGATCTGGCCGCCATCAGCGAGGAGATGCATGAGCGGCCGCTGCCCGCCATCGCCATCTCGGCCCAGATGTATCCGGAGGATATCCGCCACTGCCTTGCCGCCGGCTTTGTCGATTTTGTCGGCAAGCCGGTGCGGCTGGCGGTGCTGGCGAACGCCATCGATCAACTATTTCGGCAAGAGGGCGCCGCTATTGAGCCGCAGGTGCAATTATCAGTAGCCGTGCCCCCAACTAACCACCCCGAGTGGGCCAATCCGGTGCTGGATGCCGATCTGCTCCTGCTCGGCATGGCGCGGATCCGCCAGCTGGTCGCGCTGTTTGAGTCGCAAGGGCGGGTGTTGGTGGATAAGTTGGCTCAGGGTGAGGGGAGTGAGCAACGTCAGCTGGCGCACAAGCTCAAGGGGAGTGCGCTGGCGCTGGGGTTGACCGAATTTGCCAGCCATTGCGCGGCTCTTGAGGCGGGAGGCGGTGAGCCTGCGGCAATCGGGGCGCAATTTGACGCGGCGGTGAGCGGGTTGCAGCAGTGGCTGGCGGCCAACAGGGATGCGCCATTCTGATCCCTGCTGGCGATGCACAACGTTCAGAGGGGGCCAGCCCCTGCGCCGTTATTCGCTCTCGCGAAACAGCACCTGCTTGCACTTGGCACAGACCCATTCCCGGCGAAAATCGGTCAGGTGCACCATGCCCACCTCCAGCAACTCGTGGTGGCCGCAGTGATAACAGAAGATGATGTCGCCATCGACTGATTCAGGGTGGGCCGCCAGATAGTCGGCTTTGGTGGGGAGTTGATCCCACGAGGTGGTGGGGACATGCTTGCGTTGGCTGGTGTAGTAGACCCAGTAGAACAGAAAAAAGACAGCCAGGATCACGAATGTCAGCAGATGGTCCATCTTGAACTCCTCCGGTTAGGTGCAGCCCCTCGGATGCATGGCTGCAATCAGCTCCATCATCATTAAATTTGTTTCGAATGAATATGTTACAGGATGGATAAAGAGGGCGTTGTGATCCCCTTCGGGTTTTGCCCGCCCGCAGCGGGATGAAAAATGTGCCGCTTGGCGGAGCGGCCAGGGTATTGAACGGGGAGGGAATCTTGTTTTTTACAACATAAATTCAACATTTTTTTAGGTGGTTGGACTGTCTCTTTGATCCAGCTCACGTTACAATGCCAGCGCCCACTTCACCTAACGCGCAAACGATTTTCAGGAGAGAAACGGATGTTGAAACGTGACATGACCATCGCCAATTATGATCCGCAATTGTGGCAGGCCATCACAGACGAAACCCGTCGTCAGGAAGAGCATATCGAGCTGATTGCGTCTGAGAACTACACCAGCCCCCGTGTCATGGAAGCCCAGGGCTCCCAGCTGACCAACAAGTACGCCGAAGGTTACCCCTCCAAGCGTTACTACGGTGGTTGCGAGTATGTGGATGTGGTCGAAACCCTGGCCATCGAGCGCGCCAAAGAGCTGTTCGGGGCCACTTACGCCAACGTGCAGCCGCACTCCGGCTCCCAGGCCAACAGCGCCGTCTACATGGCCCTGCTGCAGCCGGGCGACACCGTACTGGGCATGAACCTGGCCCACGGCGGTCACCTGACCCACGGCTCTCCGGTCAACTTCTCCGGCAAGCTTTACAACATCGTGCCTTACGGTATCGATGAGTCCGGCAAGATCGACTACGACGACATGGAACGTCAGGCTGTCGAGCACAAGCCGAAGATGATGATCGGTGGCTTCTCCGCCTACTCCGGCATCGTTGACTGGGCCCGCATGCGCGAAATCGCCGACAAGGTCGGTGCCTACCTGTTCGTCGACATGGCTCACGTGGCTGGTCTGATTGCCGCTGGTGTCTACCCGAACCCGGTTCCCCACGCTCACGTGGTCACCTCCACCACCCACAAGACCCTGGCCGGTCCGCGTGGTGGTCTGATCCTCTCCGCCGCTGACGACGAGGAGCTCTACAAGAAGCTCAACTCTGCCGTCTTCCCGGGTGGTCAGGGTGGCCCGCTGATGCACGTCATCGCCGGTAAAGCCGTTGCCTTCAAAGAGGCGCTGGAGCCGGAGTTCAAGACCTATCAGGCTCAGGTCGTCAAAAACGCCAAGGCGATGGCTGCCACCTTTATCGAGCGCGGTTACAAGATCGTCTCCGGTGGTACCGACAACCACCTGATGCTGGTTGACCTGATCGGCCGCGAGCTGACCGGTAAGGATGCTGACGCTGCACTGGGCAAAGCCAACATCACCGTCAACAAGAACTCCGTGCCCAACGACCCGCGCTCCCCGTTCGTCACCTCTGGTGTGCGGATCGGTACCCCGGCCATCACCCGCCGCGGTTTCAAGGAAGCCGAGTCCATCGAGCTGACCCACTGGATCTGCGACGTACTGGACAACCACGATAACGATGCCGTGCTGGCCACCGTGCGTGAGAAGGTGCTGGATATCTGCCGCCGCTTCCCGGTTTATGGCTGATAAGTCAGACCATCCGGTTTGAGACCAATGCCACCTGCGGGTGGCATTGTTTTTTCTGGCTTTTACCGGTTTTGGATGGCCGTGCTACACTGGCCGACCTAGATCCTGGCCCGCCGGGCCGGTCCCTGTTCCATTAACGCCGGAGGTCCGATGCATTGCCCATTCTGTAGTGCGGTTGATACCAAGGTGATCGATTCCCGCTTGGTGGCAGAAGGCCATCAGGTGCGCCGCCGTCGTGAGTGTCTGCTCTGTCACGAGCGTTTTACCACCTTCGAGATGGCCGAACTGGTGATGCCCCGCGTCATCAAGTCCAACGGTTCCCGCGAGCCGTTCAATGAAGACAAGCTGCGCGCCGGCATCCTGCGGGCGCTGGAGAAGCGGCCGGTGAGCATGGAGGCCATCGAAAAGGCGGTCAACCATATCAAATCCCGCCTGCGTGCCACCGGCGAGCGTGAAGTCGCCTCCGAGCTGGTAGGCAATCTGGTGATGGATGAGCTCAAGAGTCTGGACAAGGTGGCCTATATCCGCTTTGCCTCCGTCTATCGCAGCTTCGAAGATATTCGCGAGTTCGGTGAAGAGATCGCCAAATTGGAGAAATGATGGTATCGGATGGGCAAGTGGATATCCGCTTCGCCCCTCTCTACCTCAGGACACGAAGATATTCGCGAGTTCGGCGAAGAGATTGCCAAGCTGGAGAAGTAAACCGCCATTCTCACCCATGTTGCCGCGTCCGATTACGCTGCGCTAATCGAACCTACGATACTGCGTAAAGCCGAGATGTGTTGTCAAAGGAGCCCGAATGTTTAGTCAAGATGATTACCAATGGATGAGTCGGGCCCTCGAACTGGCCCGCCGCGGCCGCTACACCACGGCCCCCAACCCCTGCGTCGGCGCCGTGCTGGTCAAAGATGGCGTGGTGGTTGGCGAAGGGTGGCATCAGAAGGCGGGCGAGCCCCATGCCGAGGTTTACGCCCTGCGCGCCGCCGGTGACAACGCCCGTGGCGCTACCGCCTATGTAACCCTCGAACCCTGCTCCCATCACGGTCGTACTCCCCCCTGCGCCGAGGCGCTGATCAACGCCGGCGTGGCCCGGGTGGTGGCGGCCATGGTCGATCCCAATCCCCAGGTGGGCGGACGTGGCCTGCGGATGCTCTCCGAAGCGGGGATCAAGACAGATTTCGGCCTGCTGGCGAGCGAAGCCGAGGCGCTCAACCCGGGCTTTTTCAAGCGGATGCGTACCGCCTTCCCGCGGGTGACCGTCAAGCTGGGGGCCAGCCTCGATGGCCGCACCGCCATGGCGAGCGGCGAGAGTCAGTGGATCACCTCCCCGGATGCGCGCCGTGACGTGCAGCGGCTGCGGGCCCGCCACGATGCGGTGCTCTCCAGCGCCGAAACCGTGCTGGCCGATGGCGCTTCCCTGACCGTGCGCTGGGACGAGCTGCCCCCCTCGGTCAAGGCGAGCTACCCCAAAGAGACCCTGCGCCAGCCGCTGCGGGTCATCGTCGATTCGCAAAACCGCCTCACACCCGACTTGCCGCTGTTCCAGAGCGAGAGCCCGGTGCTGCTGGCCCGTCACAAGGCGTCCGGCGAGTGGCCCGAGTGGGTGCAGCAGTTGGAGCTGCCGCTGCTGGATGGCAAGCTGGATCTGGTCAGCCTGTTCATGTTGCTGGCCAAACAGAACGTCAACTCGGTGCTGGTCGAGGCGGGCCCGCGGCTCTGCGGCGCTCTGCTGGAAAAAGGGCTGGTGGATGAGCTGGTGCTCTATCAGGCTCCCAAACTGATGGGTGACGAAGGGCGCGGCCTGTTCCATCTGCCGGGTCTGACCCGGCTGTTCCAGGCCCCCAAGCTTGCCATCAAGGATGTGCGCATGGTGGGGCCGGATATTCGCATTACCGCCAAAATAGCCTGATTTATCAATGTTCAAGGGGGCATAATCAGTCCCCGTCATCAGCAAGGTGATCTGCATGTTTACCGGAATTATCGAAGCGGTGGGAACCCTGGCCGAGCTGCGCCGTCAGGGCGATGACATGGCCCTCACCGTCCACGCACCAGGTCTGGATTTTAGCGACGTCAAACTGGGCGACTCCATCGCCACCAACGGCGTCTGCCTCACCGTGGTGGCGCTGGGCGACAAGAGTTATACCGCCGACGTGTCGCTGGAAACCCTCTCCCGTACCGGTTTTGCCGCCGCCAGAGTGGGCGATCGGGTCAACCTCGAGAAGGCGCTGATGCCCACCTCCCGCCTCGGCGGCCATCTGGTCTCCGGCCATGTGGATGGGGTAGGGGAGGTGAAAAGCGTCTCCAGCAGCGGCCGCGCCATCGAGTACTGGATCAAGGCGCCGGGGGAACTCTCCCGCTATATCGCCGAGAAGGGCTCCATTGCGGTGGATGGCATCAGCCTCACCGTCAACGCGGTGCAGGGGGACCTTTTCCGCCTGACGATCGTGCCCCACACCGCGCAGGAGACCACTATTGCCAGCTGGAAGCCGGGTCACAAGGTCAACCTCGAGGTCGATCAGATCGCCCGTTATCTGGAGCGGCTGATGATGGGAAAAAGTCAGGAGAGCAGCGCCTCGACCCTGACCATGGAGACGCTGGCCAAGGCCGGTTTTCTCTGACGGTGTGCGCTGAGTCTGGCCACCAAAACGATTTTCTGTGATCCCGCTCTGATTGAAATGGAGCCGCTAGCCCCAATCTAGAGCAACATACACACGCATTTGCGTTGAGCCTGCGGGCTCAACCCCCAAGCACACTGATGGAGTAGCCCATGGCGCTGAGCACAACCCAGGAAATCATTGCCGATATCAAGGCTGGCAAGATGGTGATCCTGATGGATGACGAAGACAGGGAGAACGAAGGGGACCTCATCATGGCCGCCTCCTGCGTCCGTCCGGAGGATATCAACTTCATGGCCCGCTACGGCCGTGGCCTCATCTGCCTGACATTGACCCGGGATCGCTGCAAGCAATTGGCGCTGCCGCTGATGGTGGATCGCAACAATGCCCAGTTCTCCACCGCTTTTACCGTCTCCATCGAGGCGGCGGAAGGGGTGACCACTGGTATCTCAGCCGCCGATCGTGCGGTGACCGTGCAGGCGGCAGTGGCGCCCAATGCCAAGGCAGCCGATCTGGTGCAGCCGGGCCACATCTTCCCGCTGATGGCGCAGGATGGCGGCGTGCTGACCCGTGCCGGCCACACCGAAGCGGGCTGCGATCTGGCCCGTCTGGCCGGTTTCGAGCCTGCCGCCGTCATCGTCGAGATCCTCAACGAAGATGGCACCATGGCGCGCCGTCCGGATCTGGAGCTGTTCGCCGAGGAGCACGGCATCAAGCTTGGCACCATCGCCGACCTTATCGAGTACCGCAACCAGCACGAGACCACGGTCGAGAAGGTGGCCGAGTGCAAGCTGCCCACCGAGTTTGGCGAGTTTGACCTCATCACCTTCCGCGACACCATCGACAATCAGGTTCACTTCGCCCTGAAAAAGGGTGAGGTGCAGGCTGATCAGCCGACCCTGGTGCGCGTCCACCTGCACGATGTGCTGAGCGATCTGCTGCTGACCGACCGCCATGCAGCACGCAGCTGGCCGCTGCCTAAATCCATGGCCCGCATCGCTGACGAAGGCGGCGTGCTGGTGATCTTGGGAGCGGAAGCACACGGCGCCGAGCTGCTGGCCCGGGTCAAGGGCTTTGAAGCCGCTGACAAGGGACTGGCACCGGAAGGGGCCAAGTGGCAGGGCACCTCGCGCCGGGTTGGCGTGGGTTCCCAGATCCTCAAGGCGCTCGGCGTGAGCAAGATGCGCCTGTTGAGCTCGCCGAAGAAGTACCATGCCCTCGGCGGTTTCGGTCTGGAAGTGGTTGAGTACGTCGGCGAGTAAAGCTCTACCAGAGAAGTACCACCCCCTTCCGGGTGGTTTCGGTCTGGAAGTGGTTGAGTACGTCGGCGAGTAACGTTCTACCAGAGAAGTACCATCCCCTTCCGGGTGGCTTCGGTCTGGAAGTCGTGGAATTTACCGGCGAGTAAGTGCGCCGGACTGGTTAAATCGCGATCATGGCCGTCTATTGCGGCCATGGTTTTTGTCGTGGGTCTGTTGTGCTAGAATGTGCGCACTTTTGACTCCGGCCCTTTTGATTGCACAGATACAGGATTTCCAATGAAGGTTATCGAAGGAAATATCGCCGCTCCTGAGGCGCGCGTTGCTATTGTTGTTGCCCGTTTCAACAGCTTCATCAACGACAGTCTGGTGAACGGTGCGGTGGACGTACTGAAGCGTCAAGGTCAAGTGCAGGACAGCAACCTGACACTGGTAAAAGTGCCGGGCGCGGTTGAAATGCCATTGGTCATCAAGAAGCTGGCCAAGAGTGGTCAATACGACGCCATCGTGGCGGTCGGTACTGTCATCCGTGGCGGCACCTATCACTTCGACCTGGTGGCAAACGAGAACAGCAAGGGCATGGCCCAGGTAATGATGGAATATGAAATTCCCGTTGCCTTCGGTGTGTTGACCACTGAAAACATTGAACAAGCCATCGAGCGTGCAGGTACCAAGGCGGGTAACAAGGGTGCAGAGGCTGCACTGGCAGCGCTCGAAATGATCAACGTCCTGAAAGAACTGGACGTGTAACGAGGAGAAGTACATTGAAACCGTCTGAGCGCCGTAAAGCCCGCCATTGCGCCACCCAGGCCATCTACCAGTGGCAGATGACCAAGGCTAACGTGGGTGACATCGAAGAGCAGTTCAAGATCGATCAGGACACCAAGGGTGTAGACCTGAACTATTTCCGCGATCTGCTGTTCGGGGTAGCCCTCCACTGCAGCGAGCTGGACAAGGTGTTTGCACCTTTCCTCTCCCGTCCGCTGGAAGAAGTGGACATGGTGGACAAGGCGATCCTGCGTCTGGCGACCTACGAGCTGACCCGTCGTGATGATGTACCGCCGCGCGTGGTCATCAACGAAGCGATCGAGCTGGCCAAAGCTTTTGCTGCCGATGACAGCCACAAGTTTGTCAACGGTGTACTGGACAAGGTGATCAAATCGCTGAACAAGCGTTGATCCTGCTGTCCGTCAGCATCTAAGAGAGGAGCCAGCTTATTGCTGGCTTTTTACTGTATGGGTGAATTTGAGCTGATTGATAAGTACTTCAAGGTTCCCCACGCCCGCAAGGACGTGGTGATGGGCCCTGGAGATGACTGTGCCCTGCTGACCCTGCCCCCCGATACCCAGCTGGCGGTGAGCACCGACACTCTGGTGAGCGGCGTACACTTCTTTCCCGACATGGATCCGGTGGATCTCGGCTACAAGGCGCTGGCGGTCAATCTCTCCGATCTCGCCGCCATGGGTGCCGAGCCACGCTGGGTGTCGCTGGCGCTGACCCTGCCTGCCATCAACGAAGGTTGGGTTGCCGGTTTTGCCGAAGGGTTTCTGGAGCTGGCCGAGTACTACAACGTGGCGCTGGTGGGCGGAGACATGACCCGCGGGCCGCTCTCCATCACCATCTCGGTGAAGGGGTCGGTGCCTGCCGGTCGCGCCCTGATGCGCAGCGGCGCCAAAGCCGGTGACGGCATCTATGTGACCGGCACTTTGGGAGATGCCGCGCTGGCGCTTTCCCACCTGCTGGGCAAACGCACCCTCAACGAGAACCAGCTGGCAGCTGTGCTGCCACGGCTCGACCACCCCCATCCCCGCATTCTGGCCGGTCAGGCGCTGCGCGGGCTGGCGGGTAGTGCGCTGGATCTCTCCGACGGTCTGGCATCAGATCTCGGCCATATCCTCAAGGCCTCCGGCGTGCGTGCCCAGATCGATCTCGATCTGCTGCCGCTCTCGCCGGTGTTGCAGGATGCGGTGAGCGAGCAGGAGGCGTGGCAACTGGCGCTGGCCGGTGGCGATGACTACGAGCTCTGCTTCACCGTACCGGAGGAGCACCGCGGCGCGCTCGATACGGCGCTGGCCCACAGCGGGGTCAAGTTCAGCCGCATCGGCCGCATCGTGGCGGGCGAGCCGGGCATCGACTACCTGCGTGGCGACCAAGCGGTCGAGCTGCAACTGAAAGGGTGGGATCACTTCGCATGAGTTTGTTCAGGATAAAGCCCGAGCTGACACGACTGGATCTGAAAAATCCGCTTCATTTTTTGGCGGTGGGGTTTGGTTCCGGCCTCAGCCCCAAGGCGCCGGGCACCATGGGCACCCTGGCGGCCATTCCGCTCTACCTGCTGGTGAGCGGGCTGCCGACCTATTGGTTTATCGCCTTGCTGGCGGTGGGTTTTGTTGTGGGGATCCGTATCTGCCAGAGCGCCACCGATGCCATCGGCGTGCCGGATCACGGCGCCATCGTCTGGGACGAGGTGATCGGCTTTGGCGTTACCATGATCGCAGCGCCAGCCGGTTGGGAGTGGGTGGTGGCGGGCTTCGCGCTGTTCCGGTTGTTTGATGTGCTCAAGCCCTGGCCCATCTCCTGGTTTGATCGCCGGATCCACGGTGGCCTGGGCATCATGCTGGACGATCTGATCGCCGGCCTGTTCGCTCTGTTTTGTATGCAATTACTGGCATTCTGGCTCGGTTGAGAGCCATCTTCCGGGGGATGACCGTTCTGGCATCCCCCGATTTATATCTGCTTAATTTTCATTCATCGGCATATGCTGCCGTTTATCATCCATTTCACATAAATATTCACTACTCATTCGGGGCTGGTGATTGTTTTGGAAATAGTGATAAATGCTGCTTGTTGCGTTGTTGTTGAAATTAAAGTAATGATACCAATAGATGTACGGACGCACCGGCCATTTGTGTGATGAAAATCATCATTTATCTCTGCCGAATTGGTGGTTATCTGCACAAAACATTGCGGAATTGTATAACTCAATCATTTACACCCGTGGTCAAACCGTCTAAGTTACTCGCGGGTTATTCCAAAAAAATGCAAAAAACCCGCCCGGATCGCTGGTTTCGCTGCCTCATGGATTGAGCAAATATTGCCCAAGGTAACAACCGGCATCTGCGGCTGATTTACGGACGAATTATTTGGGACGGATGTCCCCCGCAGAGGTAAACATGTCCTTGCTCGAAGTAAAGAACTTGCGGATCGAGTACCCCTCCCGCTACGGGGTGCTGGCCGCGGTGAAGGATCTCTCTTTCTCTATCGAAAAGGGTGAGATTGTCGGGGTGGTCGGTGAATCCGGCGCCGGCAAGTCCACCATCGGCAACGCCGTTATCGACCTCCTGAGCCCGCCGGGTCGCATCGCCCGTGGCGATATCTATCTCAATGGCGAGCTCATCTCCGGCAAGAGCCAGAACGAGATGCGGGCCATCCGTGGCTCCCGTATCGGGTTCATCTTCCAGGACCCCATGACCTCCCTCAACCCGCTGTTCACCGTTGAGCATCAGTTGGTGGAGACCATTCTGGCCAATACCGATCTCTCTCGCGAGGCCGCTTTTGCCAAGGCGCTGGAGCTGATGGGGGCGGTGGGTATTCCGCAGCCGGAGCTGCGCATCAAACAGTATCCGCACCAGTTCTCCGGTGGCATGCGTCAGCGGGTGGTTATCGCCATCGCGCTCTCCTGCGATCCGGAGCTGATCATCGCCGATGAGCCGACTACGGCGCTGGATGTCTCCATTCAGGATCAGATCCTCCAGCTTATCCGCGCCCTCTGCAAAGAGCGTCAGGTGGGCTGCATGCTGGTGACCCACGACATGGGCGTGGTCTCCAACGTTACCGACAAGGTGGCGGTGATGTATCGCGGCGATCTGGTGGAGTTCGGCCTGACCGAACAGGTGTTGGGCAGCCCCAATCACCCCTATACCCGCAGCCTCATCTCGGCGGTCCCCCGTTCCGATGTGAAGCTGGTGCGCTTCCCGCTGGTCTCCTATATCGAGGATGCCAGTGCGCCGGATACCAATATCGACCTCAAGACTCACTGGCTCGGCCAGAGTCAGGACGAGCGAGCCTATGAAGGGGCGCTGTTGCGGGTGGAGAACGTCGATCTGAAGTTCGTCACCAAGGACTCCATCTTCCCGAGCCGCCGCCAGTATGTACGCGCCTGCAACAACATCAGCTTCGAGATCTTCGAAGGGGAGACCTTCGGTCTGGTGGGGGAGTCCGGCTCCGGCAAATCGACCATTGCCCGCGCCATCACCGGTCTCTATCCGCCTGATACCGGCAAGATTTTCTTCGAGGGGATCGATCTGACCGCTCTCAAGAGCGAGCGCGAACGTCGCCCGCTGCGTCGCCAGATGCAGATGGTGTTCCAGAACCCCTATTCGTCGATGAACCCGCGGATGAAGGTGCGCGACATCATTGCCGAGCCGATCCGCTTCCATCAGCTGGCGAGCAGCGAGAGCCAGATCGAGGGGATTGTCGGCGATCTGCTGGATCACGTGGGTCTTGGCCGTGGTGCTGGCCTCAAGTATCCCCACGAGTTCTCCGGCGGTCAGCGCCAGCGTATCTCCATTGCCCGCGCATTGGCCACTCGCCCGCGCTTCCTTATCTGTGACGAGCCGACCTCGGCGCTGGATGTGTCGGTGCAGGCCCAGATCCTCAACCTGCTCAAGGATCTGCAGCAGGAGCTCAAGCTCACCATGCTGTTTATCAGCCACGATCTGCCGGTGATCCGCCAGATGTGCGACCGCATCGGGGTGATGCAGCACGGTAATCTGGTGGAGGTGGCCGAGACCGAGAAACTCTTTACCAATGCCGAGCATGAGTACAGCCGCAAGCTGATCTCCCTCATGCCGGAGTTCAAGGGAATGTCCCGCGAGGGGCTGGAAATCGCAAGCTAGGAGAGCGCCGGTGCGCCGGTCTGCTTGTCAAAAAAAGTGTCATAAGAAAGCCAAAAGCATGGAGAACAAGATGAAGAAAGGATTGTCCAAGATTGCCCTGGCGCTGTTTGCCGCCGGTTTCGCCTTCAGTGTCTCAGCCGCTGATATCAAGGTGGGTGTCGCCTCTGACGCCACTTCGCTGGATCCGCAGGAGCAGCTCTCCGGTCAGACCCTGGAGATGTCGCACCTGGTATTCGATCCCCTGATGCGTTACACCCAGGACCTGCAGTTCGAGCCCCGTCTGGCCGAGAAGTATGAGCGTATTGACGACAAGACCGTCCGCTTCCACCTGCGCAAAGGGGTCAAGTTCCACTCCGGTAACGACTTCACCGCAGACGACGTGGTGTGGACCGTCAACCGCCTGAAATCCTCCGTCGACTTCAAGGCGATCTTCGATCCCATCAGCGAAGTGAAGAAAGTCGATGACTACACCGTCGATCTGATTACCGCCAAGCCGTTCCCGCTGGTGCTGCAGACCGTCACCTACATCTTCCCGATGGACTCCAAGTTCTACACCGGCAAAACCGAAGCGGGCAAAGACAAGGCCGAGATCGTCAAAAACGGCGACTCCTATGCCTCTACCCACGTCTCCGGTACTGGCCCGTTCACCGTCAAGTTCCGCGAGCAGGGCGTGAAGCTGGATTATGCCCGCAACGCCAACTACTGGGATAAAGCTTCCAAGGGTAACGTCGAGAACCTGACCGTGGTGCCGATCAAGGAAGATGCGACCCGTGTTGCAGCCCTGTTGGGTGGCGACGTGGACATGATCTATCCGGTTGCGCCGAACGATCTGGAGCGTGTGAAGAATGGCAAGGACTCCCAGCTGGTCACCCTGTCCGGTACCCGTGCCATCATCATCGAGCTGAACCAGAACACCAACCCGGCGCTGAAAGACAAGCGCGTGCGTCAGGCGATCAACTACGCCATCAACCAGGTGGGCATCGTCGAGAAGATTAACAAGGGCTTCGGTACCCCTGCTGGTCAGCTGAGCCCGAAAGGCTATGCCGGTCATAACGAGGCGCTGGTGCCCCAGTATGATCTGGCCAAGGCCAAGGAGCTGATGAAAGAGGCCGGTTACGAGAAAGGCTTCAAGATGACCTTCATCTCCCCGGCTGCCCGCTACGTCAACGACGTCAAGATTGCCCAAGCTGTTTCCGCCATGCTGGCCAAGATCAACATCAAGGTGGATCTGAAGACCATGCCGGTGGCCCAGTACTGGCCGGAGTTTGACAAGTGCGCCGCTGACATGCAGCTGATTGGCTGGCACTCCGATACTGAAGATACCGCGAACTTCTTCGAGTTCCTGACCTTCACCAAGGATGCCAAGACCGGTATGGGCCAGTACAACTGCGCCGGTTATGCCAACGCCGAAGCTGACAAGATGGTGATGGATGCCAATGCCGAGACCGATCCGGCCAAGCGTGCCGAGATGCTGAAGAAGGTCGAAGCCATGCTGATCGAAGATGCTGCCTATGTGCCGTTGCACTGGGAAGATCTGGCCTATGGCGCCAAGAAGAACGTCGACATCAAGCCGGTGGTCAACGTGATGAACTTCCCTTACCTGGGTGACCTGGTGGTCAGCAAGTAAGAGAACGTCGCAAGGAAGGACGGGGCGGGGTGGTCAGCTGGCCACTCCGCCCACTAACAGAAGCCTGTGCCACGACACAGGCCACGTAGAAGGACAAGCATGTTTACATTCCTGCTGAAACGGTTCTATCAGGCCGTGATAGTGATGTTCGTCATCAGCCTGGTCGCCTTCTCCATCCAGGATAACCTGGGTGACCCGTTGCGCGAGCTGGTGGGACAATCCGTCTCCGAAGCCCAGCGTCACGAGTTGCGCGAGAAGATGGGCCTTAACGATCCCTTCCTCATCAAATACAGCCGCTTTCTGAAAAATGCGGTGCATGGGGATTTGGGCACCTCCTATTTCTTCAAGCGACCCGCTCTCGAGGTGATCCTCGACAAGCTGGTGGCTACCCTTGAGCTGGTGTTTGCCGCCGCGCTCATCATCGTGGTGGTCTCCATTCCACTCGGTGTCTATTCGGCGATCCGCCCGCGCAGCATTCCCACCAAGATCATCATGGCGGGGAGCAGTATCGGCATTTCGATCCCGGTGTTCCTGACCGCCATCATGCTGATGTATCTCTTCTCCATCCAGCTGGGCTGGCTGCCGGCCTATGGCCGCGGCGAGACCCGTAACCTGCTGGGCTGGGAGTCGGGCTTCTTCACCTGGGATGGCATCCTGCACCTGATCCTGCCGGCGGTGTCGCTCTCTTCCATCATGCTGCCGCTGTTTATCCGGCTGGTGCGCTCCGAGATGCTGGAGCAGCTCTCCTCCGAGTACGTCAAATTCGCCCGCGCCAAAGGGCTGGATAACAACAAGGTCTACTATCAGCACGCCCTCAAAAACACCATGCTGCCGGTCATTACCGTCGGCGGGGTGCAGATCGGCACTATGGTGGCCTACACCATTCTGACCGAGAGTGTGTTCCAGTGGCCGGGTACCGGCTTCCTGTTTCTTGAAGCGATCCACAGGGTCGATACCCCGCTGATCACCGCCTACGTCATCTTCGTGGGATTGATCTTCGTGGTGACCAATACCCTGGTCGACCTGCTCTACGGGTTGATCAACCCGACCGTTAACCTGACTGCCAAGGGGTAAGCGCATGACTAATGCTGTAACTGCAAGCCCAAGCCGTTGGGCACGATTCAAGAACTCTGACATCGTCTACTACTTCCTGCGGGACAAGGTAGCCATGTTCAGCTTTGCGGTGTTTGTGGTGTTCGTGCTGGCGGCGCTGCTGGCGCCCTGGCTCGCTCCGCACAACGTCTATGACCAGACCAGTTTTGATCTGATGGATGCCGAGTTGCCCCCCTCCTGGCTCGAAGGCGGCGAGGAGCGCTTCTGGCTCGGTACCGACAACCAGGGGCGGGATATCTGGAGCACCATCCTCTATGGCGCCCGTATCTCCCTCACTATCGGTCTGTTTGCGGTGGCGCTGCAGCTGGTGCTCGGTATCGTCATCGGTCTGATTGCCGGTTACTTCGGTGGCCGCATCGACAACCTGCTGATGCGCTTTGCCGATGTGCAGTTGTCGTTCTCCACCATGATGGTGGCGATCATCATCTCCGCCATCTTTCAGGCAACCTTTGGCTCCGAGTTCTACTCGAAGTTCGCCATCATGATGCTGGTGGTGATCATCGGTATCGCCGAGTGGCCGCAGTATGCCCGTACCGTGCGCGCCTCTGTGCTGGCGGAGAAGAAGAAGGAGTATGTGGAAGCAGCCAAGGTGATGGGATTCCGCGCCCCGCGCATCATGTTCCGCCACATTCTGCCCAACTGTTTGTCGCCCATTCTGGTGATCTCCACCGTGCAGGTGGCCAACGCCATCATGAGCGAGGCGGCACTCTCCTTCCTCGGTCTGGGAATGCCGGTTGATCAGCCCTCGCTCGGTTCGCTTATCAGCGTCGGCTTCAACTACATCTTCTCCGGTTCCTGGTGGATCACCGCCTTCCCGGGAATCTGTCTGGTGGTGCTGGTGCTGGTCATCAACCTGCTGGGCGACTGGCTGCGGGATGTGTTTAACCCCAAGATCTACAAAGGTTGATAACCTGCGCAAGAACTTACTGCGAGGCCGTGATCAAGGCTCATGTGCTGCTCGGAATCCTCATGTATTCACATATACTCCGGTTCCTGCGCTGCTCTTTACCTTGTTGACGGACTTCTCGCAACAGTTCTTGAACAGGTTCTAGATTATGAAGAACAAGAAGGGCGCCAGTGAGGCGCCCTTCTTTTGCTTGATAGCTTCAAGCGTTATCAGGCTTTCAGCCAGCTTTCGATACTGCGCTGGATGCCTGCATCGTCCAGACCAAGCAGGGCATAGATCTCCTGCTGGGTACCCTGTTCCACGAAGCGATCCGGCAAGCCGAGGTTGAGTACCGGCTTGCACTGTTTATTGCGCATCAGCAGCTCGTTCACCGCCGAACCGGCGCCGCCCATGATAGCGTTGTCTTCGATGGTGACGAAGTGATCGTGGCTGGCCGCCAGCGACAGCACCAGCGCCTCATCCATCGGTTTGACAAAGCGCATGTCCACCAGGGTGGCATCCAGCGCTTCGGCGGCCGTTTTCGCGTGGTGCAGCAGGGTGCCAAAGGCCAGAATAGCGGTACCCTTGCCCTCTCGCAGGATACGTCCCTTGCCGAGCTCCAGTGCCTGCATCTCTGACGAGATGGGGGAATCGCTCAGACTGCTGCCGCGGGGGTAACGCACGGCGACAGGGCCTTGCTGAAGATAGCCGGTATAGAGCATCTGGCGGCACTCGTTCTCGTCAGATGGCGTCATCACCACCATGTTGGGCACGGTGCGCAGGAAGCTGATGTCGAACGCTCCCTGATGGGTCGGGCCGTCGGCGCCCACCAGACCGGCCCGGTCGATGGCGAATAGCACCGGCAGATCTTGCAGCGCCACGTCGTGGATCACCTGATCGTAGGCGCGCTGCAGAAAGCTCGAATAGATGGCCACCACTGGCTTCTTGTCGGCGATGGCAAGACCGGCAGCGAACGTGACTGCATGTTGCTCGGCAATGGCCACATCGAAGTAGCGATCCGGATACTGCTGGCTGAATTTCACCAGACCGGAGCCTTCGCGCATGGCAGGGGTGATGCCGACCAGCTTCTCGTCTTTGGCGGCCATGTCGCACAGCCATTGGCCAAAGATGGCGGAGAAGGTGGGTTTGGCGGCGCTCGCTTTCGGCAGGGAACACTCGTCAGGATTGAACTTGGGCACAGCGTGATAACCGATGGGGTCTTTCTCCGCCGGCTCGTAACCCTTGCCCTTCTTGGTTTTGACGTGCAGCAACTGCGGACCCTTGAGATTGCGCATGTTGCGCAGGGTCTCGACCAGCGCTTCTATATCGTGACCGTCGATGGGGCCGATGTAGTTGAAGCCGAACTCCTCGAACAGGGTGCCGGGCACCACCATCCCCTTGAGGTGCTCTTCGGCCCGCTTGGCCAGCTCCTTGACCGGCGGCAGACCGGCCAGCACCTTCTTGCCGCCTTCGCGGATGGTGGTGTAGAGCTTGCCGGACATGACCCGGGCCAGATGGTTGTTGAGCGCCCCGACATTCTCGGAGATGGACATCTCGTTGTCGTTGAGGATCACCAGCATGTCTTTATGGACATCGCCGGCGTGGTTGAGCGCTTCAAAGGCCATCCCTGCGGTAATGGCACCATCACCAATTACCGCTACCACCTTGCGACCCAGCCCTTCACTCTCGGCGGCGACCGCCATACCGAGCGCCGCACCAATGGAGGTGCTGGAGTGGCCGACGGAGAGCACGTCGTACTCGCTCTCGCCGCGCCAGGGGAAGGGGTGCAGGCCATCTTTCTGCCGGATGGTGTGGATCTGGTCACGGCGCCCGGTCAGGATCTTGTGGGGATAGGCCTGATGGCCCACATCCCAGATCAGCCGATCGAACGGGGTGTTGTAGACGTAGTGCAGGGCCACGGTCAGTTCGACCGTGCCGAGACCGGAGGCAAAGTGTCCGCTGGAGCGGCTGACAGAGCGCAGCAGATATTCGCGCAGCTCGTTGCACAGCACCGGCAGCCGATCTTTGGGCAAGGAACGCAGCTCGACCGGAGTGTCCGCGAGGGCCAGGTTGGGGAAATTGCTAATATCAACGCTCATATTGTTACTGTTATCCAGCGTTTAGTGGGTTCGCTCGATGATGTAATCGGCAAACGCTTCCAGAATGTCGGTATTGTAGGGCAAGGATTGCAGGGCTGTTAAGGCTTTCCCATGCAGTTCGCGAGCCAGCTCACGGGCATTTTCGAGTCCGAGCAGGGCCGGATAGGTACTTTTCTCCAGCGCCAGGTCAGAACCTTGCGGCTTGCCCAGGGTGGCGGTATCACCTGTGATGTCGAGGATGTCATCCTGCACCTGAAAGGCGAGGCCAATCGCGGCGGCATAGGTTTGCAGGGCAATCAGGGTTGCGTCATCGACATCGGCTTTGCAGAGTGCGCCCAGTGTCACGGCGCACTCAATCAGTGCCCCCGTTTTATGGCGGTGTACCTGTTCCAGTTCGGCGAGCGAGATCTGGCGCCCTTCGGCCTGCAGATCCAGCGCCTGACCGCCGCACATACCGAGATAACCGGAAGCGCGGGCGAGGGTACTCAGCATCCGCACCCGGTTGGCCATCAAGGTATCGGGCATGGGGTGATCGGCCAGAATGGAGAACGCCAGCGTCTGCAGCGCATCACCGGCCAGAATGGCGGTGCCTTCATCGAATGCCTTGTGAACGGTCGGCTGGCCGCGACGCAAGTCGTCGTCATCCATGGCGGGCAGATCGTCGTGCAGCAGTGAGTAGGCATGGATGCACTCCACGGCAGCCGCAGGGCCGTCCAGCAGGTCGCTCTTTACGCCCAGCATTTCGCCGACCGCGTAGACCAGAAACGGGCGAACCCGCTTGCCGCCCAGCAGCAGGCCATATTTCATGGCATCACGCAGACGAGGCGCCATGGGTGGCAAAGCTTCAAGTTTTGCCAACAGGCAGTCATCAATACGCTGGCGATGCTGACGGGAAAAATGGACCAGTGCCACTCACTCGTCTCCTTGTTCTGGCTGGAAGGGGGTCAGCTGATCACTGCCATCGGCCTTGCTCAGCAGGATCTGGATCTTCTGCTCGGCTTGCTCCAGCTTTTGTTGGCCAGCCCGCACCAGATGGATTCCCTGCTCGAACTGTTTGAGGGCCTCCTCCAGCGGTAGGGAACCTTGCTCCAGCTGATGAACGATGGTTTCCAGCTCTTCGAGAGTGGCGTCAAAACTCAGACGGTCGATTTTTTTACTGGCCATGTCCATCCTCGGGAATTGAAAAAACGGCTTATATTAACATCGACCGCCCACCGGGGGGAGGCTGAAAAACGCTGCCTCCTCAAACTCTCGATAAACTGGCCGATAATGAACCATGATTCTCAGTGGATGCATGCTTGCCGCTTGGGTCGCAATAGCAGAAAATTCAACAAACTATAATTGGGCATAAGAACCGGTGACAGGAGTAGGGACGTGGATCTAGGCAGTCTGATAGGGATAGTGCTGGGTTTCGGGGTGGTGGTGTACGGCATGCTGCTGGGGGGCCCCATGAGCATGTACGTCGACATGCCATCGGTCTACATCACCGTATTGGGCTCCATCTTCATCGCCATGATGAAGTTCAACCTAGGCCAGTTTCTGATGGCGTTTAAGGTCGCTGGTAAAGCTTTTATGTACAAGGGCGACAAGCTGGAAGACCTCATAGTTAAAGCCGTTGAGCTTGCCGATGCCGCCCGTAAAGGCGGATTTCTGGCGCTTGAAGCGGCCGAGATTCCCAATCCCTTCATGAAAAAAGGGATCGATATGCTGGTGGATGGCCATGATGCCGATGTAGTGCGCGCAGTGATGGAAAAGGATATCGAGTTGACTGCCGAACGTCACGTCATTGCGATCAAGGTGTTCCGTACCCTTGGGGATCTTGGCCCGGCGATGGGGATGATCGGTACGCTGGTGGGTCTGGTGGCCATGTTGGCCAATATGAGTGATCCCAAATCTATCGGTCCTGCCATGGCTGTAGCCCTCTTGACCACTCTGTATGGTGCGATCGAAGCCAACATGCTGGCCATCCCGATAGCCGACAAGCTGGAACTGCGAAGCGGCGAAGAGCGCCTTAGCCGTTCGCTGATCCTCGATGCCATCATGGGGATCCAGGATGGCCAAAACCCGCGGGTGATCCAGTCCATGCTGCAGAACTATCTGAACCAGTCCAAACGCAACAACGGCAGTGAGTAGGGAGCCCTATGTCTGATTGCAAATGCCCGCCTCCCGGCCTGCCCGGTTATATGGGGACCTTCGCCGACCTCATGTCGCTGCTGATGTGCTTTTTCGTGTTGTTGCTCTCCTTTGCCGAGATGGATGTGCAGAAGTTCAAGCAGATTGCGGGGTCCATGGAGAAGGCATTCGGGGTCCAGAATATCCTTGAGGTGAAAGATATTCCGAAGGGAACTTCTGTCATTGCCCAGGAGTTCCGTCCTGGCCGCCCAGAGCCAACCCCGATTGATACCGTGATGCAGCAGACCATGGACATGACCCAGACCGAGCTGGATTTTTTGCCCGGTGAGGCCGAGCAGGCAGGTGGTCAGGACAAGAGTGATGGCAAGCAGACGGGGGGGGACACAGCTCAGGATGCTCAGAAGGCGCAGCAGCAGTCCAATACCCTGGCAAAGGCGCTGGCCGAGCAGATGAAAGATCAGATCCAGGATGGTGCCATCGAAATCGAGGCGTTGGGACAGCAGATTATTATTCGGATCAGGGAAAAAGCCTCCTTCCCGGCTGGCTCGGCGTTTCTGCAACCCCAGTTCTGGCCGGTTATTCGCAAGGTCGCGACCCTGCTCAAGGATGTACCGGGTGAAATCACCATATCCGGCCACACCGACAACGTGGCGACCGAGGACGAGCTGTTTCAGTCCAACTGGGAGCTTTCGTCCCAGCGAGCAGTGGCTGTGGCACACCAGATGATCAAGGTCCCAGGATTTGATCAGGGACGCTTGATTGTGCAGGGGATGGCCGATTCCCAACCATTGGTGCCCAACAATACTCCCGAGAATCGCCGGATGAACCGACGGGTAGAGATCGCTATCATGCAGGGCAAACCGACCATTTCCTCTCCTATTTCGGTACCGGAAGGAAAGTAATATTTCTTGGAGCAACAGATAAAGCGGGATCTGCATCAGGGGGCCGACATGGATTTTGTGTTGGCTTCATATTAAGATGCGCCATCCGAACCGAGTGCTGCGGCGTCCTGACAGATAGCCGCAGCTTCTATTTTCAAGCAACCCAGGTTTCGACTATGAATCATACTCCGATGACTGTTCGCGGCGCTGAGAAGCTGCGCGAAGAGCTCGAATATCTCAAGACCGAGCTTCGTCCCCAGATTATCGAAGCGATTGCTGAAGCCCGTGAGCACGGTGATCTGAAAGAGAATGCCGAATACCATGCCGCCCGTGAGCAGCAGGGGTTCTGTGAAGGCCGCATTCAGGAAATTGAAGCCAAGCTCTCCAATGCCCAGGTGATCGATGTCACCAAGATGACCAACAATGGTCGCATCATCTTTGGTGCCACCGTGACCCTGCTCAAGAGCGAAACAGAGGAAGAGGTTATCTACCGCATCGTGGGTGACGATGAGGCTGACATCAAGCAGAACCTTATCTCTGTCAACTCTCCGATTGCCCGCGCTCTGATTGGCAAGGAAGTGGACGATGTGGCGCTCGTCAAGACGCCCGCAGGTGATGTGGAGTACGAAATCCTGGACGTTGCCTACATCTGATGTAGTTAATGCGGGATGAGACGGGGGAGCACTTGCTCCCCTGTTTGTTGCGCTTCAGGCTGGTTGGTAAGCGTCGTTGAAGGTGTCCTGATGGCGCTGAAACAGCCAGTGACGAAGTCGCTCTATGTTTGCCTCGCTCATCTGGAAACTGAGTGCCCAGGTTGCACGGTCTGCATTAGATTTGACCCGTCTCACCAGCCTGGCCTGCAAGGGAAATGGCGCCTCTGTGGCGATCTGCAGAGTTCCCTGCAAGGTAGTATCCGCCATCATATCTGTGGGCAGATCTTCCACGATGAGGCCATTGAGCGAAAGGCTCAGCACTTGGAGTACTCCATGAGCTGTTTGCAGTGTCGCTTTCTGGGCAAGTCTCCAAGCTCTTGGCTGGGCAAACCCCAGCTCCCGGATCACTGGCGCAGCGAGCCGAGGCTCGACAAAGCCATCTTCTCTCTGGATAAAGGTGAGGGGGAATCGCAACTGATGGCCTGCATAGCGGGCTTCCAATACCAGCTGTTCGGCTTTTTGCAGCAAGCCAAGCATGGGGTTGTCGAGATGTCCGCTCAGAAGGTGGGTCGCCTCCGAGCATCCCAGCTCCCGCAACATGGTCAGTTCATTGTCGGTCAGAATAGGATGGTGAGCCATGGCGCGTGTCCGAAACTATTCATCGCAGGTTAAGGGCTTGGCGACTACTGTGGCAAGCGACTCGGGAAGAAGTGAAATAAGGAAAGAGCAATGCTCTTTCCTTTTACTTGCGAGGCAGCTGGATTTTGGGTTCGTTGGCCTGACGATAGATGGTCAGCACATGGCCCATGCTCTGTACTTTGACTGAACCGGTTTCACGGACGATGGCATCCATAACCAGTTGTTTCATCTCACGATCTTCAGACGCAACCTTAACCTTGATCAGCTCGTGATGGTTCAGTGCCAGATCGATCTCGGCCAGTACGCCTTCGGTCAGACCATGCTGGCCCAGCAGGACGACAGGTTTGAGGCTGTGGGCAAGGCCCTTGAGGTACTGTTTCTGTTTGTTGTTGAGAATCATCGCAATTTCTTCATAAGTCAGGGTTGAAAGGGGCGTATTCTACCCCCACTTAGCCCTTAATACTAATAACCCTTGTGGTTTTTTAAAGTCGATTATCATGACCCAGAAAAAACATTCCCCCAGTTCAACCCGCTGGTTAAAAGAGCATTTTGACGATCAATACGTCAAAAAAGCCCAGAAGTTGGGACTGAGATCCCGTGCCGTGTTCAAGATCGACGAGATCCAGGGCAAGGACAAACTGCTCAAGCCGGGCATGACGGTGGTGGATCTGGGGGCGGCCCCCGGTGGCTGGTCCCAGTTTGCCATCGATCAGGTCGGTGACAAGGGACGGGTGATCGCCTGTGATATTTTGCCGATGGATTCCATCGCCGGTGTCGATTTCCTTCAGGGCGACTTTCGGGAGGAAGCTGTACTGGGCGCGCTGCTGGAACGGGTCGGCCCGGACAAGGTAGATGTTGTCATGTCCGACATGGCGCCGAACATGAGCGGTACCCAGCAGGTGGATCAGGCCCGTTCCATGTATCTGGTCGAACTGGCGCTGGACATGTGCAATCAGGTATTGCGCGGTGACGGCAGTTTCGTGGTGAAAGTGTTTCAGGGAGAGGGGTTTGATGCCTATCTCAATGAAATTCGTCAACTTTTTACCACTGTCAAGATTCGTAAACCAGACTCGTCCCGCGCTCGTTCACGGGAAGTCTACATTGTGGCTACCGGTTTTAAACTGTAGTACCCTAACCTTCATCGTTAACTGTCAGTCTGCGAGGTTACTGATTTGAGTGACATGGCGAAAAATTTAATCCTGTGGCTGGTCATCGCCGTCGTGTTGATGTCGGTGTTCAATAGCTTCAGCCCCAGCGATACCTCAAGTCGCCAGCTGGACTATTCCAGCTTCGTTAAAGAGGTGACCCAAGAGCAGATCCGTGAAGTGCGGATGGACGGTAAGGTCATTAATGGCGTCAAGCGTACTGGTGAGCGTTTCACCACCATCATTCCGGCGCCGGATCCCCAGCTCCTCAACGATATGCTCAATCACAACGTCAAAGTGATGGGTGAGAAGCCGGAAGAGCCGTCTTTGCTGACCTCTATCTTCATCTCCTGGTTCCCGATGCTGCTGCTGATCGGTGTCTGGGTCTTCTTCATGCGTCAGATGCAGGGCGGCGGTGGCAAAGGTGCCATGTCGTTTGGCAAGAGCAAGGCTCGCCTGATGAGTGAAGATCAGATCAAGACTACCTTTGCCGATGTTGCAGGTTGCGATGAAGCCAAGGAAGAGGTGAAGGAGCTGGTCGACTATCTGCGCGACCCGAGCAAATTCCAGAAACTGGGTGGCAAGATCCCGACCGGCGTACTGCTGGTTGGTCCTCCCGGTACCGGTAAAACCCTGTTGGCCAAGGCTATCGCGGGTGAGGCCAAGGTGCCTTTCTTCACCATTTCGGGTTCCGATTTCGTGGAGATGTTTGTCGGTGTCGGTGCCTCCCGGGTACGCGACATGTTCGAGCAGGCCAAGAAATCCTCCCCCTGCATCATCTTCATCGATGAGATCGACGCCGTCGGTCGCCAGCGTGGCGCCGGTCTGGGCGGTGGTCACGATGAGCGTGAGCAGACTCTTAACCAGATGCTGGTCGAGATGGATGGCTTTGAGGGCAATGAAGGCATCATCGTCATTGCAGCCACCAACCGTCCTGACGTACTGGATCCGGCACTGCTGCGTCCGGGCCGTTTCGACCGTCAGGTTGTGGTTGGTCTGCCGGATGTTCGTGGTCGTGAACAGATCCTGAAAGTGCACATGCGCAAGGTTCCGTTGGCTGATGACGTCAATCCGGCGCTGATTGCCCGTGGTACTCCCGGCTTCTCCGGTGCTGATCTGGCCAACCTAGTCAACGAAGCTGCCCTCTTCTCCGCTCGCGAGAGCCGCCGTGTGGTTTCCATGGCTGAGTTCGAGAAGGCGAAGGACAAGATCATGATGGGCGCAGAACGCCGCTCCATGGTGATGAAAGAGTCCGAGAAGGAGATGACGGCTTATCACGAAGCGGGTCACGCCATTATCGGTCGCGTGGTGCCGGATCATGATCCCGTCTACAAGGTCTCCATCATTCCGCGCGGTCGTGCGCTGGGTGTGACCATGTACCTGCCTGAGCAGGATCGCTGGAGCCACTCCAAGCAGCATCTGGAGTCCATGATCTCCAGTCTGTATGGCGGTCGTCTGGCGGAAGAGCTGATTTACGGTGCCGAGAAGGTATCGACCGGTGCGTCCAACGACATCGAGCGAGCTACCGACATCGCGCGTAAGATGGTGACCCAGTGGGGTATGTCCGAGCGTCTCGGCCCGATGCTTTATGCGGAAGAAGATGGCGAGGTGTTCCTCGGTCGCAGCATGGCCAAAGCCAAGCACATGTCCGATGACACAGCCCGCATCATCGATGCTGAAGTGAAGCAGGTCATTGATCGCAACTACGACCGCGCCAAGCAGATCCTGCTGGATAACATGGATGTACTGCACAGCATGAAAGATGCGCTGATGAAGTACGAAACCATCGATGCCAAGCAGATCGATGATCTGATGGCCCGTCGCGAGGTTCGGGCTCCGAGCAACTGGCACGACGAGCACGGAGATACGCCACAAGGCGGATCAACTGTTGCCGCCGAGCCCAAGCCGGCGGCTGCGGACGAGAGTGCCCCGGTTGCGGATGCCAATATCGACAAGGCCAACGACATCCCGGCTAAATAAATTCTGTTGTTGAAAACCCCGGGCTTGCCCGGGGTTTTTATTTTGCGAATGGAAGTGAAGATGCAGCTGATTAGCAAGGGGCTTAGCCTCTCTCTCGAACGTCCCCATGTTATGGGGATCCTCAATGTGACTCCCGACTCCTTCTCCGATGGCGGCCATTTTAACCAGATTGAACGGGCTGTGGCTCATGCCCGTCAAATGGTGGCGGATGGGGCGACCCTTATCGACATTGGCGGCGAGTCAACCCGTCCGGGAGCGCTGGATGTGAGTGAGCAGGAGGAGCTGGACAGGGTTATCCCGGTTGTTGAACGACTGGTGAGCGAATGTGATGTGATGCTCTCGCTTGACACCTCCAAGGCGGTAGTAATGAGAGAAGGCTGCAAGGCTGGGGCTCATTTGATTAACGATGTGAGGGCGCTGCTGGAGCCGGGAGCGCTCGATGCTGCCGCTGAAGCGCGCGTTCCGGTTTGCCTGATGCATATGCAGGGGCAGCCGAGAACCATGCAGGTCGAGCCGCACTATGATGACCTGGTCGGGGAGGTGAAAGCCTTCTTTGACGAACGGATTGCAGCCTGTCTGGCCGCCGGGATAGCCCGTGAGCAGCTGCTGCTGGATCCGGGCTACGGTTTTGGCAAGACGCTGGCACACAACTATCAGCTGCTGGCCGCCCAGGAAGAGTTGCTTGACTACGGACTTCCGCTCTTGGTGGGAATGTCGCGAAAGTCTATGATAGGCAACCTGCTGAACCGCCCTGTGGGTGAACGTCTGGCTGGCAGTCTGGCTTGTGCCCTTATCGGCATGCAGCACGGAGCCAGGATCATCAGGGTTCACGATGTGCGGGAGACCATGGATGCGTTGCGGGTTGGCTGGCAGGCCATGACGGGACAAGATTTTATTTCCAGATAATAAAAGAGAACAGACAATGGCAAGAAAGTATTTCGGCACAGATGGTGTGCGCGGCAAAGTCGGCGAATATCCCATTACTCCTGATTTTGTAATGAAGCTGGGCTGGGCCGCGGGCAAGGTGCTCTCCAAGAAGGGCACCAAAAAGGTGCTGATTGGCAAAGATACCCGAATCTCTGGCTATATGTTGGAATCAGCGCTGGAAGCGGGTCTCTCTGCCGCCGGTCTCAAAGCCATACTGATGGGCCCCATGCCCACTCCGGCTGTTGCCTACCTGACCCGCACCTTCCGTGCCGAGGCCGGCATCGTTATCAGCGCCTCGCACAACCCCTTCTATGACAACGGCATCAAGTTCTTCTCCGCTGACGGTACCAAACTGCCAGATGAAGTCGAGATGGCTATCGAAGCCGAGCTTGATCACGAGCTCAAGTGCGTCGAGTCTGCCGAGCTCGGCAAAGCGCTGCGTATCGATGATGCTGCTGGCCGCTATATCGAGTTCTGCAAGAGCACCTTCCCTTCCAATATGAATCTGGACGGGTTGAAGATGGTGGTCGATTGTGGTCACGGGGCAACCTACCATATCGCGCCTTCTGTGTTCCGCGAATTGGGGGCCGAAGTGATCACTATGGGCTGCTCTCCGGATGGTCTCAATATCAACGATGGCGTTGGCTCGACTGCGCCCGAGGCACTGGTTGCCAAGGTGCTGGAGTGCAAGGCGGATCTCGGCGTGGCATTCGATGGTGACGGTGATCGCCTGATCATGGTGGATCACACCGGCTACCTGATCGACGGTGACGAGATCCTCTATATCATCGCACGGGACGCCTTGCGCAACGGCCGTCTCAAGGGCGGTGTCGTCGGCACCCTGATGGCCAACATGGGTCTGGAACTGGCGTTGCAAACCCTGGGTATCCCGTTTGCCCGTGCCAAGGTAGGCGACCGCTACGTGCTGGAGATGATGGAAGAGAAGGGCTGGCGTATCGGTGGCGAGAACTCCGGTCACATCATCTGTCTTGATCAGACCACCACGGGTGATGGCATTGTTGCCGCCCTGCAGGTGCTCACTGCCATGCGCAGTGCCGAGATGCCGCTGGCCAAGTTGCGCTCCGGCATGAGCAAGTTCCCGCAAGTACTGGTGAATGTTCGCTTTGCCGAAGGCAAGGATCCGCTGGCTGCAGAAGCAGTCAAGCAGGAGGTCGCCAAGGTTGAACATGAGCTTGGCGGTCGTGGCCGCGTGCTGTTGCGTAAATCCGGTACCGAGCCCCTGATCCGGGTCATGGTGGAAGGGGAGCACGAGCAACAGGTGCGTGATATGGCTCAGCGCATTGCCGATCAGGTTGAATCGGCGTTTTAATGAGCGTTCAGGGCGGCTTTTTAGCCGCCCTGGTTGTATCTTGTTCAATCGATTCAAAAAAATGAAAATAGCACTTGTCAGCTGACAATCCTCTGGATATTATCAGCCCCGCTTTCGCAAGGGAGTTGCCGATGGGACATCGCAAGCCGTTTGTAGCAGCCAACTGGAAGTTGCACGGTAGTAGGTCGCAGTTAGAGCAGTTTACGAGTCAGTGCCTGAAAGGCGTTGATGGTGATGTAGATGTTGTTCTCTGTCCATCCCATGTGCATCTCGACTTTACCGCTTCAGTGCTCAATGAGCAGAAGGTGATAAGGTTGGGGGCTCAGAATGTGAGCCAGCACGAGACGGGCGCTTACACGGGTGAAGTGTCGTGTGAGATGCTGGTTGAGGCAGGGTGTCGATACGTATTAGTAGGGCACTCCGAGCGCAGGCGTCTCTTTGGTGAGACCAGCTTTATTGTTGCAGAGAAGTTTGCGGCAGCCAGAGCGGCAGGTCTGATTCCCATCCTCTGTTTGGGTGAGTCAGGTGCAGCAAGGCAAGCGAGAAGAACCTTCGAGGTGATCGCAGAAGAGCTGGATATCGTCATAGAGAAAAATGGCGCGATGGCTTTCGATAATGCTATCATCGCCTACGAGCCGATTTGGGCTGTAGGTACAGGTAAATGCGCCACACCCGAGCAGGCACAAGAGGTTCATTCCTTTATTCGTGGTCGCTTGGCGGAGGATACTCCGGTAATAGGTGAGAAGATCAGAATCATCTATGGTGGGAGCGTGACGCCGACCAATGCGAGAGATTTGTTTGCCCAACCCGACGTAGATGGCGGATTGATTGGCAGAGCAAGTCTTGATAGCGATGCGTTTTTAGGAATTGTTGAAGCGGCAAAGGGTGCAAGTTAAATGTACGAGATTCTTTTGGTCGTTTATCTGCTGGTTTCACTGGCTCTGATTGGTCTGGTGATGATTCAGCAAGGTAAAGGGGCTGATATGGGCGCCTCCTTCGGCGCAGGGGCATCGAACACAGTATTCGGCTCCAGTGGTTCAGGCAGCTTCCTGACCCGAACAACAGCGATTTTGGCTACTCTGTTTTTCGTAATCAGCCTGGTGCTTGGCTCTATGTCCAGCAACAAGGTCAAACAGGGCAGTGAATGGGAAAATCTGCAACAAACCCAACAGGTTGAGCAGACTAAAGCGCCAGTGAAGAAAGATACTGACGTTCCCGAGTAAGAGTTTTGCCGTGGTGGTGGAATTGGTAGACACGCTATCTTGAGGGGGTAGTGCTCTAGGGTGTGCGGGTTCGAGTCCCGCCCACGGCACCAATTAAGCAGTGACCCGGGTAAACCGGGATGTTATAGCCAAGTCAGTCTTGTATAGAAAGAATGAAGTGGCTATAATCTCGCACGATTTCGGACGCGGGGTGGAGCAGCATGGTAGCTCGTCGGGCTCATAACCCGAAGGTCGTCGGTTCAAATCCGGCCCCCGCAACCAAATTTCACGCATTTCCTACGCTCAGGAAGGCGGTCGCTGCGAGGCGACAATCAGGGTAAAGCGCCAAGCCCCGATTTGACATCGGGGCTTTTTGTTATGTGCGATTTACTCTGAATCGATCTCTATCTGGGCTTTATGCCCTTTTTTTGTTTTTCGGAGGGTGACTTTGGCTACGTTGGAACAACGTTTGACCGATCTGCTCGAGGCTCCGGTCGTTGCCTTGGGTTTTGAACTTTGGGGTATTGAGTTTATCCGCGCGGGTAAACACTCCACCTTGCGCGTCTATATCGACGGCGAGCAGGGCGTGACCGTTGAGAACTGTGCTGAGGTTAGCCACCAGGTTGGCGCCATTATGGACGTAGAAGATCCTATCACCGAGGAGTATTACCTCGAGGTATCTTCCCCGGGTCTGGATCGCCCCCTGTTCAAGGTTGCCCAGTTCGAAAAATACGTTGGCCAAGAGGCGGCGGTAACGCTTCGGATGGCAACAAATAACCGCCGCAAGTTCAAAGGCGTAATCAAAGCCGTGCAGGGCGACATGATCACTCTGACGGTAGATGGTAAGGACGAAGTGTTGGCTTTCACCAATATCCAAAAAGCGAACATAGTGCCGAACTTTGGTTAACGAGGCTATCGGATATGAATAAAGAGATTTTGCTGGTCGTTGACGCAGTATCCAACGAGAAAGCGGTACCCCGCGAGAAGATCTTCCAGGCTCTGGAAACCGCGCTGGCGACTGCGACCAAGAAGAAATATGAAGGCGAGATTGAAGTTCGGGTCGAAATCGATCGCAAGACCGGTGACTACGACACTTATCGCCGCTGGGTAGTCATTGCGGATCAAGCCGCGATGGAGAATCCCTATGCTGAAATCACCCTGGAAGCGGCACAAATTGATCAGCCGGAAATCCAGATCGGTGAGTATGTTGAAGACCAGATCGACTCTGTGACCTTCGACCGTATCACTACCCAGACCGCCAAGCAGGTTATCGTGCAGAAAGTGCGCGAAGCCGAGCGTTCACAAGTAGTTGATCAGTTTAAAGATAAAGAAGGCACCATCATCAGTGGTGTGGTCAAGAAGAGTAACCGCGACAACGTCATTCTGGATCTGGGCAGCAATGCTGAAGCCGTGATCTTCCGTGATGACATGCTGCCGCGTGAAACCTTCCGCCCGGGCGACCGTGTCCGTGGCCTGCTCTACGCAGTACGTCCAGAAGCCCGTGGTTCCCAGCTGTTTGTCAGCCGTTCCAGCCCGGACTTCCTGAAAGAGCTGTTCCGTATTGAAGTACCGGAGATCGGCGAAGAGATGATCGAAATCATGGGCGCTGCCCGTGACCCGGGTTCCCGCGCCAAGATCGCGGTGAAGACCAACGATCGTCGTATCGACCCGATCGGTGCCTGTATCGGTATGCGTGGTGCCCGTGTGCAAGCTGTCTCCGCAGAGCTGAGCGGTGAGCGTGCAGACATCGTGCTGTACGATGACAACCCGGCCCAGTACGTGATCAATGCCATGGCACCTGCCGATGTGGCCTCCATCATCGTTGATGAAGACAACCACACCATGGATATCGCCGTGGAAGCTGCCAACCTGGCCCAGGCCATCGGTCGCAATGGTCAGAACGTGCGTCTGGCCTCCCAGCTGACCGGTTGGGAGCTGAACGTGATGACCGTTGAGGACATGCGTGCCAAGCACCAGGCCGAGAACGACCGCATCATGAACCTGTTCACCAGCACCCTGGATATCGATGACGATTTCGCCGGTCTGCTGATGGAAGAGGGCTTCTCGACCCTAGAAGAGATCGCCTTCGTACCGGTCAACGAGTTGCTGGCTATTGACGGTCTGGATGAAGACATGGTCGAAGAGCTGCGCAAGCGTGCCAAAGATGCCCTGACTACCCAGGCGCTGGCCAAAGAGGAGTCCTTTGATGGCGTCGAGCCGTCCGAAGAGCTGCTCAATCTGAACGGTCTGAGTCGTGAACTGGCATACGCTCTGGCGGGCCGCGGCGTGGGCACCCTGGAAGATTTGGCTGAGCAAGGTATTGATGACCTTGCTGGTATTGAAGGGCTGACTGCCGAGAAGGCGGGTGAGCTCATTATGGCTGCTCGCAATATCTGTTGGTTCGGAGAAGAGCAGTCTTAAGTAAGATCAAACGGAGGAAAATGAATGGCAGAAGTATCAGTCAAACAACTTGCCACTGACATCGACACACCGGTTGATCGTCTTCTCCAGCAGTTTGTCGATGCCGGTATCAGCAAGAGCAAGGCCGACGACATGGTCAGCGAGTCTGAAAAGCAGACTCTGCTGGCACACCTGAAGAAACAGCATGGAGGTGACGAGGTCGCCGCTCCTGCCCGCATGACTTTGCAGCGCAAGACCAAGAGCACCATCAGTGTTCAGGGAACCGGCGGCAAGAACAAAGAAGTGCAGGTGGAAGTTCGCAAATCTCGCACCTATGTAAGACGCTCGGCGCTGGAAGAAGAACAGCGTCAGGCGGAAGCCGAGGAAAAAGCGCGTTTGGAAGCAGAAGAAAAAGCTCGTCGTGAAGCCGAAGAGAAGGCTCGCCTCGACGCTGAAGAGAAGGCTCGCCGTGAGGCTGAGCAGGCTCGTCGTGAAGCTGAGGAAAAGGCGCGGATCGAGGCACAACAAAAGGCTCGACAGGCTCAACAGCCCGCCAAAGCAGCCAGTAGCACAGCTCAGCAAGAGGCAGAAAAGATGGCCAAGCGCGAAGCAGAAGAACTGAAGCGCCAACAGGAACAGACAGCTTTGAAAAAAGCTGAAGAACTCGCCGCGAAGAAAGCCGAAGAGGCTCGCATCATGGCGGAACAGAACGCAGCCCGCTGGGCTGAAGAAGAAGCCGCTCGTGCAAAAGAGAGCAGCGATTATCACCTGACTACCAACAAGCATGCGCAAGCTGCAGAAGACGAGCTGGATCGCAAAGAAGAGACCAGCCGCCGTACTGCCGCCGCCGCTGTCAAGGCCCCGAAAAAGGCGGGTCGTCGCGATGATGATCGCAATGATCGCAACTCCCGTGATCCGCGTGCCCGTAAAGGCAAACGTGGCAAGGTCGCTACCCCGAACGCCATGAAGCATGGCTTCAACAAGCCGGCTGCCGTGGTGAACCGCGACGTTGTCATCGGCGAGACCATCACCGTGGCCGAGCTGGCCAACAAGATGGCCGTCAAGGGCGTTGAAGTCATCAAGGCGATGATGAAGATGGGTGCCATGGCCACCATCAACCAGGTGATTGACCAAGAGACCGCTCAGCTGGTCGCTGAGGAGATGGGTCACAAGGTTGTGCTGCGTCGCGAGAACGAGCTGGAAGAGGCGGTACTGTCCGATCGTGACGAGACCTCCGAAGCCAAGCCCCGTGCACCGGTCGTGACCATCATGGGTCACGTTGACCACGGCAAGACCTCGCTGCTGGACTACATTCGTAAAGCCAAGGTTGCTGCTGGCGAGGCCGGTGGTATTACCCAGCATATCGGTGCTTACCACGTTCAGACCGATAGCGGCATGATCACCTTCCTGGATACTCCGGGTCACGCGGCGTTTACCTCCATGCGTGCTCGCGGTGCCAAGGCGACCGACATCGTTGTTCTGGTCGTTGCTGCTGACGACGGCGTGATGCCGCAAACCATCGAAGCTATCCAGCACGCCAAGGCTGCCGGTGTGCCGCTGGTTGTGGCAGTCAACAAGATCGACAAGCCGGAAGCGGATCCGGATCGCGTCAAGACCGAGTTGGCTCGTTACAACGTCATGTCCGAGGATTGGGGTGGAGACTGCCAGTTCGTGCACGTATCTGCCAAGTCCGGTCAGGGTATCGACGATCTGCTGGAAGCCATCCTGATCCAGGCTGAAGTACTGGAGCTGAAAGCGGTGGTTGACGGTATGGCCAACGGCGTCGTGATCGAATCCTTCCTGGATAAAGGTCGTGGTCCGGTTGCTACCGTACTGGTACAAGAGGGTACTCTGCGTCAGGGCGACATCGTTCTGTGTGGTCTCGAGTACGGCCGTGTTCGCGCCATGCGTGACGAACTGGGTCGCGAGATCAAGGAAGCGGGTCCGTCCCTGCCGGTGGAAATCCTGGGTCTCTCCGGCGTTCCCTCTGCCGGTGACGAAGCCACCGTTGTCCGTGACGAGAAGAAAGCCCGTGAAGTGGCGCTCTACCGTCAAGGCAAGTTCCGCGAAGTCAAGCTGGCTCGCCAGCAGAAGGCCAAGCTGGAAAACATGTTCGCTAACATGACCGAGGGCGAAGTGTCCGAAGTGAACGTGGTGATCAAGGCCGACGTACAAGGTTCTGTGGAAGCGATCTGCGATGCGCTGGTCAAACTCTCCACCGACGAAGTGAAGGTGAAGATCGTGGGTTCCGGCGTAGGTGGCATCACCGAAACCGACGCGACCCTGGCTGCTGCTTCCAGCGCCATTCTGGTTGGTTTCAACGTTCGTGCCGACGCGTCTGCGCGCAAGGTCATCGAATCCGAGAGCCTGGATCTGCGTTACTACTCCGTCATCTATGACCTGATCGACGAAGTGAAGCAGGCCATGAGCGGCAAGCTGGCCCCAGAGTATCGTCAGGAGATCATCGGTCTGGCTGAAGTGCGTAGCGTCTTCAAGTCGCCGAAGTTCGGCGCCGTTGCTGGCTGTATGGTTACCGAAGGTGTGGTCAAGCGTTCCAACCGTATTCGCGTTCTGCGTGACAACGTGGTTATCTATGAAGGCGAGTTGGAATCCCTGCGCCGCTTCAAGGATGACGTCAACGAAGTTCGCAACGGTTACGAGTGTGGTATCGCGGTCAAGAACTACAACGACGTGCGCGAAGGCGACCAGATCGAAGTTTACGAGACTGTTGAAATCCAACGGACTCTGTAAGCCGAGAGTTAGACAAAATAGGGGGCCGCGGCCCCCTTTTATCGCAGGATAGAATATGGCCAGAGAATTCAGCCGGACCCGTCGGGTCGGACAGCAGATCCAGCGTGAAATTGCGCTGATCCTGCAGCGCGAGGTGAAAGACCCGCGCATCGGCATGGTGACCGTTTCCGATGTGGAAGTGTCCCGTGACCTCAACTATGCCAAGATTTACGTCACCTTCTTGCAGCTGGAAAATGATGCCGAGCGCATCAAGGAAGGCTTGCAGGGTCTGACCGAAGCAGCCGGATATATCCGTAGTCTGCTGGGCAGTGCCATGCGTCTGCGCGTGGTGCCCGAGCTGCGTTTCTACTACGACCAGACCCTGGTCGAGGGGATGCGTCTCTCCAACCTGGTGACCAACACTGTGCGCGAAGACAAGCGTCGCATGGCCGAATCCGGCCGTGACGAAGAAGCTGAATCCGCACCGGATGACACAACTGAGGATAAAGCCTGAGATGTCTCGAAGACGTCGTTTCAAGGGCCGTGATGTGCACGGCATTCTGCTGCTGGACAAGCCGACCGGCCTGACCTCCAACGATGTGTTGCAGAAGGTCAAGCGCATCTACAACGCAGCCAAGGCCGGTCACACCGGCGCACTGGATCCGCTGGCGACCGGTATGCTGCCGATCTGCCTCGGTGAGGCCACCAAGTTCTCCCAGTATCTGCTGGAAGCGGACAAACGCTATGAGGTGACCGCCAAACTGGGCGAGCGCACCAACACCAGCGACTCCGATGGTGAGGTGGTCTCCACCCGTCCGGTGAACGTGGCTGTCGGTACCCTGATTGAGGCGCTGGACCAGTTCCGCGGCCCCATCATGCAGGTGCCGTCCATGTATTCCGCGCTCAAGCACAACGGCCGTCCGCTCTACGAATATGCCCGCGAAGGTATCGAGATTGAGCGTGAAGCCCGTCCCATCACCGTATTCGAGCTCAAACTGCTGAGTTTCGAAGGTGATGAAGTGCGCCTTGAAGTGCACTGCAGCAAGGGCACCTATATCCGCTCTCTGGTGGATGATCTGGGTGAAGTGCTGGGTTGTGGCGCCCACGTGACCCAGTTGCGCCGTACCCAGGTGGCCAGCTATCCGTACGAGCGGATGCTGACTCTGGAGCAGCTCGAGTGTATTTTCGAGCAGGCCAAGGCCGAGAGCATCCCGCCGCGCGAGCAGCTGGATCCCCTGTTGCTGCCGATGGATACTGCCGTGGCAAGCTTGCCCGAGGTGAACATGCTGGCTGTTGTGGCTGCCTATGTGAATCAGGGCCAGGCCGTGCAGGTGGCGGGTGCGCCGCACAGCGGTCAGGTTCGTATGACGGTCGGCCCGGAGCGCGAGTTCATCGGGGTTGGCGAGATTGATGATGATGGCCGCGTCGCCCCCAAGCGACTGGTACGTTATCACGACGAGGAGTGATCCTCAGGCGGTATCGGCGTGCTCTTTCCCTCTCTCGCTTCTTTCTCGTTGCGAAAATGGGCAGGGACGATTATCATACCGCCCTCATTTCACGGCTGAATTAGAGATTGGCTGTGAACCTTTAAACACTCTACTGGAGTAATACCATGTCTCTAAATGCTGAGATCAAAGCTCAAATCGTTGCCGAGCACGCTCGTGGCGCCAACGACACCGGTTCCCCCGAAGTGCAAGTTGCCCTGCTGACTGCCCAGATCAACCATCTGCAAGGTCACTTCAAAGAGCACTCCAAGGACCACCACGGTCGTCGCGGTCTGCTGCGCATGGTTTCCCAGCGTCGTAAGCTGCTGGACTACCTGAAGCGTAAAGATTCCGAGCGTTATGCTGCTCTGATCGCCAAGCTGGGTCTGCGTCGTTAATCGACCATCAGATTTCGCGAAAAGGGGAACCTCCGGGTTCCCCTTTTTTATTGCTCTTTAGCGGCTTGTTGCCATCCTCACAGAATTTGTGTCGCCGCTTACCTTTTGCATCGAATCAAGTATACTTGTGCGCGAATTTAAAGAGCCAAATTGTAAAAAGGAAATTCACGTGAATCCTATTGTTAAGTCATTCCAGTACGGTCAACACACCGTCACACTGGAAACCGGTGTGATGGCCCGTCAAGCCACTGCGGCCGTTATGGTCAGCATGGACGATACCTGTGTATTTGTGACCGTCGTAGGCAAGAAAGAGGCCGATCACGGCCGTGATTTCTTCCCGCTGACCGTCAACTACCAGGAGCGTACCTATGCTGCTGGTCGTATCCCGGGTGGTTTCTTCCGTCGTGAAGGCCGTCCGAGCGAAGGCGAGACCCTCATCTCCCGTCTGATCGACCGTCCAATTCGTCCGTTGTTCCCGGAAGGCTTCTTCAATGAGGTTCAGGTGGTTGCCACCGTCATGTCCGTGAATCCGGCAGTCTCCCCCGATATCGTTGCCATGATCGGCGCCTCTGCTGCGCTGGCCATCTCCGGCATTCCGTTTGGCGGCCCGATCGGTGCTGCTCGCGTGGGTTACATGAACGGTCAGTATGTGCTGAACCCGACCACCACCGAACTGCCACAGAGCGATCTGGATCTGGTTGTTGCCGGTACTGCCAACGCCGTACTGATGGTTGAGTCCGAAGCGGCCATCCTCTCCGAAGAGGTGATGCTGGGCGCCGTGGTATACGGTCACGAGCAGATGCAGACCGTTATCAACGCCATCAACGAATTTGCCGCTGCCGTCGGCACCAAGCCGTGGGACTGGACTCCGCCTGTCGTCAACGAAGCGCTGAAAGCCAAGGTTGCCGAGCTGGCGAGCGCCGAGCTGGGTGAAGCCTACCGCATCACCGAGAAGGCTGTTCGTTACGAAACCATCGCGGCCATCAAGGGTCGTGTGGTTGAGCAAGTTATCGCTTCCGGCGTGGAAGAAGATGCCAAGAAGATCGGCGAAGAGTTCCACAGCCTGGAAAGCCGCATCGTTCGTGGCCGCGTAGTGCGTGGTGAGCCGCGTATCGATGGTCGCGATCCGGAAATGATCCGTGCCCTGTCTGTCGCTACCGGCGTATTGCCCCGTGCTCACGGTTCTGCCCTGTTCACTCGTGGTGAAACCCAGGCTATGGTCGTTGCGACCCTGGGTACCGAGCGTGACGCCCAGAACATCGACGAGCTGACCGGCAACCGTGCCGATCGCTTCATGCTACACTACAACTTCCCGCCATACTGCGTCGGTGAGACCGGCATGATGGGTAGCCCGAAGCGTCGTGAAATCGGTCACGGCCGTCTGGCCAAGCGCGGCGTTGCTGCCGTGATGCCGAGTGCTGCTGAGTTCCCGTACGTGGTGCGCGTGGTGTCTGAAATCACTGAATCCAACGGCTCCTCCTCCATGGCGTCTGTCTGTGGTTCCTCTCTGGCGCTGATGGATGCCGGTGTGCCGATCAAGGCTTCCGTCGCCGGTATCGCCATGGGTCTGGTGAAGGAAGAAGAAGGTTTCGTCGTGCTGTCCGACATTCTGGGTGACGAAGATCACCTGGGCGACATGGACTTCAAAGTAGCCGGTACCACCGAAGGTGTGACCGCGCTGCAAATGGACATCAAGATCGAAGGCATCACCAAAGAGATCATGGAGATTGCGCTGAAGCAAGCTCGTGGTGCTCGTCTGCACATCCTGAAAGTGATGGATGAAGCAATCCAGGCTCCCCGTGCCCAGATCTCCGATTTCGCACCGCGTATCCACACCATCAAGATCAATCCTGAGAAGATCAAGGACGTGATCGGTAAGGGTGGTTCCGTGATCCGTGCGCTGACCGAAGAGACCGGCACCAACATCGAGTTGGATGATGACGGTACTGTACGTATCTCCGCTGTGGCCAACGAAGCTGCCATGGAAGCGATCCGTCGCATTGAGGCCATCACCGCCGAGATCGAAGTGAACCGCATCTATGAAGGTAAAGTTGTCCGTCTGGCCGATTTCGGTGCATTCGTCAACATCCTGCCGGGCAAAGATGGTCTGGTACACATCTCCCAGATCACCGATGCTCGCGTTCAGAACGTGGCTGACCACCTGACTATCGGTGACGTGGTCAAGGTGAAGGTACTGGAAGTGGACCGTCAGGGCCGCGTACGTCTCTCCATCAAGGAAGCGAACGCTCCGACTGATGCAGCCCCGGCTGCTGATGCTCCGGTTGCTGCCGAAGCGCCTGCCGCAGAGTAATCTGTCCTCCTGAACCGGATTCTCCGGTTGCAGTAAAAAGTCCGGCGCCCTTTGGGGCGCCGGACTTTTTTATGCGCTCAGGCTCATCACGCCGAAGTTGGCTCTCTGCTCAGGATGTGGTGGGCATTGCCGGAGCCTCAAGAGGTCAGGTTAGAAAAGTGTTGCGAAGGGGGAGGGAGAACGGTGTGGGAGAAAGGAGCCTGAGGATTCAGGCTCCTGATAAGGATCAGGCCTCGTTGGCGTGGGCCTTCTGACACCCTTCGACGGCGTGAGCAATCAGTTCCAGTGCGCTCTGGTCGCACGGTGGCAACTCGGCCTCGCACTTGTTGATAGGGGTAACACGATCGCCCCACTTGATGATGGCTGCGCCCCAGGTCAGGCCGGCACCGAAGGCGGCAGTCAGCAGATAGGAATTCGGCTTGACGCGCCCCTGCTCCAGCGCTTCGCACAGGGCGATAGGTACGGTAGCGGCGGAGGTGTTGCCGTAGTTTTCGATGTTGACCATCACCTTCTCCATCGGCGCATTCATCCGTTTGGCGAGGGTCTCGATGATGCGGATATTGGCCTGGTGCGGCACGATCAGGTCGACCTGCTCCGGCGCAATACCGGCCTGCGCCAGCACAGTGCTGGTGGCCTCACCCATGCCGCGCACAGCACGTTTGAAGATCTCCGGCCCTTCGAAGTTGAAGGTGAACAGGCCATCGATATCGGCAAAACGCACCCGGTCGGTACCGAAGTTCGGTACATGCAGGATCTCCCGCGCTTCGCTGTCGCAACCCAGCTTGTTGGCGATCAGGCCACACTCCTGCTCGCTTGCCTCTATCACCACGGCACCGGCACCATCGCCAAACAGTACGGCGGTATCGCGGCGTGCCCAGTCCAGCAGGTAGGTGAGGCGCTCGGCGCCAATCACCAGCACCTTCTTCATCATGCCAGCCTGCACCAGCGAGGTAGCGACGGAGAGGGAGTAGACGAAACCGGTGCAGGCCGCGTTGAGGTCAAACACGGCGGCGTTGACGGCGCCCAGCTTCTTTTGCACCGCAGAGGCGGCACTTGGCAGCAGGTTGTCCGGGGTGGCGGTGGCCAGGATGATGCCATCGAGATCGCTGGCTTCCAGACCGGCGCAGGCCAGTGCGCGGCGACCGGCCAGGGTGGCGAGATCCGAGGTGCTGACATGGGAGATCCGGCGGGCCTTGATGCCGGTGCGCGGATAGATCCACTCGTCTGATGTATCCATGATGGTGCTGAGGTCGTCGTTGGTCAGCACGGAGGGAGGCAGGCATTTGCCCCAGCCGGTGATATTGGCGTATTTCATCTTGTTACCGCTTCTCAAGTGGATCGCCCGCGGGCGGAAAATCGTGCAATTATGCCGTACGAGACAACCACTGTCATCTTGTGGTCATGGTTATGTGCAGGGGGCTCAGCTGTGCCATCTGGTCGCAAAGGGCTGCAACGCGCGGAACATGGCTGGAAATTTTGCTTAAAACGCGGGACTCATCTGCCCTAAGATAGGCGTTTCACCACCGATGAGGGTATCTCCTTGCTCAGAGCCAATCTCAACTTGTTGCCGACCCTCAAGGTGCTGCTGGAGACCCGCAATATCAGCCGCGCCGCCGAGCTGTTGCACCTGAGTCAGCCCTCCATCAGCAAGCAGCTTGCCCAGTTGCGCAGCGAGTTTGATGACGAGTTGCTGGTGCGGGAGGGGCAACGCTGGCTGCTGACGCCACGGGCCGAACTGTTGGCCGCCCAGCTGGCGGATTCTCTCGGTGCGCTGGAGCGGCTCTACGAGGCGCCCGGATTTGACCCGAGCCGCTGCGAGCGGGTATTTCGGCTCGCCTCCTCCGATTATGTGGCCCAGCATATCCTGCCCGATATCTGTGCCGCGCTCGCCAAAGAGGCGCCGTTGGCGGCGCTGGAGTACAGCCTGTGGGACAAGCGTCAGCTGCCGCAGTTGTGGCAGTCCGAGCTGGATCTGGTCTCCACCATCACCGAGCAGGTACCGGATCAGATCCGTGGTCTGCATCAGGGGGAAGATCGGCTGGCGGTGTTGATGGGACGTCACCACCCGCTGGCGGGCAAGGCGCTGAGTCTCGATGACTATCTCGCCTGGCCTCACCTGCAGGTGAGCGGGGGAGGCGACAAGGACAGCCCGGTGGAGCAGGTGTTGGCGCCGCAGGGACTGAGTCGGCGCTGGTTTGCCAGAGTTCCCTTCTTTCAGGCGGCAGTGGAGGTGTTGCTGCGCACCGATTGCCTGATGACCACCCCGGCCCATATCGCCTGGCAGCTCTCCTGTGGCCATGAGCTCACCTTTGTCGATCTGCCCTTTGCTACCCGCGACCAGCAGTATCATCTGCTGTGGCATCAGCGCCACCATCAGGATCCAGCCCACCGCTGGTTTCGCGAGCTGGCCTACCCCTTCCTGCGGGATCATCTGCAACGCACCGTTGGCGAGAGTCGCAAGCTGCTCGATCTCGGCGGTTAGCCGCAGTCGGTTGTGTGGCGTTATAGCCATTGGTTATGGAATCTATTCATAACTTTCACTACTGGCATAATGGCTCAGCCCGTACCCTGAGTGCAGGTCATCATATCGAGCACAAAAGAGGAAAAGCATGGAACTGACGAGTTGGCTGGCACTGGCCGCAATCTGCGTGATGGGGGCCATCAGCCCGGGGCCGAGTCTGGCGCTGATCATCCGCAACACGGTGCAGGGCGGGCAGGGGCATGGCGTCGCTACTGCGCTTGGCCACGGCCTCGGGGTTGGTATCTATGCGCTGGTCACGGCGCTCGGCCTTTCCATTTTGATCACCCAGACACCGATCCTGTTTGATCTGATCCGCTACGGCGGCGCCGCGTTTCTTGCCTGGCTCGGGGTGAAAGCCCTGCTGGCAAAACCAGCCAGTGACGAAGGGAATGAAGAGGTACATCAGTTGCGCGGTCGGCAAGGGGCCTTTGAAGGTTTTATGGTTGCCTTCCTTAACCCCCAGCTGGCGGTTTTCTTCATCGCCCTGTTCAGCCAGTTTGTGCGGGCCGATACCGGCTGGAGCGAAGGGGGCATCATGATGCTCACCGCGGGCGGGATCGATGCCGTCTGGTACGTGCTGGTGGCGCTGGTGCTCTCCCGCGGGCCGGTGCTGGCGTGGCTTAAAGCCAAATCCTTTGTGATCGATAAGGTGAGCGGCCTGGTGCTGCTCGGGCTGGCACTCAAGGTGGTTATCTAATCCTGCATTTTGCGGATACCTTAAGCGGGATCAAGGCACGCAGGCGGTGAATGGGCTAGAGTAGCGCCCATTTGCTGTCCGCCCTGATCCCGAGACCATGCACCAGAACAAGCACCCGTTAAGCCACAACAACCGGTTGGAGCTTCTGGCTCCGGCCAAGAACCTCGCCTACGGCATCGAAGCCATCAACCATGGTGCCGATGCCGTCTACATGGGCGGCCCTGCCTTTGGCGCCCGCAGCGCGGCGGGCAACACCATCGAAGATATCGAAGCGCTGGCGCGCCACGCCCATCGCTTCGGCGCCCAAGTCTTTGTCGCCTTCAACACCCTGCTGCACGATCACGAGCTGGAGCTGGCGCGGCGGCTGACCCACCAAATCTATGAAGCTGGAGCAGATGCGCTCATCGTCCAGGACATGGGGCTGCTGGCGCTGGATTTGCCTCCCATCGCGCTCCATGCCAGTACCCAGACCGACAACCGCACGCCGGAGAAGGTGAAGTTTCTGCAGGATGTGGGTTTCTCTCAGGTGGTGCTGGCGCGCGAACTGTCTCTTGCGCAGATCCGCGAGATCAGTGCGGCGACCAATGTGCAGCTGGAGTTTTTTATCCACGGCGCTCTCTGCGTTTCCTACAGTGGCCAGTGCAACATCAGCCATGCCCGTACCGGCCGCAGTGCCAACCGTGGTGAGTGTGCCCAGCTCTGCCGTCTGCCCTGCTCGCTGCAAAAGCCGGATGGCGAAGTGCTGGTGGCAGACAGCCACCTGTTGTCCCTCAAGGATATGGATCAGACCGATAACCTGGAGGCCTTGATCGAGGCGGGGATCCGCTCCTTCAAGATTGAAGGGCGCCTCAAGGGGCTCGACTACGTCAAGAACGTTACCGCCTGGTATCGCCAGAAGCTGGACGCCATTCTGGATAGCCGCTCCGATCTGGTCGCCGCCTCGGCGGGTCGTTGCAGCTACAGCTTCACGCCTGACCCCAAGAAAAGTTTCAACCGCGGCAGCACAGACTACTTCCTCCATGGCCGCCAGCAGGGGATCGACTCCACCAAGAGCCCGAAATATGTGGGTGAACCGCTCGGGCGTGTCACCAAGGTGACCCGTGACGGTATCGAGATTGACGGCAAACAGGTCACCCTCAACAACGGTGACGGTCTGGGCTTCTTCAAGCCGAACAACGAGCTGGTGGGGATGCGCCTCAACAAAGTCGAAGGTAAGCAGTTACTCCTGTCAGAACGCATGCCGGGGCTGAAGGTGGGGACCGAAATCTACCGCAACCACGATCAGGCGTTCAGCAAGATGCTGGAGAAGGCGAGCGCGGATCGCCGCATCCGGGTCGATATGGTGCTGGCTGAGTGCGATGAGGGCGTGATCCTCACGCTCACCGACGAGCAGGGCATTAGTGCCACGGTGACCCTGCCTTGCGACAAACAGCCTGCCGACAACCCGGAGCGGGCGCTGCAGCAGGCGCGGGATCAACTTGGTAAACTCGGCAATACCCTGTTTGTGGCGCGCAAGATTGAGTTGGCATTCACTCACCCGCTCTTTATCGCCGCATCACAGCTCAACGGTTTGCGCCGGGACGGCATCGCCGCGCTGGAGGCGGCACGGGTGGCCAGCTACCAGCGCCCCGAGCGACGCATCGCCCTGCGGGATATCAACTATCCCCAGCACCGCCTCTCCTACCTTGGCAACGTGCTGAACAGCGCGGCCGAACAGTTCTTCCGCGAGCACGGGGTGGAGCGCATCGCTCCCGCCTATGAGGCGAACAAGGAGGAGCGGGAAGTGGTGCTGATGATCACCAAGCATTGCATCCGCTATAGCCAGAACCTCTGTCCGAACGAGGTGCCCGGTCTCAAGGCCGAGCCGCTGGAGCTCAAGATGGGTAAAGATACCTTCCGCCTGCGCTTTGACTGCAACCGCTGCGAAATGCATGTGATGGGCAGCCTGAAACGCTGATCAATGAGCCCCTTTCTCCATCCGGAAAGGGGCAATTTTTATCGCAGGTTCTCTGCCTACCCTCCTTTAATTGTCCCTCTCCAGCGCCAGCAGCGTTTTTTTAATCTCCAATCCCCCCGCATAGCCGGTCAGGCTGCCGTTTTGGCCGATCACCCGATGGCAGGGGACGATGATCGAGAGCGGATTGCGGCCATTCGCCGCGCCCACTGCCCGCACCGCATCGGGTTTGCCGATGGTGCGAGCGATATCGCTGTAGCTGCGGGTCTCGCCATAGGGGATGTCGCACAATGCTTGCCATACCGCTTGCTGAAATGCGGTGCCGCGGGCGGCAAGGGGCAGGGAGAAGCGCTGCAAGCGACCGGCAAAATAGGCGTCAAATTCGGCGAGGAAGGGAGCCAGTGCTCTGTGATCTTGCTGCCAGCCACTCATATCGGGCAGTGCCCGCAGGCCCGCCACAAAGTCTACGTGCACCAGACCAGATTCATTGATGGCAACCAGCAGATCGCCGCAGCGGGTCGGCAGGATATCGTAGCGGATCATGGGGTTATCTCCTGTTGTGGGTTATCTGGCTGGTTTTCGTTGCCAGTGGCACGGAGTAGCAAATCGGGCGCTTCACTCATGGCATGCCACAGCCAGCTGGCCGCATAGCTGCGCCACGGCTGCCATGCTGCGCTTTGCGCCAACCCCTCTTTTACCGGCAGCTTGGTGCCGCCGCCGAGTGCCTTTTGCAGCACCAGATCGGAAGCGGGGAAGGCATCGGTATCCAGCCCGCAGCGCAGCCGCCAGTAAGAGACCGTCCACGGGCCTATGCCCGGCAGCGCCAGCAACTGCTCGTCACTGGCTGTCGTGAGGGTCAGCTCGCCGCTGGCCAGCGCCTGTGCCACGCCGCGCAGGGTACGAATGCGGCTGCCGGGCATGCCGATACCGTCGAGATCGAGTTCGCACAACTGGGCGGGGGTCGGTAGTTGCGCCACCCCGTATTGCGCCTCGGTGCGCGCCACCAGCCGCCCGAGTATGGTGATGGCCCCCTTGACCGAGACCTGCTGGCCTACGATGGCGCGCAGCATCACCTCATACTCGTCCCAGCCACCCGGCAGCCGTACGCCGGGCCAGCGCGCCAGCAAGCGGGAGAGCAGAGGATCCTGAGCGAGCAGATCGCCGATCCGATGCATATCGGCATCGAGATCCCACATCCTGCGCACCCGATAGAGCAGATCGGGCAGCGCCGCGAGCGGCAGATCATGAACGGTGAGTTGCAGGCTGTGCCTCTTGCCCTGCGCGATGCGCACCAGCGCGACCTGATCACCGACCTGGTAGCGCCTCTCATACACCTCGCCATCTACCCGCTCCAGCCCGGGGATCGCACGCAGCCGGTAGAACGCCAGCATGGCCGCCACATCATACGGGGGACGGTAGGGCAACTGCAGCGTCAGCGTTGCGCCGCGCGGCTGATCGTTCATGTGCTCTGGCGCGTCAGCGTGCTGCTCCTGCTGGCGCAGGGAGCGCGGGGCCAGTCCGTAGGCGTTGAGCCAAGCATCATTGAAGCGGCGGATGCTGGCAAAGCCGGCGGCAAACGCGATGTCGGTAATGGGCAGCCCAGTTTCAGTCAGCAGCCGTTTCGCGAGCAGCAGGCGGCGCGTCTGCTCCACCTGTTTTGGTGAGGCGCCGAGATGTTGCTCGAACTGGCGGCGCAGGGTGCGTTCGCTGATCCCTGCCTCAGTGGCCAGTTTGGCGAGCGTGCCCTCCGCCAGCTCTCCGCGATCGATGCGTGCCAGCAGACGTGCCAGTTCAACCGGCAGATCGCCACGGGCTGCGGGGGCCAGCTCAGGGCGGCAGCGCAGGCAGGGTCGCAGCCCATACTGCTCGGCGGCCGCGGCGCTTTGGAAGTAGCGCACATTGTGCTCGTGCGGTGGCCGTGCTGGGCAGACAGGCCGGCAGTAGATGCCGGTCGAGAGCACGCCGGTAAAGAAGCGGCCATCGAAGCGAGCATCGCGGGCGAGCCGTGCGGCGTGACACTGTTCGCGGCTGAGGGTGTTGATCACCTCATCCGGTGACGACTCAGGGCTTGGCTTTGCATTCATGGTGTTGGCGGCGTTGCTGGAATAGATGGCAAGAGAGTAAGGGGGCTCGGGGGCCATGACTAGCCAGAAACGGACAGGGATAGCAAAAATTGGCCGAAGTTTTTTTACTCTTTCATTGCACGGCCGGGTTTCACTCTTCGTCACGCTGTTATTCATATGTCGCGGCTCGACAGAAGGAGGCATAACGGACGGGTCGTAGGCACGATTGGCTTAGCGTTATTTGCTTAGCGAGATTAGTGGCGGCGAAAACTGCTTAAAAATTAATAACAGATCACATAACTATCTTTTTTACATTGAGTGTGGCGATTTTGTGTTGTTCAATCGAGTCAGTTAATTTTTGATGATTATTAAGTCATCGCATTTGCGGCCCAGGGCCGGCCAATAACAACAACACTTGCCAAGGATGATAAGTGAACGACTGTAAGGCATGGCCCCATTGCCGGGGCTTTAGTCTGATCGAGTTGTTGATCGCCATGACGGTTGTCAGCATTCTCGCGGCCATCGCGTTGCCAGCGTATCAGGGTTATCTGCAACAGGGACGTCGTTACGAAGCGCAGCAGCAACTGCTGGAGCAGGCGCTCGCCCTCGAACGTATCTATACCCAACAGGGCCGTTATCCCGACACGTTTGCCACTCCTTCCAACACGGATTTCTACCAGTTCAGCTACAGCCAGCAAGATGCTGGCGACTACCTGCTCAAAGCCATTCCAACGACGCGACAACAGGATGAGTGCGGCACTCTGACCCTAGATCAGACCGGTTATCGCGCGGCCAATCGCCATGACTGCTGGGGATCATAAGATGAACGTGCGCGGATTTACTCTGATTGAGTTGATGATCACGGTCGGCATCGCCGCTATTTTGCTGCTAGTCGGGTTGCCCTCCATGAGTCAGCGCCTCGCGGCCGAACGGCTCGATCGCAGTGCGACCGAGCTCGCGTCAGCCTACCGCTTTGCCCGCAGCGAAGCGGTCAAGCTGACCCTGCCGGTGGTACTGCAGGGCACCGAGAACGGTGGCTGGGAGGTGATGGCTGACAGCAAGTTGCTGCGTCAGGCGGCAGCACCTGCTGGCGGAGTGGTGATCAAACCGTTTGAGCCGATCCGGATCGCGCCAACCGGCAGCAGCAGCCACGCCGAGATCACTCTGGCCAATCGCCTCGGTGAGCAGCGTGTACTCTGCGTGGCCCCGAGCGGTCAGCTGCTGCAAGGGAGCTGCTCATGAGACACGCCGCACTTGCCCGTCAGCAGGGGTTCAATCTGGTGGAGATCATGGTCTCCATGGTGTTGGCGGTGATGGTGTTTCTCGGTCTCGCCAAGGGGCAGGTGGTCTCGTTGCAGCAGGCGCACTATAGCCTGCAGAGCACCCTGGCCACGATCGAGGCGAGCAACAGCGTGGAGCAGATCTGGGGTTCGCTGTGCGAAGTGCAGCGCAAGCCGGAGCGGTTCACCCAGGGCGATTTTCTTGCCCGCTTCACCCTGCTCGAGGGCCACCGGCTGGTGCTACCGAACCGTTATAGCGACAACTTTGTGGTCGCTATCGAGTGGCAGGATGAGCGGGTCTCCGGCGCCAAGCGGGTGGAGCTGAACGCAGGATTTCCACCACTATGCTGAACGTTCCCTTCCGACAGCGAGGTGTCAGTCTCGTCGAGCTGATGATCTCCATGGTGCTCGGTCTGATGCTGATGCTGGCGATTTTTGCCGGTTACGTGCCCATCAAGAGCACGGTCGAGCAGAGCAAGGCGTTGGAGCAGGCGAACGAGGTGCTGCGCTTTGCCACTCTCACCTTTACCAACAGCATCAAGCAGGCGGATCAGCTGATAGCGGTCACCCCTGATCGCCTGACGCTGGCTTTCAAGGTAGAGGGGGGCAGTCAGGTGCTCTCCTGCCTTGGCAACCAGAAAACCGCCGATTTTACCGAGCAGTACCGCTTCACGCCGCCGGTACTCAGTTGCGATGACGGGGATGGCCCGCGTCTGTTGCTGGCCCATCTTCAGGATCTTGAATTCGGCCAGCAGGGGGCGCTGGTCAATATCCGTATCTTGCCCGAAGGGCTGCCGAGCTATCTGGCGCCGGGGGTAGAGGTGCAGGTGGCACGCCGCAAGGCGGTCTGGGCGGCAGCACTGGCCACATCCGGTGCAGGGGGAGCAGGATGAACAAGGGATTGCAGGGGCAGCGGGGAGCCGTATTGCTGGTGGTGCTGGTGGTGAGCCTGCTGTCGAGCCTGCTGGTGTTTACCAGCATTCAGGAGAATCAGCTGCAAACCCGCCTGAGCGGCAATTTTCACAAGAAGATCAATGCGCAGCTCAGTGCCGAGCAGGGGATGAACGAGAGTTATCGTGCCCTGCATCAGGCCCTTGGCGCCGAACTGCGGATAGAGTGGGAGCAACTGGTGCAGAAGGTGCCTGGCAAGGGGGAAGGGGCCATGGCGGGCAGCCGCTTCAGCATCGATCAGCTGGATGCCTCCACAGGCAGCAAGCTGGCGTTGCAGAGCCATGGCCGCTATCTAGAGGGGAATGCCAGCCTCAACGCCCTGTTTACCCTCAAGCGCGAGCCCGGCAATCTGATCTTTCAGGATTCGGTGGTGGCATGCGAAGGGCTAAGCCTTTCCGGTAGCGGTTTTATCGACAGCTATGATTCGCGCAAGGGAGCGTACAAGGAGTCTGTTTCCGGGACCCTTAATCAGGGGCAGAACGCCAAGGTGGCGACCGTCAGCGACAAGGCCAATGTAGTGCTCGCCGGGCACTCCCCCATCTGGGGTGATGTGCGGGCGACCGGCTCGGTGACCTTGAAAGGTTCTTCACCTGTTGCGGGTAATGTACTTGCTGGCGGCGATATCACCATTTCTCCCTCTGATGGGGTCGTCAGGGTTGAGGGCAGCGTGAACGGGAGTGGAAATTTTGCCTTGCAAGGGGGGCATATTGCCGGAGCTGTTGCGATCAATGGGGATGTTTCTATGGGTCATGGCACAAGCATTGCTGGCGACAAGTTGAACTATGGTGGGAACGGGGCATTCCTTGATGCCAAGCATCAGAAGTATCTGGAGCCCAAATACCGAGCTCATCCCAAGCTACCGCCTGTTGTCGGGCAGGTGTGTGACCCGCTCAATGTGGCCGCGCTGCCCAAATCGTTCCCCCCTGCAACATTGCCCATCAATGGTCCCCTGACGCTCGGGGCCACCCAGCAGATGGTGCTGACCACGGATCCCTCCACCGGCTCGGTCACCAGCAGCAACCAGCAAAAGCCCGGGCTGCCGTTCCCCGGCAAGGGGGAGCTGTTTGGCAAGGAACAGACTATTTACAAGCTCGACAGCCTCAATATGGGGGCCGATGCCAGGCTCACCATCAAGGGGGATGTGGTGCTGCTGATCGACAAGGATTTCACCATGACAGGCAGCAACAAGTTGACGGTGAGCGAGGGGAGCAGCCTGATCCTGATCGTCAGCGGTAAGGTCGATCTTGGGGCCGGTGCCGAGGTGACGGCAGCCAAACAGGGGCTGACCGCTGGCGGTACGCCCGCTATCTCTATCTATTCCGCGTATAGCGGCAAGGATGGGGTCAAGCTGTCGGGCAATACGCCGCTCTATGCCGCTCTCTATGCCCCGCTCACCGAGATGAAGATCAGCGGAAGTGGCGGTCTGTACGGGGCGGTGCGGGCAAAACACCTGACCGAGAGTGGCGCGGGCGGTGTGCACTATGACGAGGCGCTGGGCATGGCAGATTTGGGGGATGATCAGGGGCCGCCTCCGACACTGGCACTGCGGCAGTGGCACTTTGTGCAGTGAGGCTGGCGAGTCGCTAAAAAGGATCGAATGGGGCGCGCAACTGTGAGATGGTGGAGATCTGTCCACCCAGTTGTTCACTATTGAGGAGTGCTCCATGCCAGGCCCAGCTCGCGCCGGTGCCCTGATCTATGCCAAGGATCCGGGCCTGCTGACCCACTTTTACCGTACCCTGCTGCAGATGGTGGTCTGCAGTCAGGATGAGCAGCTGGTGGTGCTGGAAAACAGCGATATCCAGCTGCTGATCCACGCCATTCCCGAACCTTATGCCGAGCAAGTCGTTATCAAAAGGCCCCCGGAGTTGCGGGAAGAGGGGGCCATCAAGCTGTTCTTCACCGTCTCCAGCCTCGCCTGGGCAGAAGCGAAGGCGGCGGATCTCGGTGGCGGTTTGCTTCCACAGCAGTGGACAGGGCCCGGCTTTGTGGTGCGCAACGCCTTCGACCCGGAGGGCAATATCCTGCAACTGCGCGAGTTGCTGGGTTCACCGGACCCCCTCTGAACCCTCTCTTTTTACAGCATTGCCGTGACGGCGTGCTGTGCCATGCACCGCCATAAAAATGAACCGCCATAAAAACGGGGCCCTGTAGTGGTCAACTAAAAAGGGCCCCGTTCTGCTGTTAGCTTACTGCGCTCATTACTTCAGGTAGCGCTGTTCCAGATGCTGGCGAAGCCAGTGCGGGTTGAGCGCTTCACCGGTGGCGCGGCGCACCAGCTCGTCGGTGCTGTGCAGGCTCCCCTGTGACCAGATGTTGCGCCCGAGCCAGCCGAAGATCTCCGGCAAGCGGCCCGCCGCGATCACCTCCCCCATGCTGCCCAGCTCTTTTTCGAGGGCAAAACGCAGCTGGGCGGCATACATGGCGCCCAGGGTGTAGCTCGGGAAGTAGCCGAACGAGCCGTCGGTCCAGTGAATATCTTGCATGCAGCCATTGCGGTAGTTGCCCTTGGTGGAGAGTCCCAGCCACTGCTGCATCTTGGCGTCCCACAGCTCGGGGATGTCGGCCACCTCGATCTTCCCTTCCACCAGATCGCGCTCCAGCTCGTAGCGCAGGATAACGTGGGCCGGATAGGTCACCTCGTCCGCATCGACCCGGATAAAGCCCGGCTCGACCCGGCTGTAGAGCTTGGTCAGATTGTCCGGCGCAAACGCCGCCTGTTCGCCGAAGTGGTGACGAATACGTGGCGCCAGCAGCGCGAGGAAGGCCGGATGATGCCCCAGCTGCATTTCACAAAACAGGCTCTGGCTCTCGTGGATTGCCATGGAGCGCGCTTCGGCCACCGGCTGACCCAGCAGATGGCGCGGCAGTCCCTGCTCGTAACGAGCGTGACCGGTCTCGTGCACTATGCCCATCAGGCTGGAGACAAACTCCTGCTCGTTATAGCGGGTAGTGATCCGCACGTCGGTCGGCACGCCGCCACAGAAGGGGTGGCTGCTCACATCGAGGCGGCCGTGGGCGAAATCAAAGCCGAGCAGCCCCATCACCTCCTGACCGAGCGCCTGCTGGGTGGGGATGGGGAAGGGGCCTTGCGGCAGCAGCAGGGCATCGCCCTTCTGCTGTTCACTCACGGTCTGGATAAGAGCCGGCAGCCAGCTGGCCAAATCGCCGAAGATCTGATCGAGCCGCGCGCTGGTCATGCCCGGCTCATAGAGGGCCAGCATGGCGTCGTAGGGGCGCACGCCAAGCGCATCGGCTCGCAGTTGCGCCACTTCACGGGAGAGTTTCACCACCTCCTCGAGATTGGGAGCAAAACCGGCCCAGTCGTTGTTCTTGCGCTGGTTGCGCCAGGCGTGCTCGCACTTGCTGCCAGCGAGCGACAGCGCTTCGACCAGCTCACCGGGCAGCAGGCTGGCATCTTGCCACTGGCGCTTGATCTCGCCGAGGTTGGCACGTTGCACTTCATCGAGCGGCTCACTCTCGGCCTTGGCGATCCAGTCGCCCAGCTCGGGAGCGGTGCGCTTCTGGTGGATCAGCAGACCGAGTTCGGCCATCGCTTCGGCGCGGGCATCGTTGCCCCCTTCCGGCATCATGGCCGCCTGATCCCAGCCGCAGATGGCGGCGAGGTGGCTAAAGCGGTGGATCTGCTGCTGATGTTGTTCAAGCTTTTGATATGACATGGGATTGTCCTTGTTATCGTCCCTGATGGTATGCCGCCCCGTACCTGGCATGATCGGGGCCGTTCGATGCTAACACCGCCGCTGTATAGTTGACCACCTTCATGCGGGCGGGCAAAAGACGTGGGAGCTAAACGCGGATTAGCCGAGCCGCTTCTGGTGCCGTTCGCGGTTTTCCGCTTTTTTGAGTTCGCTTTTACGCAGCAGCACGTATAGAGCTCCGCTGCCGCCATGGCGACGCTCGGCACTGTGGATCGCCATGACGGCGGGCAGTTGCGGCAACCAGGCGCTGACATAGCTTTTCAGCAGGGCACGCGGGGTGCTGCGCTCCCCCTTGCCGTGCAGGATCAGCAGGCAGCGGATATCCCGGACTTCACAATCCGCAATGAACTGCACCAGCGTCTGGCGTGCCTCATTGAGGGTTTTCTGGTGCAAGTCCAGGCTGGCCTGCAGCTCGTATTTGCCGAGCCGCAGCTTCTTGTAGACCCCCTCCTGCACCCCATCGCGTTTGAAGCCGACGATTTCGTGCGGATCGCGCATCTCGATGGCCTCCATGGTGAGGTGGTCGAGGGCGAGTTGTTCGGCAGTGGCAGCCTGGCGGCGAGCGAGCTGCGCCTCGGTCGGGGCGGATTTGGCCGCATGGGGATGGATGTTGTCGCTGCGAATGGGCCGCACGTCGGCCACTTCATTCATAAATAGCGAGAGTTCGTCGTTATGAGACACGGCAGGCTCCCCATAAGAAAAAGTGGGGGCCATTATAACGGCCGCAACCGGTACAGAAAACGGGGAAAGGGGGAGGGGATAAGGGGCGCCCAGCATGGACACTGGTGCAGTCTGGCCCGGGAAGCACAGTCGCGAGCCATAAAACAGCACAGGCGGTCAGTGTGAGCTGCCGCCTGTGGTCAGAGGATTATTTTCCCTCTTTGGGCTGTTGAGAATGGGGTTGCTGTGAATGAGGCGGTTGCGAGTGCATCACCTTGTAGATGAAGTAGGCCGCGTAAGAGCTGATGAGCAAGAAGGTGCCGATAATCACCAGCATCGACATCAATCCCACGCTGTTGCCAAACATCAGGTCCAGCCAAAAGTCCATTTTATTGCTCCTGTCACCCGGTTGATGACAGGCATGATAAATACCTCTTTGCCCCGTCCGGGATGATCCCGATCAACTCCCTTGCAGGTTGTTTAATAACCAGCGCGATCTGTGATCGTTCTCACTGGACTCCTTGCTACCGAGCCTGCACAGGGCCCGGTGTGGTGAGCGGGGTAATGCGCCACCCTTGCTGCTCCAGCAACGCCAGCAACCCCTGTTCGCCGTAAAGGTGCAGGGCGCCTACCACGATAAAGCTCTCGTTGGGCAGGGTGGACCATTTCTTCAGCCAGTTGTGGTTGCGCTCGGCCAGCAGGGTCTGCTCCATCCAGCTCTGTAGCGCTGGGGGAGCCATCTCCTCCTTGAGCAGATTGATCAGCGTCGCCTCATCTCCCTGCTGCCACGCCTTCATCACGGCGGCGAAACCGCTCTCCAGCATCGGTAGCTCATCCAGGGTGCTGGCGAGCATCAGGGTCTGGTTGTCACCCACGCTGGCCAGATAACCGAGCTGCTCCAACAGGGTTTCAAAACCCACTACCGGTTTGCCCTCTTTGGCGGCCCGGACGGCAAAGTGCTGGTCTATCCCGAGTTCACTCTTGAAGTCGGAGCGGGCCATGGCGGCCTGGGTCAGGGTTATGGCGGCAAACCATGGGCGCAGGGTGGCGAGGGTCGCCTCGTCGATGCCATAGCGGGCCCCCGCCATCAGGGTGCGTTGATAGAGTTCGGCAGGCAGATGATCCTTGAGCGGTTTGCCATCCACCAGTCGGGTGAGGGAGCCGGTCTGTTGCCACTGATCCGGCGTGATGCTGTTCATGTCCACCTCCATCACCAGTGCGCGACTCTGCAGCCAGGCACGCTCCACCGGCTCGGGAAGAGGATAGAGGGAAGGCTTGCCCGCATGGATGGAGCCCAGCAGCCAGTGTTGCTGGTTGCCCTTGCTCACCCGATAGAAGGCGGGATCGGCAAAGGCGTGCAGCGGTAGCAGCAGGCAGAGCAGGAAGGCAAAGAGGGTGCGATGAAATCTCATGGGGATCCTTAATATGCGCCGGGTGACTTCTCTTGCTGACAATAACTCCTATGATAAGTCCTCATTTCAGATAACCAAGAGGTTTGCCATGCCCCATCTTCGTTTTCGCGCCGTGGCGCTCGAGACCCTGCAACAGGTGAGCGGCCCGCTGCTGGCCGAGCTTTGCGAGCTGACCGGCGGCAAGCCGGAGTTTGTCACCATGGAGCGGGTGGAGAGTTGCTGGATCCGTAACGGCGAGCCAGAGGCGGGATTTCCGTTTGTCGAGCTGCACTGGTTCGAACGGCCGCAGGAGATGCAGGACGCCGCCGCGCGCCTTATCACGCGCCATTTGAAGCAGGTGCTGGGGGAGCAGACCTATGTGGTGGTGCAGGTGGTTCCTTTGGTCAAGAGCACCTACTACAGCAATGGCGAGCACTATTGAAGAGAGGGACAAACCAGGTTGGCGGGTCGGGTGACGCCGCTATACAGCTAACTCAATCCGGGCGGCAGGATGCTTGTCGCCCATCACGGGATCAGGCCGATTTGGCCAGCAGTTTATCGAGCCAGCGAGTGGGCAATACCCGTCGCAGGAAGGCAAACAGCCGGGTCGGAGTAGTCACCGGATAGCGCGCCTTGGGATGGGCGTGGGTCAGCGCATGGAGCAGCGGCGGGATGCAGGCTTCGCTTGGGAGGGTAAAGCCGCTGGTGGCCCCCTCTTTTTCCAGCCGTGTCAGGGTCTGGCGGTAGGCCGACTGATGACGGCTCTGGGCCGGATCGATGTGCCGCAAGAAGGCGCTGCGGGCATTGGCACGAAAACGGGTATCGATGGGGCCCGGTTCAATCAGGCTGATATGTACCCCGCTACCCGCCAGTTCGAGGCGCAGGGTATCGCTATAACCTTCCAGCGCAAATTTGCTGGCGTTGTAGGCGCCGCGATACTTCATGGCAACCAGTCCCAGCACCGAGCTGTTCTGCACTATCCGTCCCTCCTTGGCCTCCAGCATCGGCGGCAGCACCTGACGGATCAGATGGTGCCAGCCAAACAGGTTGGTATTGAACTGCTCCCTGAGCGCTTCGGTAGGCAGATCTTCCAGCGCCCCGGGTTGGCCATAAGCGCCGTTGTTGAACAGGCCATAGAGGCGCCCGCCTGCCAGATGGAGCGCCGCACTGGCACCCAGCTCGATGGAGGCGGGGTCCGCCAGATCCAGCTGAACTGCCAGCAATCCCTGTTGCTGCAAACGGGCCACATCTTCCGCCTTGCGCGCCGAGGCGATCACGGTAAAACCGTGCTGGCCCAGCGCCTGCGCGGCGGCGAGGCCAATTCCGCTGGAACAACCGGTGATCAGAACAAAACGGGGCATGATGGCGTCCTTGTGACTGCTGATAAAAGCGTGCGGGCTGGTGAGCGGATAAAATCCTTATCCGGCTCGCATGTTAGCCTGCCAACCGGTAAAAAGAAAACCGGGCCAAGTGGCCCGGTTTGCTGACATCGTATTGCCTGATTACATGAAGGTAAGCGGCATGATGATGTGGAACTTGACGTCGTGCTCGGAGGCGAAGATGTTGGGGTAATCGGTCCAACCGCCGCCCTGGCTGATGTCGTTGTTGTAGTCGGTGTAGTGCAGTTTGAACAGGGTGCCTTTCAGCTTGCCATCCTGCACGGTATAGGTGACATCGAAGTTGGCTGCCCATTCGGTATCTTCACCGTTGGCCGCTTTCTTGCCTTGACCGGTTTCGATATCCCAACCGTAAGCACCGGATACACCGACGGACCAGCCAGGCGCACCAACCAGGTCATCCAGAGAACGGGTCACGCCGAAGAACAGCGCTTTCTCGTTGTTGGCGTTCCAGTCAGAGCGGGAGTCCCACCAAATTTCGTTGGCACCCTGGGAGTTGGCGTAGCCACGGGTCAGACGGGGCAGGTAGTTGCCTTCCGCACCTTCAGCCTTGGTCCACAGACCTTCCAGACGGAAGCCGTACGGGCCCATGCCCCAGGCGGCTGTCAGAGCTTGTTGCCATGCCAGACCGTCATAAGTCTCGATCTGGGAAGCGCCCTTGGTGTAGGTCTCGGTCTCGGAACCGTAGAACTGGTAGCTGGTGGAGAGGCCGCCCAGTACGTCAAACTTGTGAGCCAGTTTGAAGTGGTAGCTATCCATGTAGCCTTCGGACTGACCGAAAGAACCGGTCACTGCAGTGCCATTTTCGAAGGTGTAACGGGCTGCGATACCGTGGATGTAGTCGATGACGTTTTCATCAGCGAACGGATCCATCCACGCTTTGGCACGGGAGAAGACCTGAGTCTCTTTGTACCAGGGGGCCTTGTACTCGTCAGCGATGGCGTAGGTCAGGTAGAGGCCACCGAAGTTACCTTCAACTTGACCACCACGATAGGTACCCGGCTGATAAGACCAGTTAACACCGATTTGGCCAGGGACATACAGCTGGGTATAACCACCCTTGGCAGTGATGCCGCCGTCCAGGAATTTCAGCTTCATCGCTGCGTTGGAGAGGCTGAAACCACCTTCAGGGGAGCCATCTTTGGCGTTGTTGCCCCAAGAACGGCCAGCGAAGGAGAATTCGTTCTCCTGGTTGACCGGGTGATTTTCGGTAACGGCCAGGTCATAGGCACCGAAGCCGCCCAGATCCAGACCTACGGTGTCCCAGGCATAACCGGAGTTGAAGTTGAGAGCGGCTTGAACGGTGGAATGGCTCAGGTTGGACTGGTATTTGCCTTCTTTCTTGGCTGCAGTCGGGTCACCATCGATGCGCTGACGATCACGCTGGAAGTAGAACAGACCGCCGGTCAGTTTGGAGTCTTTAACGAAGGTTTCATAGGACTGGCCGTATTCCGGGCTCATCATATCCTGAGCTGCCAACGCCATACCGGGGGCGACCAGAGCGGCTACCACAGCGGCACTCAAAGCGGCGCGCTTGAAGATCACTTTTTCCATTTTTATTGCTCCTGATTTTATGGACTTAGCTTTTTTTCCGGCAGTTGGCATCGGGCCTACCGCTCGGTATTGGCATTGCAATCAAAACCCCGAAGGGCAAAAAATCTTGTCTTGGCTACCTGCAAACCCGGATGTCTTGGCACATCTGTAGTTGGCAGTCCTGATCATCACATGTTGTTTTTTTATGTTCCGATTCTTGGCTATCGGACAACCCCAAGAGTACGTTCGCGGTGCGAAATATCAATGAAAAGTTCCCTCAACGTTTCAAAAGTATGACCGAGTGCAAATAATCATGGGCAAGGTCGTAAACAGCCTCATGGCAGGTATCACGGTGATGAGAGCGTTTTCTTGAGGCCGCAGCCAGCGCCAGTGCGGGTTTTCATCCGGTACGGGGGAAGAGGTGTCAGTTAACCTGCCGATAACAGATAATTTTGTGCTACAAAAAAACTTTCCCTCTGGTCGAGGGAAAGTGAGCTGGCAAAGATTTGGGGTGAATAGGGGTCAGCCTTGCTGGCCGAGGATGCGGGGGATCTGCTGCGCCTGATGGTGGATATGGGAGGAGACCTGCACCGAGAGTTGACTCACCTGACGGGCATGCTGATGGATACGGGCGATCAGATCGGCAAAACTGGCCAGTTTGTGCTCCTGACTTTTGGCGTTGTCGGCGCCCTGCAGGGCGATCACTGCGGTGTTGCGGGCGATCTCCCGCACCGCCTGGGTAGTCTGGCGCAGTTGTTCCGCCTGCGCCCGCTGGCGGCTTGATTCGCTGGTGATCCGGTTCAGTACAGTGCCAAGTTGTTCGCCGGATTGGGTCAGGCGCCCCAGAATATCGGTGATCTGGTTGAGGGATTGCTGGGTATTGGCCGAGAGGTGGCGTACTTCATCGGCGACCACGGCAAAGCCGCGTCCCTGTTCCCCTGCGCGGGCCGCTTCGATGGCGGCGTTGAGGGCCAGCAAGTTGGTCTGCTGAGCGATATGACCGATCACATCGACAATGGCCGTCACATCGGCAACCGAGCGGGTGAGGGCTTGCAGTGCCTCATCGCTCTCGTCAATCGCCAGTCCGGTCTGATGAGTGGCGTGCAGCATGCTCCCCACCAGATCTTCGCTCTGGCTCATCGCCTGTTCGTTATGGTGGGCATGCTGGGCGATGTCGGCGGCAACCTGATGAACCTCTCCGGCCAGCTGGTTCAGCTCATCCATCATCTGGCCGCTCTCGTCGACCACCTGTTCGGTGGTGCGGGTGCTGTGGTGGATCTCGTCAACCTGACTGACCATCCCTTGCAGACTGAGGGATACCGCTGACAGCTGCCCCTCTTTTTGTTGTTGGTCCAGTTGCAGACGACCGATCAGCCGATTGTAGCTGGCAACAATATCGGCCAGCTCGTTGCGATCGCGCCCGGCAGGCAACGGCTCGGCCTGCCCCGTCTGATCGAGCTGCATAAAGGCTCCGCGCAGTCGCAACAAGGGGGTGAGCAGCCAGTGTCGTTGCACCAGCGCAAACAGCAGGGCGACTATCACCAGACAGAGCGCCAGCGTGCCGAGGATGGTGGCCAGCTCCTGATTGACGGCTTGCCGTTCGCGGGCAAGTTGTTCCCCCATCTGTCTGGTCGCTTGCAACATCGCCATGATGTCTTGCTGCACGGTCTGGCGGCCAGCCTGTTGCTGTTGTAGCGCCGCACGGCTGTTGGCCAGCTCCTGCGGATAGCGGCTCAGCAGCGAGCGTAATTCGCTGCGCGGTTGATCTCCCAGCTCCTTGCGTACCGGCTCCCCCAGCGTGAACTCATCGGCGGGCGCCTCCTCATACAGGCCGAGCAGCGGCAAGGCTTGCAGCGCTTGGGCCTGTTTTTGCAGTGCCTCCAGCTCGAAGCGGATCCCTTCGAGCAGCTTCTCATTGCCCTGTTCCATATAGCTTTGGCGCAAATGGGCGAGGCGCGGCAGGCTCGCCAGGATCTCGGTTGCACCGCGGCGATATTGCTGTGCTGCGGCAGATTGTTCCGTGCTGGCGCCTTGCTCCCCATAGCGGATCAGCGCCATGGCCTGGCTGCCCAGCTCACTCTCCGCATTTTGCAGCAGCAGCTGGCTGTTGCCCGAGAGCTTGCCTGCGGCCTGATAGTCGTGCGCGATGCGCTGCGCCATCTGCTCGAGTTGCTGCCTGAGCGGGGCTGCCACGGCATCATCCTCAGCAGCCAGCGAGGAGAGCGCTTGCTGGCGGATCTTCTCCGCCGCGGTCAGTTGCTGTGGATCGCCGCTGTTGAGGTAGTCACGCAGGCTGTTTTGCAGCGTCACCGTCACCAGTTGTTGCAGCGTCTCGTGCTGATGCTGGGCCTGATTGGTGCGGGCAAGCTGTTGCCAGCCGTGGTAGAGGGCCAGCGCCTGTCCTCCCGCAACCAGTAACAAAGCAAGGGAGGATAGGGTGGCGTAATGGGCGATTTTCACGGGGTAATTCCTGTCAGCACAGACCATGGGGGAGCATGGCCGAGCCTAAACAGGGATGGTGGCGTTTTTATGACAGCGCGGGTCAGGTGGCCCCATTTTGCCGATTTAACTGGCTGGGGATACCTGCGCGCTGTTGCGTTGGCCCAACATACCGAGCAGGGCGCCCCCCATGATAAGTGCACCGGCCAGCAGATGGCGCGAGGTTAGCTCCTCTCCGTTCAATGTTACTAACAGCAAAGTACTCAGCAGAGGGGTCAGGTAGGCAAGGGCTCCGATCCGGCGTGGATCGCCGTCTCGCAGTGCCAGATACCAGGTAACGAAGGCCGCCCCCATCGGGCCCAGCGCCAGCCCGATGATCAGCCACCAGTCACTGGTGGGGAGCTGCGCGAGCGGCAGAGGCCCTTCGAGCAGACGGGCAAGCAGCAGCGCCAACAAACCTGCGGGCAGACAGGCTGCCGCAGTGACCACGGCGGGGGCTGGCGGCAGACGGCGTGATAATACCGAGTAGGCTCCCCAGACGACTGCCGCGCCCAGTGCCAGCAGGTATCCCGGCAGATAGGCCTGCTGCAGTTGCAGCTCGCCGTTGACCATCACCAGCATGGAACCCGCCAGACCAAAGGCGCCAGCCAGCAGGTGACGGGCATGGAGTGGATGGCCGGGCAACAACAGTGGGGTGAACAGAATGATGCAGAGCGGCCAGAGGTAGTTGATGAGGTTTGCTTCCAGCACCGGGGCATGGCGAAAGCTCATAAAGAGCAGCAGATGGTAGAGCAGCAATGCCGCAACCGTCACCAGCCAGGTAATCGGACGAGCATGCCACTGGCGCCAGAACGGCAAGGCCCCGACCCCGCAGAAAAACAGCACCAGCCCGACCAGTACCAGCGGTGACACGCTGGTAACCCGTGACGTCAGCGCCGCCAGCGAGGCCCACAGCACAATGGTCAGCAAGGCAAAACCGGTGGATCTATCCCACCAGGAACATCCGGACATCCAACACTCCTTTGCAAGATGAAGCTGCTGGCTTTGCCGCAGGGCTCAGCCAAAAAGAAGCAGTCTATCAGAGAGAGGATAGATGCCGAATGCTGCGTGAATACAATTGCTTGTGACTTGGTGAGGATTTTGATGGTGCAAGCTGAGTGCTGCTGGACGTCGAACTAATCGCCAAAGAGATGGGTGAATGCGAAAAGGGGATGATGGGTGGCGTCCCAGGCAGGATTCGAACCTGCGACCTCGCCCTTAGGAGGGGCGCGCGCTATCCAGCTGTGCCACTGGGACGTGCGGGCATTATATAAAAATGCCAATAAAAATAAACAACTGCGTATGTCTGTCTATCCAGTTGCTTACATTCTGGCCGGATTGTGCGTTTGTGCTCTGGGGGTCAGATAAACAAGTTTGTGGTGTCTGAATAAGAAGGGGTGGGGGGAGGAAGATACTGGTATGCAATAAATTGACTTTGAATTCACTTGTTGCCGTGAGGTATGGCTACCTCTTGTTGTGTTGTGCCACAGGTGTTGAGCTTTTGTCGCTTTATTTTGTTTTAGTGAAATTTTTAGCTTAATCAGTTGGGTAGCTATTAATAATGGCCAATGCTCCCTTGTATTTTAAAGATGAATCATGAGGTCATGGCTCAGCGTCAGGTACGGTCAGTAGCGGGTTTGGAATGGTCTTGTTTGCTTAGTTATATAAATTGCCATAGAGTTAATTCGCGATTAGTTATCGCCGAAAATAAAGTTGTGACAAGGGCAAACCGATTGAAAAGTCGGGACGCAAAGCCTCCGGTCTAAAGGCGTTGTTGAGCTGGGATAGCGGGGCCACCACAGTGTTATGCTGGCTGCCTTTGCCAAGGGGTAGTCGTGTTTGTGTTGCCTGTCGTGTTGTGTTGCCCTTTCGTTTGTCCATAACGTAAAGGAAAACAATATGCTAAGTCCAAAACCCGCATCGCTGGCCATGATGGTCGGCTCCCTGCTTGTCTCATCTGCCGTTTATGCGGCCGCGCCGGGCAAGCCCACCATCGGCTGGGGGCCCACCAAGTTCGCCATTGTTGAAGTGGATCAGGCGGCAACCTCCTACAACAATCTGGTCAAGGTCAAGGATGCCGCCGATGTGGAGGTGAGCTGGAACCTCTGGAGCGGTGACGTCGGCCAGACTGCTGGGGTGCTGCTTGATGGCAAGGAGGTGTGGTCTGGCCCCTCTGCTGCTGCAGGCACGGCCAAATTCAAGGTGAACAAAGGTGGGCGCTACCAGATGCAGGTGGCCCTCTGCAATGCCGATGGCTGTACTCTCTCTGATGCCAAGGAGATCGTGGTCGCCGATACCGATGGCAGCCACCTGGCGCCGCTAAAGGCCGCGTTGCAGGAGAACAACAAGCCCTACGCCAACAAGTCCGGCAAGGTGGTCGGTACCTACTACGTGGAGTGGGGCGTCTATGGTCGCAAGTTCACAGTGGACAAGATCCCGGCCCAGAACCTGACCCATATCCTCTATGGTTTCACCCCCATCTGTGGCGGGGATGGCCTCAACGATAGCCTCAAGGAGATCGAAGGGAGCTTCCAGGCGTTGCAACGTGCGTGTGCCGGTCGTGCCGACTTCAAGGTTGCGATCCACGATCCTTGGGCCGCCGTTCAGATGCCGCAAAGTGGCCTGACTGCCTATGACGAGCCTTACAAGGGTAACTTCGGTGCCCTGATGGCGCTCAAACAGGCTTACCCTGACCTCAAGATCCTCCCCTCCGTCGGCGGCTGGACCCTCTCCGACCCCTTCTACTTCCTCGGCGACAAGAGCAAGCGCGATACCTTCGTCGCCTCAGTCAAAGAGTTCCTGCAGACCTGGAAATTCTTCGATGGCGTTGATATCGACTGGGAATATCCGGGTGGACAGGGCGCCAACCCGAAACTGGGCAGCCCGAGCGATGGCGCAACCTATGTGACCCTGATGAAGGAGCTGCGCGCCATGCTCGATGAGCTGGAGTCGCAGACTGGTCGCAAGTATGAGCTCACCTCCGCTGTCGGCGCCGGTTACGACAAGATTGAAGATGTCGATTACCGCGCGGCCCAGCAGTACATGAGCCACATCTTTATGATGACCTACGACTACAACGGCGCATGGAGCAATACCGAGCTGGGTCACCAGACCAACCTCTACGCGGCGAGCTGGGATCCCAACACCAAGTACACCACCGACAAGGCGGTCAACCTGATGCTGGCGCAGGGGGTTGACCCCGGCAAGCTGGTGGTTGGTGCCGCCATGTATGGCCGTGGCTGGACTGGCGTGAGCGGCTATCAGGGCAACAACCCCTTCACCGGCAAGGCGACCGGCAAGGTGAAAGGCACCTGGGAGGATGGCGTGGTCGATTACCGCGACATCGTCAACAACCGTATGGGCAGTGGCTGGGAGAAGAGCTACGACGAGGTGGCCGAGGCTCCCTATCTGTTCAAGGCTTCGACCGGCGATCTCATCACCTATGACAACGACCGCTCGGTCAAGGCCAAGGGGCAGTATGTGCTGGCCAACAAGCTGGGTGGCCTCTTCTCCTGGGAGATTGATGCCGACAACGGCGACATCCTCAATGCCATGCACGAGGGTCTGGGTCACGGCGAGGGAACCACTCCGCCAGCCAACAAGCCGCCGGTGGCCAACGCGGGCAGCGATCTGAGTGTCACCGGCCCGACCGAGGTGACGCTGAACGGCTCCGCGTCCCACGACCCGGAAAATGGCGCCCTCACCTATAGCTGGAAGCAGGTCTCCGGCCCGCAGGCCACCTTGCTGGATGCCACTCAGGCCAAGGCCCGGGTTGTACTCGATGCGGTGACCGCCGACATCAATCTGGTGTTCGAGCTGGCAGTGACCGACGACCACAACCTCACCGCTCGCGATCAGGTGGTGGTCACCAACAAGGCGCCGCAGCCCAACCTGCCGCCACTGGTTAGCCTGCCGGCTACCGCTTCCGTGGAATCCGGCAAGCAGGTGACCCTCAAGGCGACCGCATCTGACCCGAACGGTGATCCGCTCACCTATCAGTGGACGGTACCGGCCGGCCTCACCGCCAGCGGTCAGAACAGTGCCACCCTGGTGGTCACCGGTCCGAACGTTACCAGCGATACCGCCTATGACCTGAGCCTCACCGTCTCCGACGGCGCGCTGGATGCCAGTGCCGCCACCCGTCTGACGGTCAAGCCGGTCAGCGGTGGTGGCGGTTGCTCGGCCACTGATCCGGATGCCGCCAACTGGCCTGCCTGGCAGGCGAGCAAGGTCTACAACGGCGGTGACAAGGTGAGCCACAACCAGCTGGTGTGGCAGGCCAAGTACTGGACTCAGGGCAACGAACCGAGCCGTACCGCGGATCAGTGGTTGCTGGTGAGCAAGGTGCAACTGGGTTGGGATGCCAATGTAGCTTACAACGGTGGCGAGATCACCACCCATAATGGCCGTCAATGGAAAGCGCAATACTGGACCAAGGGCAACGAGCCCGGCAAACACGACGTCTGGCAGGATGTGGGGGCCGCCAGCTGTAAATAAGGCTTGAGTTGTGGCGGGGCATGCTGGTCATGCCCCGCTTTTGCAACCCGCGGCGCTGAACATTGGTTGCTCTGCCAATCCCTCTTTTTCTGCTCTGTCTTGTATCCGGTCAGGCCGACTTGTGGTGCCGGCATGAAGGCTCTCCCCAAGTGATGGCTGCACTGCTCTCTGATAAGGTGTGAACCTGATTCGTGGTAACCTTTCCGCTGTTGTAATTACACTGCTGGAAAGTCTGCGGCCGAATATTTTCAGGTTGCCCAAGAGGCGAGCATCCCGCTGTTGGCGAGACAGGCCAGCGGGTCGGTATCGCCAGGATGAGGGCTTGCTCAACTTCGCTTGCTCTTTTTAAATCTCTGTCCGTCGTCATGCTGTCCCTTCATGCAGTACCTAATCGACGGCATTTGGCTGTTGAACAAGGATGGCAAGCATCATAGCCAGCTTCCCGGATGCTGGTGTTATCCAAGCCAGCGCTCCCGGCAAGGGGATTTCATGGTGTCATACCTGGATCAGGCCGAGATCCTGCAATGAGCCGATGCAATAAAAGATGGGGCCTGCGGGCCCCATTCTTGTTTGGTGGAGTTCAGGTTTGGCCGTGGAACATCTGGCCCGGACAGGACAGCGCCTCGAAAGGGCTGTGTGATGATGTGTGTTGTTGTTTTATTACATTTTCCGTGAAAGGCTTTCAGCAATTATTTGCCGTAGCGGAAGTAGTATTCACGGGTGGAGGGGGCATAGGCATCTTTCTCTACAACGCCGTTCTTGGTGGTTGCACCGCGCAGGTGGAACAGGACTGCCAGATTCTCAAACATGGTTTACCTCATCGCTCTGTCATTTATGGTTATGGTATGTGACCTAGGTCACGGTTTGATCCTATGGTCATTTGTGAGCCAGATCAACTTTCTATGTTGTAAATTTACAAAAATCATGGAAAGGGTTTTCAAATGCAATGCCCTTTATGGAAAGGCTTTCCCGAGGTGACGGGGGAGAAGCTGATTACCAGCGACCATAGAGAGGTCTGAGAGCGGGGGCGTTGCAAGGGGAAAGAGGCTCGCTGCACGGCCTCTCCTTTATAGGTGCATGAGCCAATTTGTGACATAAAACAGAGAGATAGCACGTGCCTTGCTGGTAAAAACAGCGAACTGCTGCAATTTTGACTAAACGAATCAGTCGCGGTTATTTTAGGGTTGACAGCAAAGCGGGTGATGCCTATCATGCGCCTCCGTTGCCGGAGATAACTTCGTCAGCACCGAGGTGAGTTGGGGTTATAGCTCAGCTGGGAGAGCGCTTGCATGGCATGCAAGAGGTCCGCGGTTCGATCCCGCGTAGCTCCACCA